>JAZKEQ010000037.1:0-37452 GCA_040386935.1 Bacteroidota bacterium | reverse complement strand
CCATTCACAGCAATCTGAATCCATTGGATTCAATGATGAAACGCTTTGATGAAGCGGCAAAGATTATCGGACTTGATGAATCAGCTTACAATACCCTGAAATTTCCGGCTAAAATTGTAACTGTTAACCTCCCAGTAATCATGGACAACGGCAAAGTACAAGTGTTCGAAGGTCACCGTGTACAACACAGCACCACTCTAGGCCCTTCAAAAGGCGGTATCCGTTATTCAATGGATGTATCGCTCGATGAGGTAAAAGCTTTGGCTGCATGGATGACATGGAAAACAGCTGTAGTAGGTATTCCTTATGGTGGTGGTAAAGGTGGTATTAAATGCGACCCTAAAAACATGAGCAAAGGTGAACTGGAACGTTTAACCAGAGCCTATGCTGCTGCAATGAGCGATGTTTTCGGTCCTGACAAAGACATTCCGGCTCCGGATATGAACACCGGTCAGCAGGAAATGGCCTGGATCGTTGACGAATATTCAAAAATAAAAGGACAATATACACCTGCTGTTATCACAGGTAAGCCAATCTCTATGGGCGGTTCACTCGGAAGGGTTGAAGCTACAGGTAGAGGTGTAATGGTATGTACCCGTACCGCTTTAGCTAAAATGGGCCTGAAACCTGAAGAGTGCACTTGCGTTGTTCAAGGTTTTGGTAATGTGGGTTCAATTTCTGCTAAACTGATTGAAATGTTGGGTGTTAAGATCATTGGTATTTCTGATATCACCGGTGGTTATTACAATAAAAACGGTATCAAGGTTGAAGAGGCTATGGCTTATACCAAAGCAAACGGTAACCTTGGTGGATTTACAGGTGGCGAAAAAATCAATAACGCACAATTGCTGGAATCAGAATGCGATATATTGGTACCGGCTGCAATGGAAGATCAAATTACTGATGCCAATGCCGCTAATATCAAAGCTAAATTAATCGTTGAAGGTGCTAACGGACCTACAAGCGCTAACGCTGATAAAATATTGAATGATAAAGGCATCATTGTAGTGCCTGATATTTTGGCTAACGCAGGTGGTGTTACTGTATCTTACTTCGAGTGGGTACAAAACCGCATGGGTTATTTCTGGACCGAAGAGCGTGTTAACAGACGTGCTGACCGTGTTATGAAAATGGCTTTCGATACTGTATTTGAAGCAGGTAAATCTCACAATGTAAGCATGCGTACAGCGGCCTACATCGTGGCAATCGATAAAGTAGCAACCACTCAAAAATTCAGAGGCGTATTCTAATGCTTTTACACCGCGAAGGATATAAAATAATTTTGGTGACCTTGCTGGTACTGGCAGGTATCAATATCGGTATGCAAAGTTGGTTAGGCGACCAAAGCATTATCGGAAGAATTGTACTGGCTATTTCGCTGGTATTCTTTATCCTGATTGTGCAATTTTTCCGCAACCCTACCCGCAATACCATTGTGAACGAAGGACACGTTATAGCGCCTGCAGATGGCACTGTAGTGGTAATTGAGGAAGTGGAAGAGCCTGAGTATTTTAAAGACAAGCGCAGACAGGTAAGCATTTTTATGAGCCCTATCAATGTGCACGTGAATAGAAATCCAATAGCAGGTATTGTAAAGTATGCCAAATACCATCCGGGTAAATACCTTGTAGCATGGCACCCAAAATCATCAACAGAGAACGAAAGAACTACTGTGGTGATTGCTAATTCAAGAGCCGAGGTATTGTTCAGACAGATAGCAGGGGCATTGGCCAAGCGTATTGTGTATTATGTAAAGGAAGGTCAGCAAGTAGAACAAGGCGGTGAAATGGGATTCATTAAATTTGGTTCCCGCATCGACTTATTTTTACCCCTTTCAGCTCAGATTAATGTAAAATTACAGCAAAAAACCAAAGGTGGTGAAACTGTAGTGGCCACTTTGGTGTAATATTTGTATCTTTTTCAGTATATTTGACTTTTAGAAATTATTAGTATCATGAAAAAACTTATTTTAACACTTACATTATTCGTTGGTATTGCCTTCATTAGCAATGCGCAAACACCGGCTACAGGCGGAACGCCACCGGCTAAGAAAAAACCGGCTGTAGAGACTGCTACTCCTGATCCTAAGCCAACTGTTACAAGTGAAACAACACCTGCTGCACCCGCTGCACCTGCCACTACTGCAACAGAAAAAGCGCCAACTTCAACAGGTACAACCACAACAACTACCACTACTACTGAAAAGAAGTGCGAGAAAAAGAACTGCTGCAAGAAAAAAGCAGGTACTCAAGCCATTAAAGAAGAGTAGTTGTTTTTAAAAATAATTGGAAAGGGTGTGATTGTTTTCACACCCTTTTTTATGCTCTGAAGTGCTGCATTATCAGAAGTGATAGACCCACCTTTGCAAAGTCAAAATCGGATAGCAGTATTTGTACATTCGTTATAAAACATTACTTTTGCAATCCTGAAAAAAGCCCATGTGGTGAAATTGGTAGACACGCCACTTTGAGGGGGTGGTGACCGAAAGGTTGTGCAGGTTCGAATCTTGTCGTGGGCACTAAGACTCAGAAAGAGTCAATTTTTTCAGAACAGTCATTGCCCGGATGGCGAAATTGGTAAACGTTGCGGTCTCAGAAGCCGTTGTAGCAATACTTGAGAGTTCGAGTCTCTCTTCGGGCACTTACAAAAACTTAAACCCGTCCCGTATTTACGGGGCGGGTTTTTTAGTTTTTGTTGCCCTGTGTTGTGTTCAAATCCGCCTTAGCGGATATGAATTCTAACACAGGGCAATAGTTTTTATGCATAGCATCAAAACAAAAAAGGTCCTGACAAAATTGTCAGAACCTTTTGTGAAATTATATAAGTCCTAAATTAAAAATAAGTTGAGATGCCAAAGCTATAGCCACCTGTTTTTTGTGGCGGGTTGCTGAAAATATCTTCCTGTATCTGGTATCTGTAATTGAATCTGAAAACTGTTTGTGATGTTGGTCTGAAACTTACGGCAGGCATTATGCTCCAAAGATTGTCGCCTATTTTGGTGCCTGTTTCATTGAATGTGCCCACATTCCAGTCAACATACTCCAAACGACAAGCAATATTCAATACCGCTTTGTCCCATCCCAGCATGCGCTTTTTCATGATGGGCTGTACAATGTCTAGAAAACCACCATGTTGTTTCTTGCCGTACTGTTGGGTGTAGGTTTCGGGGATATTCACCAGTATCCAGGCCCACTCACCGGTAATGAATGTATTTAATTTTGGCAACGTGGTGTTATAATCAACAGCCCAAACATCACATCTTCTTTTGTCATCTAATATCAAACCATCCTTTTGAAATGTGTTGTAAATACCACCCATATAGGATAAGCCTAGTTCACCGATATTTTTAACCCTTTGTGCAATCTTAACGGTCAACAGAGGTGTGCCGCTGGCTGATTCCTCAAAGCGGTCGGCATTGTCTTTTGTTGCAGGTAAATACGTTCTATTCTGGTGGTTGTCTATAATTGAGTTGTCAAATCCACCTGTAATATAAGCCTCGTATCCGAACATGTAATTCTTGCGATACAATTTGCCAAACAAGCCAAATCCGGCATTGCTCCAAGTAGCAGGCAGCATTTGTGTAGAGGCAATTGGGCGATCGGTAAATTCCCATTTTGGCCCGTCATGGTTTTGATTAAAAGCACCAATTGGATTCATGACAATACCACCTCTCAAATTCAGTAAAGGATGAAACTCAAAATCAGCAGAAGCAAATTCAATGGCAATAGATTTACCGCCATCTTCAAATTCTATTTCGCTCAGAAATTTGATCCGTTTGCTAACACTAGAAGCTACAAATAATGTCATTCGCCTCATTTGAAACTGGTGGCCGTCTGAAATGCCATCGGTGCCTATGTGTTGCCAATTGACCTCGGCATAGCCACCCAATGAAACAGGGAGTTTGCCTATGCCCAAAAATGGACGGTTATAAATGGCATCCATGTTCATCAGTTGCTTGGCCGTGTCTTTCGGAATCCTTTTCAATAGTGAGGAATCAATCTGACCCTTTGATATGTGTGCGTATACAGCTGTTAATACAACCAGTAGTATAATTTTTTTCATGCTTTTTTCAACGAAATTTTTATTTGTGTAGGTTCAATGGTGACAGGAAATGTTTTCAAAGACTTATCTGCAGGTCCATTCTGAACACCGCCTTTGTTGTCGAATTCGCTGCCATGTGCTGAGCAGAGTAGTTTGTCGCCAAATACAGATAGCTCAGCACCTTGATGTGTGCATTGCATCAGCAGGGCTGTGTATTCTTTATCACTGAATCTGAAAATACAAATGGGATATTGCAGCTGATCATTTTGAACAACGACATAGGATCTGTAAGTGGTTTGATTTTTTTTAATGCTTTCAAAGGCATTCAGCGGCACCAGTATATCCTCGCCTGAGAGTGTTCCTGTGACTATTTTACTACCTGCGCAACCGGGGAGAGATAACATCAGTGCTGTGCCTCCAAGGCAAGCCAGTCCACATGTTTTGATAAAGTCTTTTCTATGCATTACAATGATTCTAGAAAGGTTAATACCGCTTGTTTTTCAGTGGCGGATAATTGATCAAATTTTTGAGCACTGCTGCTGCCTTCACCACCGTGCATGGCAATGGCTGATGCTATACTTTTTGCTCTACCATCATGCATCAAAAAATAGTAACCACCCTGAGATGCTTTTGATAAGCCTAGGCCCCATAGCGGAGGTGTACGCCATTCAAATGTTCTGGCACTGCCTTCGGTATAGCCGTCATCAAGACCGCTGCCCATATCGTGTAATAGTAGGTCGGTATATGGAAAGAAAGTTTGATTGGAAAGCGCAGTGACAGGAGAGTACCCTGTCTTCAATTGTTGTTTATGGCAGTTCTCGCAACCTATCTGAATAAATAAATTCTTGCCTGAAATGACAGTTGGATTGTCGGGTGTCCTTTGTATAGGGGCTTTTAGCATTTGCAGATAGGCCACAACATTTCTGACAGTTTTATCGGTTACCTCAGGGTCGATGGATAAACCTGAATATACATCAGAAGGAAGGAACGTTGATGTTATTCCCATGTCTTGATTATAGGCACTTACCGTTTGCTGTAACAAGTCAAAAGTAGAAGCTTTTTTTCCAAAGCGACAAATGTATTTACCATTTTTAGGAATAGCTGTTGCGGGAATACTGACAAAGCCGGGTATGGTGTTCCAGTTAGGGACACCGGAAATGCCATCGCCATTGAGGTCGTTAGGGTCTGCCATGGCTAAAATATCAGCGTCAGATACCAGTTCAATGAAACCCAATCCACTATTGGCGGGTGGGGTAAATTTGGCAAATGTTGCTCCGGCAGGAATGCTTTCGGGAGTATAGCCGGGTATGGCTCTGTTTTGCAATTGAGGGCCACCTTTATGTAAAAATTGATTGCCGGTGCTGTCAGTTTGTCCAAATCTTGTAAGTGTTGTAAAGGGCGTTCCTTTACCGTCTCCTGCATGGCAACTGCCGCAACTGGTGGCCACAAATAAGGACCCCAATCCTGTTTGTGCGGTGAATACCTCATCGTTGAACGCGACATCACCAGCCATAAATATGGCATTTTGTGCCGGGGTAAGATTAGCCACAGGGCCATCCAATAATTGGTCGTCTGCAGGTGCTTTCGGTTCTAATTTGGAGCAGGCTATAAATACCAGCAACAAGAGCAGGCCGCTTAAAATTAATTGATATGTAGTGTTAGGACGCATTTTTCGAAGATGTAAGGCTGCAAAAATAATAAAGTTAGACTAATCTAACAAATTAAATTTTAAATAAGATACTAAAATGGGATGTTCTGCGTTATAGTTTAGGTTTTCAACAGAAAAAATACTCAGAATTGGTATGTCAGATTTTTTTAATAAATTTGTAGCTACTATGAAGTTGTTCGCACTGGTGTTATTGTCAATTGTACTGAGCTTGTCTCTGGTGCCTTGCTGTACGAATGTGCCTGCCATTGCCGAAAGCAGTGGGCAAATAACATCAGGGTCGTGCTGCAGTGAAGAAAAAGACAATTGCGAGGACAGCCCGACTGAAAATGAAGGCAAGGGCTGCACTGTCTGCTCTCCTTTCTTTTCATGCGGTAGTTGCATTGGTTTTACTTTTTATTCATTCAACTATCATTTTACCATTACTGAACCCTTCACCAAATCGTCATTTCAATTGCACGACACACAGGTGAATTCTGAATATTTTAATAAAATGTGGCAACCGCCTAAACTAGGTTGATTCCCTATCGACCTGAAACTATTTACACATTTTAATTAAACAATCAAATATTCAAAAAAATGAAAAACATTTTATTTAGAGCTGGCCGTGTGCTTGCCGTAATAATCATTGCATTCTTTGCAAATAATGCCAAAGCGCAAACAACGACTGATAAAAAAGTAAAACAGCAGGATACTGTTGTGTTTACTGCTACTGAAATGGGCTGTAATACCGATAAAAAAATGGTAGAAACGGCACTTTACCGAAAGAACGGTGTCAAAAACGTTACAATTAGCGGAGAAACAATTACTGTTGTCTATAATCCCGTAAAAGTAAAACCGGACGATTTGAAAGCAGTGATTGAAAATACCGGTACTTGCGAAGACCCCAATGCAAAAGTTCACAAGGTGAAAATTAAAACGAATTAATTTCCTTTTAATCAATACATCATGAAACAAATTATAGTGATGGCAGTATGTCTGCTGTTTCCTTTAGTTGCGTCTTCACAACATCAGGTGTCGGGAAAAGTAACAGATCAAATGAAGTTGCCAATACCCGGAGCCAGAGTGGGTTTTGCAAAATCACAGGTAGTTGTAATAACTGATTCACTGGGTCATTTTATCCTTTCTTCAAGTGATAGTATATCTGATAAACTCATCGTTTCAATGGAAGGCTATGTGAGTGATACCATCAATATCAAATCGCAGAAAGTCGTACATGTAATGCTTTCAAAAATGTATATGGCCAATACATTAACGATAAAAACTGAAGGGCAAAGAACATCCTTTATTGCTAGAGATATCATTAAAACAGAAGTGATCACATCAGGTGAATTGAAGAAGGCTGCGTGTTGCGATCTGGCCGGTTGTTTTGAAACACAGGGAACTGTACAACCCATGACAACCAATATCATTACCAATTCAAAAGAGTTGAGAATACTCGGACTTTCAGGCGTTTATAACCAGGTATTAATTGATGGTATGCCCATGATTCAAGGTTTAAGCTATACCTATGGTATCAGTAGTATCCCGGGCACTTTGGTCGATAATATTTTTGTTGCCAAAGGCACTACTTCAGTGTTGCAGGGTTATGAGAGCATGGTGGGTCAAATCAATGTGGTGACTAAAAGTCCGGATAAGGGTGAGAAAATGCTCCTGAACTTTTATGTCAACAGTTTTGGGGAAAGTCAATACAATGTCAATTACCGTTTTGCGAAAAAGAAATGGTCCAATCTTGTATCTGCCCACATGGTACAGCCCGCAATGAAGTGGGACCGCGACCATGATGGTTTTTTGGATCTTCCCAAACTGACCCGTTACATGTTGTACGACAAGATCAAATATGGCGATGAAAATCAAACAGGATTCAGTACCATGATAGGCTTGCGGTTTTTATGGGAGCAAAGGGTGGGCGGACAGCGCAATTTTAATCCGGCAACGGATTTAGGAAGCACCACTGTTTACGGACAAAAAATTAACTATACCCAACCTGAAGTTTATACCAAAACAGGATATCGGTTTAGCGACACTAAAAAAGTAACCTTCATAGGGTCAGGATTTATGCAACAACAGGAGTCGTGGATAGGTACTGTGAAATATAATGCGAAACAGCAAACAGGCTATGCCAATCTCCAATACGAATATGTATGGCGCAGGAATCATGAATTAAAAACAGGTGTGAGTTATCGCTACATGAATTTAAATGAGACCATCGGTTTTTCAGATACAAGTTTGAAAAGAACATTCAACGGGAACTACTTAAAGCGTGAAAATATACCCGGTGTATTTGCTGAAAATATTTTCAAGTGGAAAGGCGATATCATTACGTTAATAACAGGCGTAAGAGCGGACCATCACAATCAATTTGGTTGGCAGGTAACCCCAAGAGCCATGTTGAAGTACGATGTAACCGACAAAGCCATAATAAGAGCATCAGCCGGAACAGGATGGCGAACCGTTAATCTATTTGCGGATAATATTGGCTTGTTGGTGAGCTCGCGTAACATCGAATTCAAAGAAGTATTGCAACCCGAAAAATCCTTTAATCTGGGACTTAATTTTTTGCAAAAATTCACAAAAAAACATGTTGAAGGTTTCCTAACAGTGGATTTATACCGCACAGATTTTCAAAACCAATTTTTCCCTGACTACGACAGTGATCCAACAAAGGCATTAATCGCTAATTTCAAAGGAACGTCTGTTTCCAATGGTTTTCAAACAGATGTGAATGCCAAGTTTTATAAATTGGTAGAAGCAAAAATTACCTATAATTATCTGGATGTTTACAGACAAACGAATGGTAAAAAGATTCAGCTGCCTTTCAACTCCAAACACAAAGTATTACTGGCCTTGTCCTATGTACCAAAGAGTAAAAGATGGCGGGTTGATTTGAATGCACATTGGTTTGGTAAACAGCGCTTGCCTGATACTGAGAAGAATCCTGAAGAATTCAGACAGGCTGCCACGTCTAAGCCTTATACAACATTTAATCTACAGGCAACAAAAAGCTGGAAGCGTTTAGAAATTTATGGTGGTTGCGAAAATTTGTTTGACTACCGTCAACTGAAACCTATTGTAAGTTGGCAGAACCCTTTCAGTCCGTATTTTGATACCTCTTTTAATTGGGGTCCAACAAGAGGACGTGAAATCTATATTGGTATTCGCTACAAACCGTTTTAATACAATTATTATACAGAAAGGGAGGCAATCATTGTCTCCCTTTTTTGTAAAATTAAAATTCCAAAAAATATAAATTCAATTGCGATTAATTGATTTCCTATAAATTTGCAGAGCCATTTCATACATTGGCATGCCGATGAATAAGACCATCAAAAGAGAACTAGAAGTTGCATTTTCAAAAAAATCACAATCTGTGAAGTTCAGGGTGATAAAATACATTGCGTTGGCTATTTTGGTTTATTTTTTTTGGGGCAATAAATGGTTTTGGCCTGTTACTGGTGTGCTAGTTGTGTTGTCTCTCACTTTGCATTTTTGGTACAGGTACAAAACCAAGGGCTGGACCAAAAGTTTTGGCGGCTGGCATTACGACAAAGAAGACTGAATAGACAATGGAAAAACACTATCTCTTTCAGTCGAAACGTCTGGGTTTTAGAAATTGGCGGGTAGCTGATATTCCTCAATTGCATCAGATTAATACAAGCCCCAAAGTGATGGAATTTTTTCCGGGTTTAGCCACACTTGAACAAACAGAAGAATTGATTCAACGCATGCAAAAAATGCTTGATGAAAAAGGGCATTGTTATTTTGCAGTTGATGAATTAGAAAGTGGCAATCTTATAGGATTTATAGGTTTAGGAGAAGCATTATTTGAATCAGCTTTTACACCTTGCACGGACATTGGGTGGCGTTTGAGTGAGCGCTATTGGGGCAGTGGTTATGCAACAGAGGGCGCTCAACGCTGTTTGGTATATGCATTTGATGTGTTAGGATTAAAAAGTATTAAAGCAATAGCCCCTGCAATTAATACCAAATCAATTCAAGTGATGGAAAAAATTGGGATGCATCATGTGTTGAATTTTAAACATCCCAAATTATTGAATGAACCCAGACTAGTGGACTGTGTGTGTTATGAGATTACTTCAAATACAATTTCCCAACACCTTCTATCACAGCCTTAATAGGTGTAAATTCAAAATGCAATAAAGTCTTTGCTTTGATATTGATGTATACATTATCTGATAAAGAAGTTCTTACAGTTTCAGGTGTAATGCTAGATCGTGAATGGAAAAACTGAAGAATGTGTGATAAGAAAACCAATACCCTTCGGTAGCTTTTTTTCATTTCCAAAGTAGGGCGTTTTACTCCCATGGTATCTGCCATTGTATTGAATACTGTCTGATAAGTTAGATTTTCAGATATCAATAAAAATCGTTCGGCAGAAATCGATTGATTGGCCAGTTGCAATATCACGGTCGCCACATCTTTTACACCCACAAAACCATTGATACTTTTGGTATACAGACTGAATCCGTTGGCAATATTTCTGAATAAGCGGCATGATCCCTGTTCACCATCGCCATACCCAAGTATAATGCCGGGATTAACAATCGCTGCATCCAGTCCCTCTTCAATGCCTCGCCATACTTCAAGTTCCGACAGGTGTTTGCTAATGGCATATTGGGTATTATGACCGCCTTCATCCCATTCTGTCTCTTCACTTATTTCGCTGCCCTTGCTGTTTCGGCCTAACGCAGCTGTACTGCTAACATGTATGAGTTTTCGCGCCTTCTTTTTTAAACAGGCATTCACAACATTGGCTGTTCCCTGCACATTGATGGCCATCATCTCTTCAACCTGTGATTTGTTAAATGCAACACGTGCCGCACAATGGAACACAGTATCGCCTTCATTCAACAAATCATCCAATGCCAATATATCAAGTACATCAATGGTATGCCAGGTAAAGTGGGATATAAGTTCAGTGTATTGTGGTCCAAGTTCAAGTTTCAGAACAGCATCAAAAGCTGATGTATTGCTGTTCTGTCTTTTTGTGCCTTTTACAGTATGACCGGCTTTCAATAAGGCGGCCACTACATAGCTGCCTAAAAATCCTGTGGCCCCGGTTACTATCATGTGTTGAAATCTAAGTGGTGCAAAATTCGGATATTTACCCCAATATTGAACCATTATATGTTAGAGGCATTTTTTGAACCGGTAAGCAAGGTGTTATTGAAAGGCATCAGTAAGGAAGAATCACTGATGGCGCACAAAATTCATGTGAACACAGGCAAGTTTCCGGATATGGGAAAAGTAGATGTAGCCATTATCGGCATAGGCAATAACGCCACTGAAGTCAGAAAGCATTTATACAAATACGCCTTTCATCTGAATGGAATAGAAGTAGCTGATTTAGGCAATCTTAAACACAAGGGGACTGAGAAAAATATCAATGCAGGATTAACAGAGTGTCTGATTTTGTTGAAAGAGCAAAATATTATCCCAATCGTTATAGGCGAAAATCACCATTACGGCAGTGCTTTAGCCAAAGCTATTGATTTCGCTAAAGTAGATTACGCACTTGTAGCACCTGATATTGCTTTTGAAGAAAAAGATCTGGCTTATCAATTAAATGCAAAAAACAGATTATTTCACGCATCTTTCATTGCCTATCAGAATTATCTCAACAGTACAGAACGTCTTCAGGCTGCTGCTTCTGTTTTTTCAGAGTCGTTGCGCCTTGGCAATGTGAGATCGGACATCGCCTTAACAGAACCCCTCTTGCGTCAGGCGGATATTTTCGAATTCGACCTTACTGCCATTAAATATGCCGAGTTCCAGAGCAGCTTGAATCCATTGCCCAATGGATTGTTGAACAACGAGGCCTGTGCAATTTGTCGTTATGCAGGTATTTCAAACAGTATTGGGGTGTATGTATTGCGCAATTTTGCTTTGACAGCAGCTCAGTCGGTAGATGCCCAGCAGGTGGCACAAATGCTTTGGTATATTCTGGATGGCATCGACAACCGTTTCAATGATTTTCCTCAAATGAATCACCGCAATTTTACCGTTTACAAATGCCATTCTACTGATGGTGTTGATATGGTATTTCTAAATAGCAATTTAACCGGGCGATGGTGGTTGCAGATACCGGCCAAAGCAAAAGGGAAAAAGAGTGCACCTAAGTTTATAGGTTGTACCGAGGCCGACTTCGAAATTGCCCGCGAAGGCGATGTGCCCGAAAAATGGTACCGCGCAGCAGGAATGCACCTGTAGTATTGACGCTCGTTGTAAATTAAGGTTAATTTAACACGGGTATGGTGCATAGTTTTGTAAAATATTATACATTTGCCTTCAATGATTATCGGAACCATAAAGGAGACTAGGGCCGGAGAAAACAGAGTGGCTCTCAGTCCTGATGTTGTCAAAAGTCTCGTAAAACAAGGATTTGAATGCATTGTAGAAACCAATGCAGGCGTTTTGTCTAATTTCTCTGACGATGCCTTTACAAAAGCCGGTGCAACCGTTGTGGTGAATGCTGCAGATGTTTGCAATAAAGCAGATGTTTTGGTGAAAGTAAATGCACCATCAACTGAAGAAATTTCTAAACTCAAAGAGGGCTCAGCACTTATTTCATTTGTTTATCACCTTACCAATCCCGAGTTGGTAGATGGTTTAAATGCCCGGAAAATAACTGCGTTCAGTATGGATGCTATTCCGCGTATATCAAGAGCCCAAAGTATGGATGCCCTGAGTTCTCAAGCCAATCTTGCAGGTTATAAAGCCGTATTGCTGGGAGCACATCATTCAGCGCGTATTTTCCCTATGCTAATGACAGCAGCAGGTACTATTACACCTTCAAAAGTGTTGATATTCGGTGCAGGTGTAGCAGGTTTGCAAGCCATTGGTACTGCCAAGCGTTTAGGCGCTGTGGTAGAGGTAACCGATATTCGTCCTGAGACCAAAGAACAAGTTGAATCACTGGGTGGGAAATTCATTTCATTTGATACAGGTGATGTGAAAATAGAAGGCGGGTATGTGAAAGAAACCAGTGAAGATACCCTTACCAAACAAAGAGAAATTTTAAGCAAACATTTAGCAGCTGCTGATGTGGCGATAACAACAGCATTAATACCGGGTCGCAAAGCACCGATTCTGATTACAGAAGACATGGTAAAAGGAATGAAATTGGGTAGTGTCATTATCGATATGGCAGTTGAACAAGGGGGTAATTGTGAATTAAGTGAAGCCGGTAAAGTAGTGGTGAAACATGGCGTTAAAATCGTTGGTGAAACCAATTTACCTTCATTACTTTCACAAAATGCGAGCGAAAGTTATTCTAAAAACGTATTCGCATTTCTTACACATTTAGCTACCAATGATGGTTTTAAATGGGAAATGGAAGAAGAAATTACAAAAGGAACCCTGATCTGTAAAGACGGAAATAAACTAAAGAGCTGATATTTTTCAATTTTGGGATTTTAAAATTTATAAATTTAATTTTATGTCGAATAAAACTACTACAAAAGAAGACCTAAAAAATCGAACAAAACAATTTGCGTTAAGAAGTATAAAAGTGTTTCAAGCTTTACCAAAAACAGATGAGGCAAGGGTAATTGGAAAACAATTTCTACGGTCATCCACATCGGTTGCAGCCAATTATAGGGCTGTTTGTCGCGCTAGATCAATGGCTGAGTTTGTGGCAAAACTGGGAATAGTGATTGAAGAAGCGGATGAAACTGTGTTATGGCTTGAGTTGTTAATTGAATCAGGAATCATTTCAGAAATAAGGGCAGCTAGCTTATTAAAAGAAGCAAATGAGATATTATTTATTATGTCAGCTTCAAAATCAACCATAAGGGAAAATGCCCTTAAATCAAAAAATCAAAAAATTTAAAAATCAAAAAATACATGAATTCTATTATAGACTTTATAGCCGAAAATCAATTGATGATTTACCTGGTTATCCTGATGATTTTTGTCGGAATCGAGTTAATTGAAAAAGTGCCTTCAGTTCTACACACACCTTTGATGAGTGGAGCCAATGCAATTCATGGTGTAGTGATTATCGGAGCCATAATAATTATGGGTGAAGCCGAAAGTATATATGCAACCATTCTTGGTTTCATCGCTGTAGTCCTAGGGACACTGAATGTTGTTGGCGGATTTGTTGTTACAGATCGCATGTTAGAAATGTTTAAGAAAAAGAAGAAGTAAAATCAATTTGATGATTTGAAAATTTGTCAATTTGATAATGGAGACCAAATGCAAACTAACAAAGAAAATAAAATTGTTGATATGAGTAGAACCTTTGCATTAGAAATTATTGAGTATTGTCAATTATTAGAATCAAAAAAAAAGTTTTTAATGGCTAATCAACTTTTTAAATCAGGAACAAGTATTGGGGCTAATGTAAGGGAAGCCCAAAACGGAGAATCAAAAGCAGATTTTATACATAAAATGAAGATAGCTGCTAAAGAGGCGGATGAAACAGATTATTGGTTAGGCTTATGCAATGAATCTAAAGACTATCCAAATACTCAAGACCTATTATTGAAAATCGAATCTATTAGTAAAGTGCTTTCAAAGATTATTTCAACTTCAAAAAAATAAACTAAGTCAATTAAAGCTATCCAAATTATCAAATTACCAAATCACCAAATTACCAAATCAAATAAATGAACTTATTACAACTCATATATCTCATTGCATCGTTAACGTTTATAATCGGTATAAAAATGTTGAGTAAACCGGAGAGTGCTCGTAAGGGTAACCTTGTAGCTGCTTTCGGTATGACAATAGCAATTTTCGGCACCATCTTTCTTTATGAAGGCATTAAAGTATCCAACTATGCCTGGATTTTTGGCGGATTAATCGTTGGTACTGTCATTGGTACGCTGATGGCGAAAAAAGTAAAAATGACCGGTATGCCACAAATGGTATCTTTCTTTAATGGAATGGGTGGTGCTTGCGCTGCTATTATTTCATTAGTGGAATACAATCACTTACAGCATTCAATTTACAGCACAATTAATGAGCCCGTTGGTGAGTTGGTAGGTGCCACTCAAATATTAACGGCTCAAACAGGTGAGCAATTAGATGTAAGCGTTTTAATGAATGGTCTTACAGTGAAGTTAGGAATCATTTTCCTTGGTCTTATCATCGGTTCAATTTCATTTGCCGGTAGTATGATTGCGTTTGGTAAACTGGATGAAAAAATAAAAGATAAAACGTTGCCACTCCAACAAGTGGTTAATATTGGTTTGTTATTAGTGATTTTAGGAATAGCCGCAGCAGCAACATTGGGTTACATTGAAACACCTGCCATATTGTATGTTATTCTTGTATTGTCTTTGCTTTATGGTGTGTTGTTCGTAATGCCGATAGGTGGAGCCGATATGCCGGTGGTAATTTCATTGCTCAATTCATTTACCGGTGTAGCCGCTGCTATGGGTGGTTTTCTGTACGACAATAAAGTGATGTTGTTTGGTGGTATTCTTGTTGGAAGTGCAGGTACTTTATTGACAGTTGTAATGTGTAAGGCCATGAACCGCTCACTCACTAATGTATTGATCGGAAACTTTGGAGGAGGTAACAAAGCTGCAGCAGGAGATGGTAAAGCCATTACAGGATCTATCAAAGAAATATCAAAAGCAGATGCTGCCGTATTGATGAAATACAGCAAAAAAGTAGTGATTGTTCCTGGTTATGGTTTAGCTGTTGCTCAGGCACAACACGTTTGTCATGAGTTGGAACAGGTATTGGAAGAAGAAGGTGTAGAAGTAAAGTATGCCATACACCCTGTAGCGGGCCGTATGCCGGGCCATATGAACGTATTGCTTGCTGAGAGTAATGTTAGTTACGATAAACTCGTAGAAATGGATGAAATCAATCCTGAATTTAAAACAACTGATGTGGTATTAATAGTTGGCGCAAATGACGTAGTAAATCCTGCGGCAAAAAACGATCCATCATCACCTATCTACGGCATGCCGATATTAGATGTTGAAGATGCCGCTCATACAATTGTAATGAAACGAAGCATGAAAGCCGGTTATGCGGGTATTGAGAATGAATTGTTTTACAAACCTAAGAACAGTATGTTGTTTGGGGATGCTAAAAAAACACTGACTGATTTGGTGAGTGAAATGAAAAATCTTTAATAAAGAAAAACCCCTGCAGCATTTCGCTACCGCAGGGGTTAAAATAGTACCGGACTTAGAACAGCCAGCCTAAAGATAAGGCAAAGTTATTAATGCGTATGTCATTACCATTTACTCTGCCCAGTGGGGATATACTATGACTGTTTCTTAAATCTACAAAAAACAGCTCATTCTGCTTTGAGAGGATTTCTAACCCAAGGCCGTAAACCATCCCTTTTTCCAGTACATTCATGTTGTTAATCGGTTCACTTCTGTAACCGTATTGTGCATCATAGTCGCGGTTGTCATATATACGACTCTGTGAAGCAAGCAGGTTAAATCCAATACTTGGTCCTGCAAAAAACTTCACCCCAAAATGCTCAGATCCGATTCTTAATTTGGCCATTAATGGCAATTCTAACTGATAGAAATTGTACTTGTCAGAGTATTCATAATTATTTGGATTGCCAATAAATCCACCTGATTCGTTGTCTCTTATAAAGGTGGTCTTTTTAACAATCATCATATCACCCATTAATCCCAGGAATCTATTGAATTGGTAGTTGGCTGTACCCCCCATACCAATATACAAACCGGCATTTTTATTTTGAAATTGATCACCCATAAATTCACTCTGTCCCATGGTTACACGGGTACCAAATTTTAAATCATTCTTTTGAGCGACACTGCTTTTGAGTAAAGCGAAACTTATCAGTAACAAAGCTAAATTTTTCATAACAGTCCTTTCTTTTTTGGTTACTAAACCTTTTGCAATTGGCTTGCCCTTGTTTTAAATAATTGAAAATCAATACATTAATTAATTATGTATGAAGATAATTTCTCAAAATGAGAATATCAATTTGAAAAATGAGATGATAAGGCTTAGAAAGTTGAAACGAAATTTAAAAACAAGCGGTGTTTGCCGTATTTATTGATGCTGTATTCTGTTCTGATACAATAGTCGTAAAACAGAACAAGATTAAGTCCCACACCTGTACCATACTGGAATGTGTTTGGCATCAGATTGCTCACTGTAGCAGCTTTGTTTTTGTTCCAAACATATCCAGCATCAAAGTATGTAGTAGCAAACAGTGAAAACGGCAGTATTTCATAATTTGGAATGCCTTTCAGGAATTTGTACTTGCGATTAATAAGGCGGTATTTCAATTCTGTTTTTTGAACAATGAAATGATTCCCATCAATGACATTGAGTTCATACCCCCTGATAAAATCTTTGCCATACCCCAATGCAGCAGTTCTGCTATAAGGAAGAGAATCTATTTTAAAATAACGTGCGATGAGGCCTGTGCTCGCAAAAAATTGCCCACCTAAATGAAAATATTTAACGGCTGTGGTTTTAATTAATACAGGCATTGCAGCTAATTTGTTGTCAGGAAAGTATGGTCCTTCTACTGCTGCTCTTATGTAATGCCCTTTAGTAGGATAGCCCTTAAAGTCGCGTTTATCGAATGTGAACTGATAACCCAAATAAAATTCGTTTTGCAAAGTTTTGTCTTTGTACAAATAATGGGGATTAACAGCATCCGTGATAACAGTGTCCTTTACACGCACCTGTCTGTATCCACCATAAATCTGATGATAGAAAAATATTTTCTTTCTGTGTGTAAATACAATTTCAGAACCTCTGCGATTCACCATGAATAAATTGTTGCTGCGAAAAAATTGTACTTTGTCATCGGTGGTCTTATACCACAATTCGCGGTTGGCGCTTACATAAGTACTTAGCTGCGCTCCCCAGGTATTTTTCTTGTTAAAGTATGGGACCCTGTATACAAAATTAAAAAGTTGAGTATAACCCGATTTGAAATCAACGAGCATTGTTTCATTGCGCCCTCTGATGTTGTACCACTGCAATTGTACTCCGTAAATCAAACGCTTGGGGTCGCGGGTAAGCCACCATTGATTGAAATTGCGATCGGCAATTTGCAATACAGGAGCCGGCCACAAGTACCATCTTTCGGTGACCTGAATCATCACATTTCCTGAGTCATTTTTTTGAAGGGCAATTTCATTGAAAATAAATAGATTGATGAGTTGTTTGCGACTTTGTTCTTTGTGATAGGTCCAGTTGTGAATGGTATCACCTGCTTTGAAAGTTAACTCCCTTAAAATAATGAAGTCTTTGGTTCTTTTATTCCCTGTTATCTCAATATTTTTTATGGCAAAGATGCTGTCTGTTTGTTGCGGAAAAACAACAAATACAGTTGCCATGCAACAGGCTAATATTAGAATTTTCTTCAATAGCAATTTATATATCCAGAAATTTCATAAGGTTCTGGTAACGGCTGTCTATGTCGTCTATAAGGTCCTCGCGACTAAAATACTGACTGATGGAATAATCATATCGCTCCAGTGTAGCCAGTATGTTTTTTAGCATGGTAGTGTTCAATTTAATATGGACTTCAAGTTCACTCCGGTCTTCTATTTCAAAAGTAAACACGCCCAATATTTTTGCATCATTGTATTCGATGATACGCGCCAGATCGCTGAGTGAATAATTTTGTGGCAGAATTTTAAGAACGATGATACTTCCGGCACTGCTAATGCTTAAGCTTTTGCTTAGAATGCTGACGATTTCAGATGTTTTTAATATGCCGATATAATGGCCTTCTTCATTCTGAACAGCCAACATGGGTAATTGCAGCGACTTTAATTGTTTAAGCGCATCAAATATGTGTTGTTGGGGCAATATGCTTGGTAAAACCGGATGATAAAGCGGTAATTCACTTAATCGGTCATTGTGGTCGCGGTTATCGAGCTGTTGATAGCCAATGTAATTCAATAAACGGTTGTCATCAACCAAAGGCAGTATTTCGCAGTGAACCTTGTGCAGTTTTTCATAGGCTATGGCTACAGTGTCGTTTATTTTTAGGGGTTCCAGTACAGTGGTTAAATACTCTTCGGCAATCATTCAGTTTGAATCTATAAATACAAAGGTAGAGAATAAATTTTCAAAACAGGTAAATTGCCATTTATCATGGGTTGTCTATTCGATAGTGATGGGAATCACATTGTAGGTAATGCGCTTGACAGTGCCTTCTTTTACACCGGTCCACCAATTGGCTTTAATGGTAATATTGGTAACAGTCACTGTGTATACAACATTAGCCTTCATAGGAATATCGACAACCCACACCAGGGTATTCTGACCATAGCCCTGACTCAGGGGTTCTTTTTTTACTGCAATGGGTTTGCCATTTTCTGTTACAGTCACTTCAGCTTTTTCAAAATCTGCATTGCTCAATGAAAGGCTCCAGCGGTCAGCTATCAGATTGATGGGAAAATAGTCGGCTGCAGGCCAGCATACCGGCCGGGTTTCATCAAAATATAATTTGCGTTTCAATTTTGTATTAGACGAACCGAAAGCATATAGTGAAGAAGCATTTGATGTGCTGCCATGACCGAAAATGGTATTGGTTGGATTGAGTATCCATCGTCTGTGTCCGCATGAGTAGTTGCCTGATCCATCATCTTCCATCTGACCAATAATTGCACCTTCAAAAGTTGCACCCAGCGATAAGTTACTGGCACCTGCAGCACCTGCACCTTCATCGGTGTAACACTTCCATGTTTTAGTGGGGTGGTGGTCGAGATTATCATTGGCACTCATCATTAAGGCAGCTTTTTGGCATATTCTATTTAGATTGTCGTCAAATACACAGCTGTCAGGAACACCGGCCAGTCTTCTGAAATAGTTGATATAGCGCAAAACTCGCGCATGTCCTTGTGCCGATACAACCCCTGCCTCACATTTTTCCTCGTCAGGGGAAGTTGTAAAGTTTTTTATTTGACTTAAGTCTGCTCTGTAATTCTCTTTGTAATCGGCAATTACAAATTGCTTTTTTAAAGACAATAATTTAGGATCATTGGGATATTGACTAAGTGCTCTATAAATATTAACAGAAAACCCTGAATAGTCTTTAGTGGTTAACAGGGTTGTGAGTTTTGAGATGTAATTGCTGTATTGTTTCTCTTTAATGGCTTTGCTGTTAATCCCATAATCTTTGCTGACCGCATTATCCATTAACTCAGGGTGCTCTTTGTAGGTAGTTGACGACATGCTGCTGACAAGGTGTTTGTCCAGTTCTGCACTGAGTAATGAGAGTTGAGGTTTTAATGCAGGATAATTGAGTTTGCAATAGAGCAGGAAGTCAAAATCATCATCAAATTTTTTAAGATTGATATAATAATTATGAATATTTTTAATATGATCTATAGGCTTAGCTAGCTTGTTATAGGTTGATTTTAACGTTATCCAGAATTCAAAAATCTGTTTTTTTTCTTGTGTTTTATAGCCATTATTACTTTTGGAAATAAATTCATCAAAAAATGCATTGGCTGAATCATAAGGGGTAAGTCCGTAAATTGTTAGCTGTCTTTTTACATAGATAATTGCTTTGTCTTTTTGTTCAGGCAGCAGTCGCAATTGTTCTATTGCCATTTGTTTTATAATGCGGGGAATGCCGAATTGCAATATATCTGAATCAAACAGGCTGTCAGCTGATCTAATTTCAGTAAAAAGTGACTCTAAAGCAGCCATGCTGGTATAATCACTAACATTCTTAATTTGAGCAGTGAGATGATCGAGATACACTGCTTTACAAGCAGTACCTTTTGGATAAACAATTACTGATTTCAGGTAGACATCTTTAGCATAATAAACCTGGGAAGATTTATAATAGGTTTCCATTAATGCAACATAGGCGTCTTCCAGCGGTTCTAAATCAGGTGTCTTATTTTTAAACAGATTATAATGTTTGACAACAAGGTCGCGTAATGTCTGAAAAGCAAGCGGATCGTTGTGGTCGTCCATCAATTGATATTTGTTAAAAGTAAGTGCGAGCGGTGCAGCGGTAATTTGCATCAGCTTCTCATAATAGGCAAGGGCATTGGCATATTGTTGTTCAGGCATTCCGGCAATTCGCTTCAACATTCTGTGTTCGATGATTGCAAAATCCTTAATAGTCTCTGTCTCCAGCTCCTGGGCCTTGTCTTTCTTTTTTATTTTAAGTGCAATATTCAGAGCCTTGGTAATGGCATTTTTTTTCAAAGGATGGTTGCTGAGCTCGTCAATAGCAATGTAACAGCGCATTTCCCATAGGTATGGATATACTTCAGTAGGCATTGCTTTTATTTCATCCTGTGTTTTTTCAAGACACTTGTCGTATTTACCTTCGTTATACAATTCCTCAAGCTTTGGGAAAAGTTTATATTGACTGAAGCCCTTTATGGCAAAGAGAAAAAATGAAGCTATGAGCAAAGGTTTCAACATGTTTCAAAGTAATAACGGATACTCGGATATTTTAGTACAACACATGTATTATTTTTATAAAAGGGGATATTTTTTTGATGTATTTTTGCAAAATGAAAATTGCTGTTGTAGGCGCTACTGGTTTAGTAGGCACAAAAATGTTAGAAGTGTTAAGTGAAAGAAATTTTCCTTTGGATGAATTAATCCCGGTGGCCAGTGAAAAATCTATCGGACAAATGGTGAAGTATAAAGGGAAAGACTATGCAGTAGTAGGTATGCAAACAGCAATAGACATGAAACCTGAGATAGCATTATTCTCTGCAGGTGGAAGTACTTCTCTGGAATGGGCCGAAAAATTTGCAGCAGCAGGAACAACCGTTATTGATAATTCATCGGCATGGCGGATGGATGCAGGTAAAAAACTGGTGGTGCCAGAAGTGAATGCAGACGTACTGACTAAAGCAGATAAAATTATAGCCAATCCCAATTGCAGTACCATACAAATGGTGGTAGTGTTAAAACCCTTGCATGACAAATATAAAATCAAGCGCGTTGTAGTAAGCACCTATCAAAGTGTTACAGGAACCGGTAAAAAGGCTGTTGATCAATTGATGGCTGAACGCAGTCAACAATCAGTTGAGAAAGCTTATCCCTATACCATCGATCTCAATTTATTGCCTCATATAGACGTATTTCTGGATAATGGCTATACCAAAGAGGAAATGAAAATGGTGAATGAGACAAAAAAAATAATGGGTGATTCAAGTATTGCAGTAACAGCAACTGCCGTAAGAGTGCCGGTAATGGGCGGCCATAGCGAGAGCCTGAACATAGAATTTGAAAACGATTTTGAACTTGCTGAATTAATCCAAATACTTGAAAAGACAGTGGGTGTTGTTGTTCAAAATGATGTTAAAAATCTACAATATCCAATGCCCTTGCATGCCCATAATAAGGACGAAGTTTTTGTGGGTCGTATAAGAAGGGATGAAACCCAGGCGAATACGTTAAATTGCTGGATTGTAGCTGATAATCTACGCAAAGGTGCTGCTACCAATGCAGTTCAGATAGCGGAGTACCTGATTCAAAAGGGGTTGGTATAAGTTCTTCTTTCTGCCAATTTTTTTTGAGATACAACGTTAGCCTTAGATTCAATGTCTTATATTTGAATTCTAAAGGTTTTGGTAAGACATTCTCTTATATTTATATTGCTCTACTGGTCGTGTACTTTCTTTGCAAGTGCTCAGTGTCCGATTGGGTATACGGGGTCACCTTGTATTAACGACCCCTTGGAGTTTCAGTCGAGTACAAGTGGTGCCACCAATCACCAGTGGAATTTTAATAACGAAGGAACGAATAACAATACAGCGTATCCGCGATTCATTTTCAGTACTCTGGGTGAAAAAACCATTACTTATTCATGTACCCTACCCAATGGTACTAAATGCAGCAGTACTTTGGTATTGGTGATAAAAGATAGGCCTAAGGTAAAATTGCGTTTGCTCAGTGATTCGATTCAGTGTTATGAGAAAAATATGTTTTGCTTTCTGGATTCAAGTATTGCAGGCGATAGCACAAATTGTATCAAAACCATCAAGTACCTTTTCAGTGATGAAGAACTGATAACACGTTATGGTTCGAAATACAATCCTGTAAAATTACCGGCAACATTTTGTAAAACATACCCTGACCCGCAAGGAGGAGAATATACCCTTACTGTAGAAATTGAAGACTGTAACGGCTGTATCACCAAGGTTAATTTTCCTGTTACCATGCATGTTGAATTCTCCCCTTCGATTTTTGCCAGGGCTACTTATCTAAACACCTTCTGTGAGGACAGTTTAAGGGTTAGTTTTAAAAATTTATCTCAACTCCAGCGCAAGGATGTCAAGCGATTTAAATGGATATTCGGAGATGGTTCTGAGGATAGTACGAATTGGGACAGCGCAATTCACTTGTATACAATTGGCACTAAATACACCAAAAGCTTTTTACCAAAACTTGTGGTGTACTCCAATATAGGTTGTGCAGAAGTGTTTGAGATGAATGAGGTGGTGCTTTATAACATCATGCCACGCATTCAGGCCGATAAAGATTCTGTTTGTCTTGGTGAGAGTATTTCATGGAAAATTTTACCGGATAGTCTGAGAAATATCATGATGCCTGGTGCTATTAATTGGTACACTTTTCCCGGTATTCAGAAAGGATATGAAATAACCCAATCCATAGCTGAAATGGGGCCTCGCACAATACTCTGCAATATCCAGCATCCATGCGGTCCATATAATATCTACGATACTGTTTTAGTGATAGGTCCCCAAGCCCGAATAGAAGCACCTTTTATAGATGCCAATGAGCGTTTTCAATGTGTGATACAAGACAGTGTGCATGTGGTCGATCGATCTGCATTTTATCACAACGACAGAAATATGATCAATGACGACAGCTTGTATTCAAGGACTGCCGGAGCGTTAGGCCATGTTCTGAAAAAAGTAGGGAATAACTATAATTCCATATATGCCGCTCACCAAAAACGGGGTAATGAAAATGTACTGCGGTTGTGGGATTTTGGCGATATGTTTTGTGAGCCATGCACGACAGATACAAAAAAGAATCAAAACGTCTGGCTTAATTGCAGATACAGTCATGATAGTACAGAAGTACATTGGTATACCCCTTGGGATTCCATATATACCTATCAATACGGCAATACTGGATTCAATAAGGTGATATTTGATCATGGCACTAAATCGTGCAGAACGCAAAAGATATGGCCATCCGATTCAATTGCAATAATCAGGGATACAATACTCTATTATGGGTCTAATCCATTGGGGATGAAATCAAAAGACAGTGTACTATTTACATCTATTGCTGATAAAAGGGAAATTCCACGTGGTATCATTGGTAAAGGAATACTTGATGTGCCTTATCCTATGCGTATATATATTCCAACTAACAGCAGGGTGTTTGTCGATAAAAAGAATAATGGCTCATTGGTGATACTGAATGGGGCCCAATTTTACAATGCAAAAACCAACGAGCGGTTGATGATCAATGATGAAAACGACTCTTGTTTATTCCAATTTGCTTTACAGGTTTTTGCAGATAGTATTCCACTTAATCTGGTAAAGCCTTGGCAAAAAATATTTGGTAAAGTAAAGAACAAAAAAATAAGTATTGGCGATAAAGTAGATCCTGATTTACATAGACAATTATTTTATGATTTTATTCCTGCTTGTTTCAATATTAAATTGAATGAAAAAGATACTGCCCATCCTTTTAAATGTGAACAACAGGCAGTTGCATCAATTGCCTTATTGCCGGCATCTGCCAGGAAATTGGCTATTGTGGGGCAGTATTGTCTAAATGATACAACAAAAGGGATAGATTTAAGTCTTGAGAATTCAAAGCCGGGCTGTTTGCGTTCATTTGCCAAAATAAACCCTGATTACATCAATACACCTGATAATTGGTTGCTGATAAATGATTTGGATGGAGGCGATTCTATTCTTTCAACAGTACTTAATGACCCATTTGAATACAATGGATATAGCAATGGTCCAAATAGTAATTTTTTCTTTTTAAAATATTATAACGACCATTTGACACCCGACAATATTCAGTTCATAAATATTGGCTTGATAACAGGCAATGGCACCGGTGATAATTTTTGTTTGGATACTGTCTATTACCCAAAATTTGCAAGCTTTCCTAGGTTGTCGTCCAATCTCACTTATGTAGGCAAAGATGAAAGTGTTAAAATTTATAAAACATGTAAAAATGATACGGTGTTTGTGACGATACCGGACGAGTCACCCAATACTAATTTAATGGCCACTTCCTCATCGTGGTACCTCGTTGAAAAAGCAAGTGGAGATACTATTCAAATGGTGATTGAGCAGTTCCATAAAGTAGAATCTGTGTCCCGATATCCGGGCCAAAAAGTTAACTATACAACAATTGAACGATATGAAACCATCAATAGTAAATTAAAGTTAGTAAAAACCGATACTGTATTTACAGCCATCGTAAATACATATACAGCTGTTGCATTACCGGGTCGCAGTTACAATAATCTAAAGAACAAGATGTATCAAATGGGTTTGGATATCAGCGATTTTAATGATACTACTATTCTGGATGTTATCTGGAACAATATTGGAACAATTGGTGATTTTTCATCAGGTAGCAGGGGCTGTATTGATACCAATGGATTCGATTCGCAAATATTCATACATTACATTCCTAAAACATTTACGCTATTAAATTATAAAGATACCAATCTGTTGCCGATTGACAGTGTTTATAGTAATGGAAAAATGGTTAAGGCATATGGGTTCAGGCCGCCCACAAAAGGGGTGTTTAGCATATATAGAAATGTTGAAACCTATATACCCAACCTCTGCGGTATGATAAGCGAAAGATCACTTGTCGTAGGTTTTTTTGGAAAAGTAGTATACAATGATTCAGTAATATGCAGGGGTGGTGTTTTAGAAGCGCGACCAAATTTCAGGTATTACAGTTTAAACCCTTTAACGGTTGGGGCACTTGATCCAATAGATTATTGGTGGCAATATAGAAACTTAGCAGGTAAGAGAGGATTCGAAGGTGTTACCAAATGGGATCTTAGCTTAGCTGATGATAATGCGCTGAACGATTCAACGCGATTTGGGTATTTCCCTTATGCACAAAAAGGCTTTGATACAGTGTTTGCATTGGGTCATCCTGTCAATGGTATTTATTATAAAACACCTGGCTTTTATGTTATTAGAACAGCCGCAGCCGATAGCAATGGATGTGTGGATACATTCAGCCAGAATGCTTATGTAACCGGACCAAGAGCAGGATTTTTCACAGATTTAAAAACACCTAAATGCAAAACTATTGTTGAATTTTTTGATACTTCTTCTATCATTGACCCCTGCGTAATTAAAGGGTTTGATCCCTGCGATTTCATTTATCAATGGACCATTCGATGGGGTGATAGTTCAGCTCCTCGAACCTATTTTAAAGAACTTCCCAAACAGATAGGGCACGATTATCTGGAGAATGGTGAATACACCATTTGGCTCACCATACAAACTGTGAGTGGGTGTAAAGATTCCATCTCTCATAAAATATTTATTCCGGGACCTAAACCCAAATTTAAGCCTATTAGCGATATAGTGATTTGCATAGGAGATACCGTCCATTTTCAGAATATGACCAAATATTTTACAACTTCATCAGCGTGGTTGTGGAATTATGGCGACAGTATTTTTGAACCTCAGGATGATACAGGTAATCTGGCTCACCGCTATTTGAAAACGGGTAAATTTGATGTGTATCTGAATCAGTTCGACAGCATAGCCAATACAGGCAAATATTGTGCAGGTATTTACCCGGATACCATGATTAATCAGGATAAAATAACCATCACTGTTTTGCCATACGACAGTGTTAAATTGTTTCCCGATCCACTCATTGTATGTGTTGGAGAAACCATCAAATTCAGAGCAGACCTATTCTCGCAAAAGCAATACAAACAGTATTATTGGACCTACGATGGCAATAAAGACAGCAATTCTGTATTGAATTATTCTAGAGTCATTTTAAGTTCAGGTAAGCACACGCTTTTTTGGCAGGCTGATACCAATGGCGTGGGGTATAAAAGCTGCCCGGTAATAGGGAATATCGATGTATTTGCCGATAGTGTGGTGGCTGATTTTTCTATTGATACAACTGAAGCCCCTAAGTATTGCTTCAATAATCTATCGCAATATGCTGTGTCTTATCGCTGGGGTTTCTTTCACGATACTGATATAGTGCCAATGAAATTGGGCTTGTTTGTGAATGCAGAACAAAATGAACCTGAGCGAAAAATTTGTGAAAACTTTATACAAAATCCGGGCGAACAATGGGTGTGTTTAGAGGCCACCAATGCGCTGGGGTGCAAGGATACTATTTGTAAGAAAATTGTAAATAAATACGAAATGGGTATACTGCCTCCCAATGTGTTTACACCGGCAGGAAGCGATGGTTTTGCTGGTACTGATAAAGATAATCTACCCGGGAACAATGTCTTCAATATTTACATAAAAGGAGAAGATTTTTATCACTTAAGAATATACGACCGTTGGGGTATATTGATTTTTGAAAGCAAGGATAAAAATTACGATTGGAATGGCAGGGTACAAAATACCGGCAATGAATGCCCGCCTGCTACCTATTATTACATACTCGATTACCGCTATAAAACACGCGAGAAGAACGAGCAGATTTTGAACGGCTGTGTATTGCTGATTCGTTGATGGTAAAGCCCCTGATAAGGGTGTTCTTTTGAACAATATTGCCATTTTCTCCAAAAAATTCCCTTTATTCGCACTTCATTTATGGCAACTACAAAACAACAACAGGATGCGCTGGATTACCACAGCATGGGCCGTCCCGGTAAAATTGAAGTCATACCAACCAAGCCAACGCAAACAAAACGCGACTTAAGTTTGGCTTATTCTCCGGGTGTAGCTGAACCGTGTTTAAAAATAGCAGATAACGTTGAAGATGTTTATAAATACACAGCAAAAGGCAATCTGGTAGCGGTAATCAGTAATGGTACCGCAGTATTGGGATTGGGAGATATTGGTCCTGAGGCTTCAAAACCGGTAATGGAAGGAAAAGGGGTTTTATTCAAAATATTTGCAGATATCGATGTATTTGATATTGAATTGAATGTGAAAGGTGTCGAAGAGTTTATTGCATGCGTAAAAGCATTGGAGCCAACTTTTGGTGGTATCAATCTCGAAGATATTAAAGCACCTGAATGTTTTGAAATAGAAACCCGTTTGCGCGATGAGTTGAAAATACCCATCATGCACGATGATCAGCACGGAACGGCCATTATCAGTGGCGCTGCTTTGCTCAATGCATTGGAGTTGGTAAATAAACCGATTGATAAAATTAAAATGGTGGTAAATGGCGCAGGTGCCAGTGCCATGAGTTGCAGTAAATTGTTTTTGGCATTAGGTGTTAAAAAAGAAAATCTTTTAATGTTGGACAGCAAAGGGACGCTTAGAAAAAGCAGAACCGATCTGGATGAATACAAAACATTTTTTGCTGCCGATACCAAGATAGAAACACTTGAAGATGCCATGAAAGGATCAGATGTATTTGTTGGTCTTTCAAAAGCAGATATTTTGACGCAGGATATGATACGCAGTATGGCGGCAAATCCCATTGTATTTGCAATGGCTAATCCCGATCCTGAAATTGCCTATGAATTAGCCATCGCATCGCGCGAGGATATCATTATGGCAACAGGCAGAAGCGATTATCCAAATCAGGTGAACAATGTATTAGGTTTCCCTTTCATTTTCAGAGGAGCGCTCGATGTAAGAGCAACTACAATTAATGAAGAAATGAAATTGGCTGCTGTAAGAGCAATTGCCGGATTGGCAAAGGAACCTGTGCCTGATTCAGTAATGAAGGCTTACAACGAAAGCAATGTGGAGTTTGGTAGAAATTATATTATTCCAAAACCTATTGATCCACGCCTTATTGAAACAGTGAGTCCTGCGGTAGCAAAAGCAGCTATGGACAGCGGTGTTGCCAAAAACCCGATTGAAAACTGGGACAAGTATAAACTGGAATTAAGAAACCGTTTGGGATTGGACAACAGATTCATCAGACGTATGATGACTCAGGCCCGTCAAAATCCAAAACGTGTGGTATTTGCTGAAGCAGATAATATTAAGATTTTAAAGGCGGCACAGATAGTAAAAGAAGAAGGAATTGCAATTCCTATTTTGTTAGGCAAACGCGAAAAAATTCAAAATTTGCTAGATGAGTATGCCATAGATTTGGGTAATGTGAGCATCATCGATCCATTGGTAGAAGATGAAAAACGCGAGTACTTTGGACAGAAGTTTTTTGAAAAACGCCAACGCAAAGGTATCAACGTTTACGAAGCAGTAAAATTGATGCGCGACAGAAATTATTTCGGTTGCATGATGGTAAACGAAGGTGAAGGCGATGCATTCATCAGCGGCTTGACAAAAAATTATCCGAAATCATTGAAGCCTGCTATGCAAATTGTGGGCAGAGAAGAAGGTATTTCAAAAATTGCTGGTATGTACATCATCATGACTAAGAAAGGGCCTTATTTCTTTGCTGATACAACTGTAAACATTGATCCTACTGAAACAGAACTCATAGAAATTGCAAAAATGACCCATGCTGAAATAGTGAAAATGGGTGTAAAGCCTGTGATTGCAATGCTGAGTTATAGCAACTTCGGAAGTGCTAAAGGCGATGTGCCTGATAAGGTGGCTGCAGCTGTAAAACACCTGCATGCTAACAATCCTGAAATAATTGTAGATGGCGATATTCAAGCAAATTTTGCCATGAACAATGATATGCTGAAAGAGAATTTCCCATTCAGTACACTGGTTGATAAAGACGTTAATACGTTTATTTTTCCAAATTTGGCAGCAGGTAATATTGCTTATAAATTTGCACAAAGCTTTGGTTCAGCGGAAAGTATGGGACCTGTGTTATTGGGCTTTAATAAATCTGTTCACTTCCTGCAATTGGGCAGCAGTGTTCGCGAAATCGTGAACATGGTAGCAGTAGCAGTGCTCGATGCACAAGGGAAAAAATAATTCAATTGAATGATAAAAAAAGGCGAAGTAATTTTTACTTCGCCTTTTTTATTTATAACCCTGACAATGTATTCAGGGTTGTAAATAAGATATTTTTATTTTACATCAAGTGCCTGTTTGGTTAACAGGATGATGTAATTTCTATGTTCTTTAGTATCACCGGTTGATGTAACTAAAGCAGTTTGCATTTGTTTCTGAATGCTTTGCAATTGCGCAGTAGCTTTTGCTCTCGAAATGTTGTCGTACATCGGCATATTGATGATCATGGTCAGTATTTTCACATATTCAATTTGTAAATTCTGTCTGTAGCTGTTTACCGGAGTAGCAAGGTCGGCTTGGAAAATTGAATTGGTTAAATCTTTCATCATTTCACCCAATTCGTATTTGTTGCCATACATTTTACTGTCTGTCAGTCTTTCGAGTGTTGTAGGGTGTAGTAAATGCATCAAAACAGAACGTTGAACATTTAAAACACGGTCGTGAAGTTTAGGATCTTCACCACCACCAAAGAAATTATAACCTCTTCTTTGCATTTGAAGGTATGCAGCTAAATCAGTTGGTAGTTCCATCGCAGTTGGTGCAAATACTAATTCAGCCAATGATTTCATCGCCAGTTTCTGTGTTTCGTATGGAACAGCCGTAAATGGTTTTACAGTACTGCTCTGGTTGCTGAAACTTCTGTCTACATACACACCACCGATATAGCGCGACATAACGCCTGCTTGTACTGCCCATTCACCGGTCAGTATCAAATAATGACCTCTCAGTTCCTGATAGCTTCTATCGTCTTTGCCATATTCACTTAACAAATTTGATTGCAATGTTTTGATTAAAGCAATTCTTTCTCTTGCAAATCCAATGGCATCACTGCTCATGTCGCCAATCATTACACGTGGGTCGATGGCTTTACCCGGACTGCGCATATCATCTGCATCGTTTCCAAAACACAATTGTGGTTCGGTGCTGCGCGCCAATATTTTTGCTCTGCGGGCCTCATCTAGCACCTTTGTGCTTTCTTCGTAATAACCGAATTCAATCGCCCATAGGTCATATGGTCCCGGTCTGTCAGTGTAGTATTGGCATTTAATCCCTTTTTTATTGCTAAAGTTTACAGCAGGATAATCCATTACACTGCCAATTAAGCCGGTTGTTCTGGTTTTATTGATGTCGTATAAGTCAAGTGTAGAATACATCTGCGTTGCTTTCATGTTGTGGTTCAAGCCAAGTGTATGCCCCACTTCATGAAGGATCAAATAATACAGTGATTCTTTAATAAAATCATTGACTTCAATTTCACTCGCACCACTCATCGCCAACATTTGTAGGCCTAATAGATTTTGTGAATGCAGATAATCACCGGCCATACAGGCTGAATGATTCTCTTCTAAATGTTCGTCAAACAACCATTCCATTCCGGCTTTGTCAAACACTTTTTGAGATCTTAAACGGTTGGTGATGAACACCCATTCCAACATGATATCAGCACCCAGTATTTCACCTGTTCTTGGATTTACAAAGCTAGGGCCGTAACCGCCAAATGGAGGTTCAGGACTGCTGGTCCAGCGCAATACATTGTAGCGAATATCACCGGCTTCCCATGTTGCAGTATCCGGTTGCTCAAATATCTGAACGGCATTTTTAAAGCCTGCTTTTTCAAAGGCGATGTTCCATTGCAGAATAGCAGCTTTGATAGTTGGTCTTAATTCAGCGGGTGTTGTTTTTTCAATCCACCATGTAATAGGTTTAACAGGTTCAGACAACAACACATCTTTATCTTTTTTAACCAGGCGCCAACGGTGAATCAAATCTTTGTAGTTCAACGCTGAGGTCGTTGTCATATCGTTTATTTGTGTCATGAAATAACCCACGCGCGGGTCGTCCATGCGCGGCTCATACGCATCATCAGGCATTTCAATAAAACTGTGTTGCAATTGTATTTCTACATAACGGCCATCTGTTATCGCTTCACTGCCTGTGCCTCTTGAAGCGGGATCATCATAAACATATTTCACAATGATATCAGTATTCGCAGGATAGTTTTTAATTGACTGGTAGCGGGTCTTGCTTCTGCTCAACATGCCCAGATTAAAACTTTGCCCTGCCATTGCCGGACTAGTTGGTGTTTTAATTTGGTACAATACTTCAGATAGGAGCAGGTTATCCGCTTCTATCAGGTATTCACCTTTGGCTTCATCAGTCGCCACAATTTTTTCGCTGGCCATAATGGCGTTTGAAATATTGGCATCTGCGGCTTTTGATAAATTGCTTTTTTCGTCAAAATAAAAACCGGTATTCTGGGTAATGAATTCCAGTTGATTGTAGTACTTGTTGATTTTAAAAATTTTGTTGTCGCGGAAAGTACCTTTATTATGTCCGGTTGTGGTATTGCCGTTTTCGACATAACTGAAATAGATGAATTCTTTGTTTAACTGATCTTTTTTTATCAGCAGGAATAAGGTACCTGAGGTTGTATCGCGGTAGAGGGTAAACAAGCCATCAATTTTTTTGCAGCGCTTTACTTTATCTGCAATTGTGGCTGAGGCCGGTGCTGCCGGTTTTGCCGGTTCAACAACAGCTTTGTCGTCTTTTTTTTGCGCGTAAATGGCGGTGCTCGAAAATGTCGAAGCTGCGACCAATAACAGCAAATGAAGTTTTTTCATAAACAATAAATTTTTTTAAAGGAATGCAAAATAAACCAAAATTGGGAGATTGTTCCTGTTTTTCGACTAAATGAGGCTTGGAGAACCTTTAAATAGAAGATACAGAACAACTGATAGCGCAGTAATGCCTATCATAGCAATTGGCACTAACCAGGTTTTTTTGTTGCCGTATATAATGGCTAAACCTGCATAAATGAGCAACAATGGCCAGAATTTAATGACCACATCCCAGTCTACTTCCAATAAATCGAAGTTTCTAAGTAATAAGATAATACCAAGCAGTGTAAGGATTAAACCCGCAGTAAAATTTTGATTTTTCATAATGGGGTATTGTCTGTGTTTTTAGGTTTGCGAAATAGTAAGCCAAGTCCGATAATAATCAGTATGGCCGGCCATAATTTTTCAATGTTAAATACCGGTACAATATTGTTCAACAATAAAAGAGCCCCTCCACTGATAAGCAATAAACCAAAAACGATGTTATTGCTGTTGTCATTGGCTGATTGTGAAAGGTCTTGTTGTTGAAAATTGTCAAACTGCGTGTTGTTGTCAGCAGGGGAAGTTTTGCTGTTGAGCGATGAGGCATGGGGTGCTTTTGGAATAACAATGAGCAGAATAAGATAGATGATGATACTGCTGCCACCGGCCAGTAACAATGCAATAAATGCGAAACGGAAAATAATGGGATCGACATCAAAGTATTCACCCAAGCCGCCACAGACGCCACTGATAATTTTGTGCTCCCTGCTTCTTAAAAGTTTCTGTCCCATAATGTTTTACAAACTTATAGAAGTTTTTTGTTCTCCAATGCTTTTTAGAATTATTTTTGCCGATATGTTAAAGCAAATCATCGAATGTGTGCCTAATTTTAGTGAAGGCAATGATCCCAACATTATCAAACAAATCACCAATGCCATCGAAAGTGTTGAAGGTGTAATGCTGCTCCATGTGGATATGGGTAAGGCGACTAACCGCACTGTTGTTACATTTGCCGGTGAACCTGCCGCAGTTGTTGAAGCAGCATTTTTAGGAATACAAAAAGCAGCTGAACTGATTGATATGCGCCATCATAAAGGTGAACACCCACGCATGGGTGCCACCGATGTTTGTCCTCTGGTACCTGTTAGCAATATCAGTATGGAAGAGTGCGCAAAATGGGCCATTCAATTGGGAAAGAAAGTAGGCAGCGATTTAAAAATTCCGGTGTATTTGTATGAGGAAGCACAACCGAATAAAGAGCGTTCCAATTTATCAATAATAAGAGCCGGTGAATACGAAGGCTTTTCTGAAAAAATAAAACAAAAAGAATGGCAACCTGATTTTGGTCCGGCAGAACTGCCATTGAAACACGGTGCAACAGTTATAGGAGCACGCGATTTCCTTATTGCATTCAATATCAATCTGAATACCAAATCTACGCGTATTGCCAATCGCATCGCATTTGATGTAAGAGAAGCTGGTCGTGTATTGCGAGAAGGAAATCCTATTACTGGTAAAATAGTAAAAGATGCTAATGGCGAAGATGTAAGAGTTCCGGGTACTTTAAAAGCAGTAAAGGCCATCGGGTGGTATATTGAAGAATACGGCATGGCGCAAATCAGTATGAACCTTATCAATTATAAAATTACATCAGTGCATCAGGCATTTGATGAAGTTTGTAAAAAAGGGGAGGAAAGAGGTGTAAGAATTACGGGCAGTGAATTGGTGGGACTTGTGCCTTTGCAGCCCATATTAGATGCCGGTAAATATTATTTGGCCAAACAAGGACGTAGCATAGGTGTAAGCAATGAAGAACTGATAGACATTGCCATACAATCCATGGGTCTCAATCAATTGGGTGCATTCAATCCAAAGGAACGCATTATAGAGTACGTACTCGACAATAAATCTCAGAAACGTTTAATTGACATGACAGTAAAAGCATTTGTCAATGAAACGGCCAGTGAAAGTCCTGCACCGGGTGGTGGATCTGTAAGCGCTTTGTGTGCAGCCATGGGTGTTAGTTTGGGTGCCATGGTCGCCAATCTGAGTGCTGATAAAAGAGGTTGGGAAAGTCGCACAGCTGAGTTTTCAGATTGGGCGGTTAAAGGCCAACAGTTAAAAGAAGAATTATTATATCTGATTGATGAAGATACCAATTCATTTAATGCAATAATGCTAGCATTGCAATTGCCTAAAAATACAGATGAGGAGAAAAAAGCAAGAGTGGATGCACTTGAAAATGCGTCTATCTATGCCACAGAAATTCCTCTGCGTACTATGAAAGTTGCTTACAAGTGTATTGATATTCTGAAATACATGGTTGAAAATGGCAATCCAAACAGTATAACTGATGCAGGTGTAGGATTGTTATGCATTAAGACAGCTGTCAGAGGCGCTTACTTCAATGTAATGGTAAATGCCAAAGGACTAGCCACAAAAGATAAAGCAAATGCAATGGCTGCTGAAGCCAAAAGCATATTAGCAGATAATCATAAAACCATCGATGAAATACTGCTGAAAGTTGAAACTGCAGTGAGTTTTTAAGATGTGATGTAGCGGGTAAATAGCCTGTAGCACGACTTCTGAATAGCTATCATTTTTTTCTATAAACACATACAAGGTGAGGTAAGATAATTTGCCAATTGCCCTGTTATCTTTGCACCCGAAAAATTCCCATGAAAATTCTTTTTAAATATTTAAAATATAATAAGAAATACGTTTTTCTGGCTTTGTTTTTAGCCACGATTAATCAGTGTTTCTCTCTACTCGATCCTCAGATAGTCGGTAGAATAGTTGATGAAGTTATTAATCAAAAAGATAAGCTGACTTATCAACAGTATATGAGTCATGCCCTGTACCTGGTTGGCCTTTCAATCGGTGTTGCCATGGTATCCAGAATCGCTAAAAATTTCCAGGATTATTATACCAATGTAATCGTACAAAAGTTAGGGGCCCAGATATTTGCTGATGGACTCAAACATTCACTAGAATTGCCCTTCCAGACTTTTGAAGATCAAAGAAGTGGTGAAACATTATCTATTCTCCAAAAAGTGAGAACGGATTCTGAACGACTCATCTCCTCATTCATAGGCATACTGTTTACATCAGTAGTGGGCATCGTCTTTGTAATGGTTTTTACTATCAGTGTAAGTTATAAAGTGGCATTGGTATATGTGGCGGCTATTTTTATAATAGGCTTTATCAGTTCAGTATTGAGCAAAAAAATAAAGACCATGCAAAAGAAAATTGTCGGGGAAACTACGGCTTTGGCTGGTAGTACAACAGAGAGTTTGCGGAATATTGAATTGGTGAAAAGTTTGGGTTTGGCCAATCAGGAAATAGAGCGATTGAACAATACGACCTTTAAAATATTAGGGCTCGAGCTTAAGAAGGTCAAATACATCCGCAGTTTGAATTTTCTTCAAGGCACAGCAGTACAACTTACGCGAAGTTCAATGGTTGTGATTTTGTTGTTGCTAATTTTTCAAGGCTCTTTAACGACAGGGCAATATTTTATTTTTTTATTTTACTCCTTTTTCCTTTTCAATCCATTACAGGAATTGGGCAATATTATTTTGATACACCGAGAAGCTGAAGTGTCGCTTGATAATTTTAAACGCCTGATAGAAACACCAATTGAGTATAAACCGGCTGCACCAAGAGTTTTGAGTGCCCTTGGAAGTTTTGAGTTTAAGAATGTTACTTTCCAGCATCAGAGCGCTAAAACACCAGCGCTAGTCGATGTTAATTTTAAAGTAAACAAAGGTGAAACCATCGCATTTGTTGGTCCTTCAGGTTCCGGCAAAACCACTTTGGTAAAACTATTGGTAGGCTTGTACCAACCGAAAGAAGGTCAATTGCTGTACGATAATATCGATGGCCGTGAAATTGATTTAGATGAATTGCGCGAGCAGATTGGTTTTGTGACCCAGGATACACAATTGTTCTCAGGTACAATCAAGGAAAATTTACTGTTTGTAAATCCAAAAGCAACCGATGAGGAAATATACAGCGTGTTACAAAGAGCGAGTTGTCAGAAATTGCTTGAGCGTGCTGATAATGGCATTGACACAGTAATAGGTGAAGGTGGTGTAAAAGTAAGTGGTGGTGAAAAGCAGCGTTTGTCAATTGCTCGTGCATTATTAAGAAAACCAAATTTGTTGGTATTTGATGAAGCAACCTCTGCATTGGATAGCATAACAGAAGAAGAGATCACGCAAACCATACGCGACATTAATAGCGACCAGCAAACCATCACAATAATGATAGCGCATCGCCTCAGTACCATTATGCACGCTGATAAAATCTATGTACTAGAGCAAGGCAATATCATTGAGAGCGGAAAGCACAGCGAATTGTTGGATGAAAAAGGATTGTACTACGCCATGTGGCGTCAGCAGATAGGGGAGCGCAGCAAGGCGCAGTAAAACTAATTTGTGAGAATAAATTACTCTGCTTCAGCTTCTACAGCTTCTACTTGAGGAACCATACGCTTCAGCAGGTTTTCTATACCGGCTTTCAGTGTAAATGTAGATGAAGGACAACCACTACAGCTACCTTTCATTACCACGGTAACAACACCTTCTTTGAAAGATTTGAAACTAATGGCACCACCGTCCATTTCCACAGCAGGTTTTACGTGGTCATCAAGCAGTTTTCTGATTTTAGCTTCTATTTCGCCTTCTTCTTCAGTGGTTAAAGTCTTGCTGATAGAGATGATTTCTTTGCCGCTTTCAATATAAGATTTAATGAAATCGCGAACCGGGGTAATGTATTCAGCCCAGGCAACATCAGGTAATTTAGTAATAGAGATGAAGTTGTTCATGATGAACACACCATTTACAAATGAGTAGGTATCGAATAGCTCCACAGCCAATGGCGAATTCCCTTCAGCTTTGTCCTTGGTTCTGTAATCAGCACTGTCGTTTGGTAATATCATTTTGCTGACAACAAATTTCATACTGTCCGGATTTGGAGTGGCTTCTGCGTATATGGTGATAAAATCGCTCATGGCTTTTTCTTATTTAGAATTATTCTACAAAAATAGGGAAGCTTTGTGATAAAAGATATAAGTTTATTTGATAAATGTATAAAA
>JAZKEQ010000036.1:44049-72201 GCA_040386935.1 Bacteroidota bacterium | reverse complement strand
TGTGGATTTAAATCAGTGGTAATAATTTTCAGTGAATCGGCACTTGTTTCAGCATCAAATACACCTGCGCTGTATGGCTTGCCATCTATCAATGCCCATACCTGATACTGCATATCATCTGTGCGTTTTTCAAGATTCCCTTGATGAATCATCACTTTATGAGTCGCTTTGTTATAAAAGAAAGTTGCAAAGGTATTTTTAGCAGGATCTGTACTTTTCAATTTCACCTGTTGCACATTGTTTTCGTAAAGTGCATCCAGCGTTTCGCGCATTGATGAAAACTGAGTATTGTTCTCGGCCAATTGGGTTTCGTTAGCAGCCAATTTGTTCGACAACTCATCTATTCTGGCATTTTTTTGAACAAGTGTGTAAGTCAAACCAACTGTAACTAACAAAAGAACTGAAGCTGCTATGCTGTACCAATTAAATGAATTTGACTTCTGTGGCGCTCTTTCAGCTTTAACTTCTGATACTGTTTCATTATTCAAAGCAGAGATGGCTCCCATTACTTTAGATTTTAACTCAGGGCGTGGCGCGGTATTGTATTCGGCACCGTACATAGCCAGTGCATCTTTGCTATCGTTTGTCTCAAGCAATAACTCAGGATACTTTTCCAAGAGCATTTCTACCTCAAGGGATTTATCTTCAGGCAATTGGCCCATCAGATACAAATCCAAAAGATCGCTATTTTTTAACTCTTCGAGGTTCATGACTTTTCCAAATAATATTTTCTTAATTCCTCCAATGCTTTTCTCATTTTAGTTTTGACGGTTCCTAAAGGCATACCCAACTCATCCGCAATATCCTGTTGCGTGTAGGCCTTAAAGTAAAACAAATCAACCAGTACCTGAAGTTCAGGAGATATTCTGCTGATGTTCTTTTTAACATCAATTGTATCAACAGCTACCTGAGATTGTTTTTGCCCGTCCACTATATTTACGATGTCTTCTACATTTTGGTTTTTAGAAGACTGCTGATAGTTTTTAGATTTAATAACATCCAATGCCGTGTTCCGCGCTATGCTTATCAACCAGGTTGACAGACGTGCTTTTTGAAAATCGAAATTTTCGATGTTCTTATATATCTTTACGAAAACTTCCTGGGTGGCATCTTCGGCAAATTCTACATTATTCACGATTTTTAAAATCACGCCATAAATAAGAGCCGAATACCGGTCGTATAGAATTTCGAAAGCAACAGTACTTTTGCTTTTAAGGGCAAAAACGAGTTGTTCTTCTGTTATTTCAATCTTTTTTGTCAAAATCCAATTACAAACCTACACATTTTTATTGAGCCAAGTACATTTTTTTCATCTTGGGATAGTATACCGTTGAAAGAAAGAGGTCAAAGTTTTTTAATTTATCCCATCCGCCCAATCTCACATACAATAATAGGCTGTAAAAATGTATCATCAGTTTATTGTCGTTGTTTTTTATCTGCTTTAATAATCGTCTTAACTCAACCACTTCCTTACCCTTCAAACGGTTGAATTTATACAGAAAGTCTTGGAACAATTTCTTTTGATAATCATTGACATCAATATTGACATCTTTCCATTTCAACTCCCACAACATGTTCAGTTTCTTTTCAAATTCATACCGCTCATGTTTTACTGAAATTTTTTCAAGAGTGGGTAAATCATAAATAGTGAGGTGTTCAGGAATATTAGCGATTACTTTTGTTTTACTCAAGCGGTACCACAACTCATAATCTTCCATATAATCATACTCAGGATCATAAAAAATATTTTCCTCGTTGTAAAAATTCCGACTGATAACACTGGGCTGTACGATGCAGTTTTTAAACCACAGATAAGCTTTGATCAATGCAGGATCAGTAGGGAGTTTTTTTTCAGGCAGTGTTTCGCTGTCGGTATATATCCAGGTGCCGGCAATATCAACCGTTGGATTATACTCCATAAACATTACCTGCTTCTCAATGCGATTGTGCATCATTTCATCATCTGCATCGAGCCACACAACGTATTTTCCTTTGGCTTCTCTCAATAAATTATTTCTTGATTTTGCAATCCCTTCATTCAAGGTGTGCGTAATCAGTTTAATATTGCTGAACCGTTTAATCACCTCCATGGTATAATCCGTGGAGGCATCATCCACTACGATAATCTCCACCTGCTTATAGGTTTGATTCATACAACTGCTCAGAGTTCTGGCAATTGTTCTATCAGCATTATAAGCCGGAATTAGAATTGAGACTAATGGTCGTTGCATATAGGCTCCAAATATTGGTTAGTTTTTTGCTTGCTGTATGTATCAATAAATGACTTGTCAATAATTGACCATTTATTTTCAACGATGCAAGTATACGCTTCTTCTGCGTTGTTAGCAATTATGCTGTTACTTTCTTTTAAAAAATCGCCCAAACCGCCTTTTTTATAGCCGATTACAGGTGTATGCACCAAAATACTTTCATGCCCAATTCTGTTCCATCCTTCATTAATTCGTGTAAATGCAATTGTGCAACAGCAACGGGCCATTTCACTTAAATAACTATTGAATTCATTAAAATATTTCACTTCATATTGCCCGTTATGCGGTGCGCTCATTTCAGGTTCCAATGTGCTGAAATAACAGTAGTAATCTTTTTCTGAAAGTAACCTTGCCAGTTGAAAGATGCTGTCATCATTTTTACTACTCCATTGTCCCAAATGAACGCGTTTTTCCTTTGTTATATTTTGATACGGTTCATACTGTTTCACATCAAATAAATTGGGAAACAGATAAACATTGTCTGATGAAAATTTCTGTTTGAAGTAATTGACCCAGTAAGGTGCTATTGCTATGACCTTAAAACGTTTTGACTGTTGATTTTTTAACCAATAAAAAAGCATATTGAAATACCATTTCAACAGCTTGGATTTGCCGTCATTCTCATCAAAATTATGCAATACTACCCACACTTCTTTTTTACCTACAACATTGCGTAAAAGCGCTGCCAATGCCGTTCTCCCGCCTACAATATTGATATCACCTGTGCTGTTTCGCCACGACCACCAAAGCAATTCAAAATAACTGATCCATGTAGTGAAAAGTTTGTTTTTTCTCAATGATTGTTGCTCTACAATTTCCTTTTCAGCTACCAAAGCACACAGTGAATCAAACAGATATTTTTCATGTCTGTAACCACCTGTTTCAACAACACCGTAACTGAGGTAATTGATTCTCATCCTTGATTCAAAAAAGAGTCTTTGTATTTAATTAAATATCTAATCGCTGTTGACTATTTCACAACTTCGCTAGCATGCAAATATATGAGATTAAAAAGAATAGATTTTGCCTAAAACTGGAAGTAAATAAACTTAGTCATTTCACTTGAAACAGCCTGATAAATTCCCAATATTGTCATTACAACAATTAACACCTTTACATAGGCAGGTGATTTGATGAATATTTTTTTATATTGCCATTTTGTATTGCTTGGCAACCAATGTACAATGAATGCAATGGTCATTAAACTGAATACTATCCAAAAATTACCAATGATAGCAGGTGCTACAGACAGATTCAGGTCATACGCTATTTTACCCATTACCTCTCCTGCCTGATCCAAATCTTCGGTTCTGAAAAATATACGGGTAAAGGTGATGAACATGAAGGTGATGAAAATTTTCCAGACATTCACCGGCCATGTTTTGATGTACTGATATGGACTTATTTTTTTCCATAATTTATAGAACACCAATCCTAAACCATTTAAGCCACCCCAAATCAGAAAATTAAGTGTTGTAGCCGCTACCGGACCACCGCCATGCCACAGGCCTCCTAATAACATGGTTATCATTAAATTGATATTGGTGTCTACTGTTTTCTTAACACCCGGATACAGATAAGACAAGATACCCAGCACAATAAACACACCTGCCATGACATACAATACCATGAGAGCATTTAAAATTAATGCAATAAAAACCGTGAGTATCACAATGATGACATACGAAGCAATGGTGCCTTTGCGATTCCCGCCTAATGGAATGTATAAATTTTCCTGCAACCACGATGACAATGAGATGTGCCAGCGCTTCCAAAACTCTGCTGTGCTCTTTGCTTTATAAGGTGAGTTAAAGTTTTTATTGAGGCGATAACCCATCAGCAAAGCCAGACCCATGGCAATATCGGTATAACCTGAAAAGTCGAGGTATACCTGAAGCGAATAAGCGATAACCGCCAGCAGATTTTCAACACCGGTAAACAGCAATGGATTACCGAATACCTTGTCGATAAAATTGGTGGCCATGTAATCGCCAAAAATTAGCTTTTTAATCAACCCGTTCAGTATCATAAAAAGCGCTAACCCGAATTGGTATTGATTCAGTGTATAGGGCTTATTGATTTGCGGAATAAAGTCTCTTGCCTTTACAATAGGACCTGATAATATCTGAGGGAAAAAGGATGCATAAAAACCGAAGTCGAGAAAATTATCAAGTGGCTTCAATTTCTTTCTGTACACATCCAATGTATAGGTCATGATTTGGAAGGTGTAAAAAGAAATCCCTATCGGCAATAAAATTTTATCAATATCGAAATGTGTGCCTGCGATGTTATTACTCCAAAGTGAAAAATAATTCACCACTTCATAATTCGTATGGAATACTTTATTGAATGAATCGCTGAAGAAATAAGCGAATTTGAAATAAGCCAGCAAACCGAGATTGAGAATAACACTGTAAAATATCAGGAGCTTGCGCTTCCATTGTACCGTAGAATTATAGATGGCTTTGGCCACAAAAAACTCATTCCCTATTGTAAACAACAACAGCATAAAAAACATACCGCTGGTTTTGTAATAAAAGAAAACACTGATGGCAAACAAGAACAGATTGCGCATTGTGTAACGTTTATGGATAATAGTAAAAATGGCAAATACGGCTGTAAAAAACACCCAGAATGTCATTTGTGTAAAGATAATCGGATTTGTTTTCGAATACACAAAAAAGGAAAGTAACTTATCCCAAAAAGTCTCACTCATGTTTTATCTTCGCTATTGGTAGTTTTAAATATTCTTCATACTTCCTGATAAGGGCAACGAACATTAAATCGCCTATCACCCTATAACCTCTTGCAGAAAAATGCACCCTGTCTTTATTAGACGCCATGCCGTTTCTCGCCCAGAATTCAATACTGCCCAGTCCTCCCATAATGGAAAACAAATCCCACACACCGGTATTGTATTTAGCAGAAAGATTGCGCATGGCTGATTTCACTTCAAGCCCTGTAATATTTTGATAGAATTTTCCCTTGCGTGTTTTCTTGTAACTATCGGTATTGGTAGTAAAAAGTATCGCAGCATTGGGTGCTACTTTTTTAATCCGTTTGATTAATTCTTCATAATTCCTTTCGAAGCATGACTGACAAAAATTGGGATCAAATGCATCATTAATGCCTACTGAAAAAATAATTAAATCGGGTTTTATTTCTGCCAATTCTTTCTCAAGGAAATTGCATTTCAGATACGTTGGTATCGAAGCACCATTTGCCCCTATGGCATTGTAATTAATACCGGGTGCATCCAAATCGCAATACAAGCCATACAACATGAACACATTTTGCAATGAATCAGTTTTTGCGCATCTGAACGATACCTGATGCATGGGTTCCTCGAAAATAAATTCGCGATAACCGGCTTCTTTATTATCGATAATTTGCTTGGCCACATAAGGTGAATCCAATACAATCTGAAAACTTTGATGGTGATTATCGTAAAATACTTTGATGCGATCGAACACATAATCTGTTTTGTGTTCATTCTTCATGATTACGGTAAAGCCCGCATCAGAATCGTGGGTTACTGTAGTAATGGCATTCATCCCGATATTGCCTGAACAGAAGGCATTCACAGCACGGCAACCATCCCATCTTTTGCTCCATTCAAAAGCATAACCACTCGGATTATTATTGCTTTTAAAACCCATTTTAAATGGATACACCCAACCTCTTGCCGCTTGTTTTTGATTTAAAAATTCGTTGAAATTATCGCGCAATCTGCCTGTCCACATATCTGCCTGTACGTGTGAGCCACCAAAGTGTGCGATATTGATTTTCCCTTTTCCCGTAGTAATCAGTTTATCCAGTTTCCTGAAAAACCCATAGAAATCAAGACTGTCTTTGAAGAACTGAATATTGTTCAGTTCATAGTTAACAAAGGGATAACGATCAATACTAACTGCGCCATCCTGCCCATTACAAAGCATACAATTGCAGAAGCAAATAAAAGTCAGGAGATATATTTTAAAATATTGCAATAGCTGTTTTTAAGCGCCTAATTTTTTTCTCAATTTATACATTTCAAATTCTTTCATCAACGAGGTGTAGAATATCTCGGATATTTTAACCGCGCCTTTTTGTGTGTAGTGAATATAATCCGGAGAGCCCAAACTTGGCTTGGTTCTTACCCACTCCACCATACTGCCATTACCACCCATGGCTTCGTACATATCCCAAAAAACACCACCTGCTTGCAGGGTTGCATTTTTGAGTGCATCGCGAACGTTTTCCAATTGTGGATGGGTTTGCATGCTGCCATCTACTTTCACACTCATATCTGCCGGACCGATAACAAAAATGATCAGGTTAGGGTCTACCGATTTAAGGTATTTCAATTCTTCTAAAAATTTCTTGCCATAAGCATCGGCACTTGCTTTGCTTTTCATACCCGGAAGTGAATTGCCGCCAAACTGCAATATCAGCATTTTAACATTCAACATCTGGTAGGTTTTGCGCAATGTTTCAGCATTGATGCGTCTGAAAATAGTCCCTGAACAACCGCGCATGGGTACATTGTCAACACATACACCACCGTTGCCATCAAGTGCAATTCCTAAAATATCGGCATTGGCTCCGCTGAATTTCAAACCTACTTTTCCTGAAGTTGAATCAATTAAAAAAGTTGCCATTTGTTCTGAAGGAGAACTTGGCAAAGTTTGTGAACCAATGACCTTACCTGCTGAGGCAACACTTATTTCGAGGGGCTGATTAATGGCACCAACCACTACTCTGCATTTTTTAAAATTCTTATTTTTATAACTGGTATTTTCTCTTGCAGTAATAACAACACTTGCCTGGTCGCTGCCTTTTAAACTGAAGTAACCCATGGGGCCATAGCGATTGTGCCTGGCTCTTCCATCTTCGCTGCCAAATGCCAGTTTGCGGGTCCATACGCCTGTGCTTTCTTCGGCAACGGTATACTTCGGTGTAACTTCCAAAGCCGGCAATAGGCCCATACCACTGCCACCATAAGTTCTTTGTAATTGCTCGCGAATATGACTGGTAATTCTGTCCATTTCAATTTGCGAGTCGCCATAGTGAATGATTCTGAAATCGGTATTGTCGCGCTTTGTTACTTCCAGTGCATCAAAGAACTGATCCATGACTTTGCGGTCGTCATCAGCAAAATAAAATCTCGCAGGACTTTCGGTAGCATCTACTTGCATGAGTACAAGTGTATCAGCAGTTGAACGGCTAACTTTTTTGAGTATGGCTTCTTTTTTTTCTGCCAGTGTTTTGCCTTCTTCAATTGCTTTTTGTTCTTTGATAATGGCGGTAGAATCTATTTTAGGACTGAGTATTTCTTTAAGATTCGGGAATTTAATCACCGTATTATCAGACAACACAAAACCATTTTCAGGAAAAAGTAAAGAAACCGCACCAGTTATACCAAGGCAAACAACAAGGAAAACGAGCACTTTTACGGGTTTCATGTATAATTAATATTTCTTTATCGCAAAATTAACGGAATAATGGTGGCTTTTATGATACAGTCCTTAGGATTTTTTGAACAACTTTATTTACATTGAAGGTATTGGGAATTTAATAATGATCAAAAAAATAGAACAATAATCAGGTGCTAACTAAAAAGCAGTGTCCCCAAAACAACAATAACAGAATAAAACAATAAAAAAATCCAATTTGTCAATTTCATCAAAATACACCTTTTAAACTTGTTAAAAAAATTGCCCAAGCAATATGTAAATTTAGTTATATCCAATAATTTATTAATTTATCTAATAGAAAAAAATATACTTATATTTAAATTTTACTTATATTTGTTATTATAAAATGGCTAAATTTATTACTATTATTTTCATTTTATTATTTGCTGTATTTAGGGTAAATGCACAAAACGAATACAATATTTGGTATTTCGGTGACCATGCTGGATTAAATTTTAACACCCAACCTCCTTCTCCTTTAACAAACAGCAATTTAAAAAGTTGGGAGTCTGCAAGTAGCATTTGCGACAAAAATGGCAATTTATTATTTTACACGAATGGTGATAGCATATACAATAAAAACCACCAATTATTAAAGAATTGGGAACCAACTCTGCCTTATGCTACAAGAATGAGTGCAATACTTGGAAGTATGATAGTCCCTGTTCCAGGTAGTCAAAAACTTTATTATATTATTATGGGTCATGCGATTGAGAACAATGGCAAGGATACTATGCTACGATACTGGACCATTGACATGAATGGGGATGGTGGACTAGGGGAAGTAATTGAAAAAGAAAAACCATTGCTTAGACGCCCTAACGAAGCATTTGCATTAACATTACATGCTAATAAGAAAGACTTTTGGGTTGTTAACATTTCCCCATTTTTCAAACAACTGAATGCTATTAGAACTGTAAATGGCCAATTCTCTGCACCGCCATTAAGTCAAAACGTGGTTATTAAAAATGTGTCCAATCAAAGAACAAGTTTAAAATTTTCCCCGGATTCAAAACTGCTATGTGGCAATGAATCTAGCACGAGTGTTTTTGTAGATGGCAATCTCAACATTTATCCATTCAATAATAATTCAGGTATTATAGGAGTCCCTGTTCAAATTTCGATTCCAAATAATTTCCCTATAATTACATTTGAATTTTCTAAAAATTCAAAATTCATATATATCTCGTATATTAAAAGATCAAATTCTATTGATTCTAATTTTGTCTGCCAATACGACTTAACTAATTTTAATCAAGCCTCTATCAATAGCTCTAAAACTATTTTATACTCAAAACAAATCAATTGGTCGTTGCCAAACAATTGCGATTGGATTTCTCAACTTCAACTTGGCCCGGATGGCAAAATATATTGTTTTAACTCAGCTTGCCTGAATCTTACATCTATTCAATTTCCTAATCAAAAAGGTTTAGCTTGCAACTTTCAATCAAAAATTATTAACTTATCCCAAAAAACAACAATATCAGGTGGACCCTACTACCCCAATTTCTGGTTCAGGGAAGACTCATTCAAACTTGGCAATGATACCACACTTTGTATTGGAGACTCACTGTTACTCGATTCAAAACTTATTACCTATGGCAGGTCTTTCAAATGGAACACAGGTGATTCAACACCTGCCATTACTGTAAAAAAAGATGGTCAATATATTCTCACTGTCACTTATCCCTTGGGTAAAACTGTGAGTGATACCATCATTGTTTCCTATAAACCAAAATTTAAATTGTATTTAGGAAACGATACCGCATTTTGCCGCCAGTTTTCTCATCAGTTGAATGCAGGTGCAGGTTTTAAAAAATACACCTGGAGTAACAATGATTCTTCAATGTTGATTACCGTAAATCAGAAAGGGATTTATTCTGTTAAAGTGATAGACTCTAATACCTGCCCACAAGGTGACACCATTGCTATTGACGAAATAAAAAGACCAACCATTACACTCATAAAAGATACCCTTACCTGCAAGTTTGTTTTTCTTTCTGTTAGCCGTCAAAATGGCGTTAGCTATCAATGGAGTAATGGCGATACAGGAATAGCCACTACAGTTATAAACAAAGGCAAATACACCATTACTGCTTCTCATAAATTCTGCAACAACAGCGATACAGTTGATGTCACTGAATTGCCAAAACCTGTTGTTTATCTCGGACCCGATACCACCATCTGCGAACCACTTATACTGAAGACCAATGAAGCAGGAAAATACCTTTGGAATACTGGTGCAAAAACTAATTTTATAACGGCTGTAAATCCCGGTCGTTATTCCATTTCTGTTACCAGAAACAACTGCACAACTGCAGATACAATAGAGCTCATCCCTTGTGAAAATCTCACCTATTTTATCCCTGATGCATTTTCACCCAATGGCGATAATATCAATGATGTATTTACTGTTTCTGGTCAACGCATCAGATTCGTTGAGCTGACCATTTACAACAGATGGGGTGAACAATTGGCTACTGATGCAGGCACAACTGCTGCATGGGATGGCACTTACAAAGGCAGCACCTGCCAACAAGATGTTTACTTCTACCGCATCAAACTATTAGGGTATATGAATGGTAGAATTGTATACCGGTATTTGAAGGGGAGTTTGACTTTATTGAGATAGCAATTATCTAACAGCTCTTACCCAGGTACATAAAGGCAAATCAAATCCTGATGCTGAAGGCACAATGCACTCACCCCATTCAGCGGTTGTTTTATAATGCGCTTTTATCAAATTGCATCCAATGGTGCCACTTAAGCCCATGCTGTAAAGATTCAACAAGACAAAACCTGAGTTTTTATCAGTAATCGCAGCGCAGTGTTGCACCAACTCATTTAATTGCTCTTCTAATACCCATTTTTCGCCCGTAGGGCCACGACCGTATGCAGGAGGGTCAATGATGATACCTTGATAAATATTTCCCTTAGAAGCCTGCCTTTTAACAAATTTCATGGCATCCTCTACCAACCAGCGTATTTCTGGTGCTCCGGATAATTGTTTATTCTCATTGGCCCATGTTACCACATTACGTACTGCATCTAAATGGGTAACATCTGCACCCGCATTAGCTGCTACTATGCTGGCCGCACCTGTATAGGCAAACAGATTCAACACCTTGGGTTTTTGCCCAATGCGCTTTACCTGTTCGTCAATAAAATGCCAGTTGCTGACTTGTTCAACAAATACACCCAAATGACCGAATGAAGTACAACTGAGTTTTAATTTAACACCTAAAGGCTGATAACTAATTTCCCATTGCTTGGGCATTGATTTGTAAAACTGCCAACCCCCATTTTCATTCTGGGTATCGCGGTGACTTTTTTTAGTATTGTCACGCTCAAATCGCGCATGGGCCAACTTTTGCCAGTCGGCCGCTTTTTGTTTTGGCCATAGTGCCTGCGGCTCGGGGCGTATCAGTACATACTGACCGAAACGCTCCAGTTTTTCAAAATCTCCGCTGTCTATTAACTCATAGTCGGACCATGGCCTTACAATATCTTTCATCATTGTTTTAAAGAAAGATTATAAATCCTTCAATACTTCGATAGCCTCCTGAATATAAATATCTTTCTCGAATGATTTGTTCCAATCGGCTTTCATTTTCTTTTTCAATTCATCAGTACCTATCAGATTATCATCTTCAGTAGTATTGATATAACTCATGGCTTGAATCGCTTTTACGCTTTCTTCATAAGCCTTGTTATCCAACTCAATTTGTTTCTGTTCTACTTTGTATTTTTCAAGATTCAAAGTAAAGCGGGTGCGTTTACTTTGCTCTTTTATTTTAACTGCCAGTTGTTCTATCTCGTTGAAAATTTTGCTAGCAGCAATGCGTTGTTCGCTGTTCTTTTTTGCTTTGGCAATTTTATCTGCAAAATTCAATTGTGTTGAATACATGGCTTTGGCAATTTTATCATCCCCCAATGGATGCTCATTGTCTTTTTCTCCAAACTCAATGTAACGGTATCTGTCAGGTATAAGGATATCAGGGGTTACACCTGCCAACTGCGTTGTTCCGCCATTCACACGGTAAAACTTTTGTATGGTTATTTTCAGTGATCCTAAATCATCTTCGGCACTCACATTTTTCAATAAATTATTGTCGAGCTCTATGAAACGTTGAACAGTACCTTTACCATAAGTAGTGGTACCGATAATCGCTGCTCTGTGATAATCCTGCATAGCTGCTGCTAAAATTTCAGAAGCTGATGCACTGTTTTCATTCACCATAATGGTTAAAGGGCCGCTGTATAAAACACGAGAGTCTTCATCTCCGTAAATTTCAATTTTATCGCCTTTGCTTTTCACCATGGTAACAGGACCTTCTTCTATAAACATCCCTGCAATATCAATTACATCTCCTAGTGATCCGCCACCGTTATTTCTCAAATCCAATATGATACCACTTACATTGTCCTGTTTCAATTTCTCAACTTCTATAGCGATATCTTTGGCACATGAACGACCATTTCTGTCATTCATGTCAATGTAGAAAGTAGGCAAGTTGATATAACCGTATTTCAATCCGTCTTTTACTACAATGGCTGATTTAGCAAAGCCATCTTCCAACACCACTACTTCGCGTATAATCGGAATCACCTTGATGCTTTCATCCGGTTTTTTAACTGTTAATCTTACCTCTGTACCTTTTTTTCCTCTTATCAATTGAATGGCATCATCAATTTTCATATTTGTGACATCTACAGGATCGCCATTACCCTGAGCAACTTTCAAAATAATATCACCTGCTTTCAATTCACCTTGCTTGTAACTCGGGCTGCCCGGTACGATTCCCGCTACTTTTAGAAATCCATCTTTCTCTTGTAATTGAGCACCAATACCTTCTAATTTACCACTCATGCGGATGTCAAAATTTTCTTTATCCTTTGGTGGAAAATAGTTGGTATGCGGGTCAAATAATTCAGTCATGCAATTGATGTAAAGATTCAATTTTTCTGAACGGTCGAATTTTTTCAAACGCTGAAACCAATCATTATGCATTTTCAATACTTCAGCACGCGCTATTTTTTCAAGCGTATCATACGATTTGATTTTCACAAATGTATCCTTCTTCAATTGTGCTTTTTCCTGAAGATCTATTTTATCGTAAAGTCTTTCAAGTACCTGTTGTTTGATTGAGAGGCGCCAAAATTCTTTCAACTCTTTTTCAGATTTAAGAAACTCAGCTTGGTCTTCATTAAATTCAAAATACTCATCTTTTTTGAAGTCGAATGGAGAAGCCAATATTTCACTGTACCAACCGCTGATCATGTTCACGCGTTTGGAATACATTCTGTTGGTCATATCAAAAAACTGGTATTGACCTTGCTGTGCTTGGTCATCCAACTCTACCTGATACTGCTTGAGCGAATCAACATCTACCTGAAGAAAGAAACGCTTATTATTATCAAGTCGTTTTAGATACAACTTAAATAAATTTTTTGAAAAGTTGTTGTCAATTTCCTGAGGTTCGTAGTGATAGCCGTGCAAAACACCCAATACAGATTGTGATAATCTGCTCTCATCTATTATATTTTTTCGGAAACAAAAGGCCAGTGTGAGCAACACCATGGCCGGTAGCAATAAAAAGCTATACTTTATTTTTTTCATTATTATTTTTATCTGTTATTCAATCCCAATACTTCTTCACCTTGTTCAAAAACCAAATCCACAGGAATGTTTTTTGCACTCAGTCTGTCGAGGTCGCGCTGCAATTCAGGCATTATTTTTCCTTTTTCATCCACCAGTTTTTGCACGCCTTGCGCATCGCCATCACCTTGCAACTGCAAAATAAGTGCCGAAAGTTCTGTCATGGCCAGTTTCATTTTTTCGAAATTGATGCTGTATCTGCCGGTTGTTTCATTTCTTGTAAATGCCCCTTTTTCTTTGAAGAAATTAAAGCGAATCATGTTGGCCTTACCGTGGGCACTGCCTGCACCAAAACGAACAGAGCGAAAAATACCTGCCATAAAGGTGACATAATAATCCATCAATTGACCTTCTTTCAATACTTTTTTATCGTGCAACTGAGTAATCATGTATAAGCCAAGGATATCGGCTTTGCCTTCTTCCAATGCGCTGTAATTTGCACCCAATGCATCTCTCACAGTGCCTTTGCCATTGATGGTATTTTTAATACCAAGACCATGGGCTACTTCATGAAACATAATGGTAGAAAAGAATGCATCAAAGGTGATATGTTTTAATTGATTGGTATCAATTAACTCATCGGCAATAGGTTTCATGATGTAATCGTATTTGGCTTTAATAGCATTTTTCAATTGACTTCTTCTGGTACCTTTTTCAACCTGCAGTGTTTCATCGTTTGGAAGATTTACCGCAATTGTTTTACTGCCCGCATTACAATCACCTGCATAATATATAACATCATAGGCATTTAACTGACTACTGCTACCGGCATTCTCAGCCTTATACTTTTTATCTACCGGCAAGCCTTTTTGCAATTCAGGCAAATATTTCACATATTTTTCAAGGCGTTTGCTCCACTCCATGTCTTTAACCAATACATATGATTCGTAGGCGGTTTTAATGCCATATAATTGATCTTCATAATTTTCAATTGGCCCTATGATGATATCGAGACGATTGTCTTTTAAATCGAGCCATGCGCGGTCGCTGGCATCAAAGTCATTCATACGCATTGCCCTTCCTCGCAACATCAGATATTTGCTAAAAGCAGTATCATCTCTAAACATTGTAGAGGCTGCGAAAAGGGAGGTAATGGCCTGATTGAGGTAATGCTCGTAATAAAAATTATAAGGTATCACCTCTAACTTACCCTCTCTATTGCGGACGATGACTGTATAGGGGCTTTTTTTATTGACATCCTCTAAACTATCGAACTCACCTTTTCTCATGTCTTTTGGATAAAAATTAGCCCCTTTAGGTTTAGGACCAACACCTTTTACAAAGGGTTGAAAATCATTGAGCCTGTCCCAAGGACCGTAGTTTAAAGCCATAAACTTGGCAGTAGTGGTATCAGTAACAGTGTTTAACAAATTTGGATCGCCATAACTTTGCACCCAGAAAATTTGATCAATGGCTCTAGCTGCCCTGATGAGCATGCGAATGCCTTCTTTTTCCTGATCTGAAAATGCGGATAAATCTGCTGTCAGTTTAACTGATTTATAACTGCTGAGTCTTTTAGCGATGGTATCATTTAATGTTTGTGAGTGAACATTGGATACTAAAAGTAAGAGAACAATTGTTGAAATAACTTTAAAATTCATATTGAAAGTTCAAATTTAATATTTTTGAGGTATATGATTTTGATTTAATTTTGAAGAAAATTTAATACACCATGTTTGGAAATATCTCACAACTGCTAGAAGTGAAAAAAAAGGCCGATGAACTGAAAGCCCGTTTAGAAACCATCACCGTCACTGAAACCACCGGAGGCATCACCATCGACTGCAATGGCAACAGAAAAATTCTTGCCATCCACATCGATACAAACGAAATGGCCGACAAAAACCGACTGGAAGAACACCTAACGGAAGCCATGAATAAGGCGTTGGAAGCTGCAGAAAGAGCCTCCATGAAAGAGGTAGGGGCTATAGCCGGGGGCATGGGATTATTCGGAAAGTAATCAATAAAATTTATACGATAATGAAAAATATTAATTTCTTCTATGGGATTAAACCCTCTATTTTTGCACTTCAAATGAAGAACTACATCCCTTTTCTATTGGCAATTATGCTGTTTTCGTGTCAATCGGCAAACAAGAACAAATTGTTGTCTGCCAACGACTTCAACAATAAAATTAACACAGAAAATCCTTTAGTATTGGATGTAAGAACGCCTGAAGAATTTAATGCCGGCCATCTCAACAATGCCATTAACATCGATTTTGAATCATCGGATTTCGACCAACAGGTAGCACAACTCGACAAAACAAAAACCTATGCCGTGTATTGCTTTAGCGGAGCAAGAAGCAATAAAGCAATGAACAAAATGCAATCACTGGGATTCAAAAATATATATGGATTAGACGGTGGTATCAAAGCCTGGCAATCAGCTGATTTCCCCTTAACTATCAATGCTGTGGATACTGCTAAATCAACCCAACCTACTGTTGCAAAAGCACCTGATTTTAAAACAGCCATTTATGGGGACAAACTGGTGATGGTTGACTTTAATGCAACCTGGTGCGGACCATGCCGTAGAATGCAACCTTTTGTTGATTTAATAAAAGAAGAACGCAGCAGCGAAGTGTTGGTATACGGGATTGATACAGATGAAAACCCTCAGTTGGCACAAGAATATCAGATATACAATTTACCGACTGTTATCTTCCTTAAAAAAGGGGCCATATTGTACCGTCAGGAAGGTTATCACGACCAAAAAGCACTCAACGACTTAGTGACCAAATTCAAATAATTATATGCCATTAGAAATATCCGATGACGCCCACATTGCACAACATTTACAAAACAATGAAAAAGTTGTTGTAAAATTTTATGCTGACTGGTGTGGCAGTTGCAAACTGTTTTCTCCGAAATTTAAACGCCTTAGCAATGATGAAAGATTTGCCGGTATTCAATTTCTCGACATTGATGCCGAACACAATCCGGAAGCAAGAAAATTAGCCGGTGTTGATACATTGCCATTCTTTGCAACATTTCAAAATGGACAGCTGGTGAAAACCATCAGCACTACTAAAGAAGAAAATTTCACTGAATTACTGCAAGAAATCGCATGAACGTTAACAGCATCAAACTATTGGTAGAACACGCTACAATTGAAGAATTGAAAAAAGCGGAAGCGGATTTAATGGAAGGCGATGCGCTAGCTATTGCTGTTGAAGGCAAAGATGAAGGCGAACAACTCACGCACATTCTGGCTGCTATCTATTGCAAAGAGACCATGGCAAGTGAAAACATCCCCTTGATGCAGGCCATCAGACTATACAGTCAGCGGGTTAGAGGATCTATTAATTAAGAAAATTTTCCTTTAAATTTTTCTTTGATATCGTTGGTGATATTGCGCACCTCCTGTTCCTTATTCAAACTACTAATGAATAGGATATCAGGTGTATCGATCACCATGGCACCGTCAAGACCTTCAACCACTATCAACTTTTCATCATCAGCTTCGCCCATGATTAAACTATTGGTGGTATTATAAACCTGCATGTTCTTGCCGTGCAACAGGTTGCCATTCTTGTCTTTTTTCCTCAGTGAATATAAAGATTTCCAGGTACCTAAATCGCTCCAGCCAAAAGTAGCCGGTAATATGGACGCTATCTTTGTTTTTTCCATGATGGCATAATCAATTGAAATCGATTTGCAGAAAGGATATTGTTTATTGATAAATGCCTGCTCATCGAGACTGTTGTATTTCTTCAGTCCTTTTTTGAAAATAGCATGCATGTCGGGTTGATACAAGGCAAATTCATCCAGGATATCAGCTGCTTTCCATATAAAGATGCCGCTGTTCCAGTAAAAATCACCGCTCTCAAGAAAGGTAACGGCCAACTCATGTGATGGTTTTTCAGTAAATGTTTTGACAGGCATCACCCCTTTTTCTGATGAATCGTTGATGAACTGAATATAGCCATAGCCTGTATCAGGGCGATTGGGCTTTATACCCAAAGTTACCAATTCCTTATGGGTGCTGGTATGCTCAAGTGCGGTAATGATGCTTTCGGTAAAGGCATGTTCATCTGTTATCAAATGATCGCTTGGTGCAAATACAAGATTGGCATTTTCATTTTTAGCCATCAGTTTAAAACTTGCGTAAGCCACGCAGGGAGCCGTGTTCATGGCTGCCGGTTCTGCCAGTATATTTCTTTCAGGAATATTCGGTAATTGATCACTTACCAATAAACTGTAACTGGCGTTTGTAATAACGTAAATATTTTCTTCGGGTATTATTTTTTTGAAGCGGTCGTATGTTAACTGCAACAGAGATTTACCAACACCCAATATATCGTGAAACTGTTTCGGATAATTCTTTTTGCTCAGTGGCCAGAATCTGCTCCCAATTCCACCGGCCATTATCACCACATAATTATTTTTGTTCTTTTTCATTCCTAAAGTAGTGCAAATTTAAGCGATTAATCCCTCTTTGTTCAAATCGTGAATATGCACAATGCCGATATACTGATTATTTTCTAAAACCAACAACTGACTTATTTTATTGTCTCTCATCATCTCAACTGCATTCACAGCAAGACTTTCAGCTGATATAAACCGTGGCTTTGGATTCATAATATCGGCTGCGGTTATCCCTTTTAAATCTGTTGTTTTTTCGATTAACCGTCTGATATCTCCATCTGTTATTACCCCTGCTACTTCATTATTGCGCATAACGGCAGTAGCGCCCAGGCGTTTTTTTGAAATTTCAACTATCACCTTCTGTATTGAATCATTGACATCAACTTCAGGTTTTTCGTTCATTGAGGCAATATCCTTTACAGTTAAATATAAACGTTTACCCAAAGCTCCACCCGGATGGTATTTTGAAAAATCGCTCGATGTAAAATTTTTACTGCTCAACAAAGCCACTGCCAAAGCATCACCCATTAACAATTGCGCTGTAGTACTGGTAGTAGGTGCCAAATTATTGGGACAAGCTTCCTTTTCTACAGTGGTATTCAACACAAAATCGGCAGATTTAGCGAGTGCCGACTCCAGATTTCCGACTATGGCCACAAGGGGATTGCCAAATTGTTTCAGCAAAGGGGCCAATACTTTTATCTCAGGTGTGTTACCACTTTTTGATATAGCAATCACAATATCGTTCTGTTGAATGATGCCTAAATCACCGTGAATAGCATCGGCAGCATGCATAAAAATGGACGGGGTCCCTGTTGAATTCATCGTTGCGACAATTTTTTGAGCAATGATAGCACTTTTCCCTATCCCTGTTATAACAACTCTACCGCTGCTTTTTAATATCAAATTCACCACATCAGCGAATGATTTATCGATATAATTTACCAATTCAGAAACATTGTCCAATTCCGACTGAATTGTAGCCCTTCCAAACCCTATTATTTCTTCAATTGATTTATTTTGCATGACCGTTTTACCTAAAAAGAATTGCAAAATAACGGTAAATAATTTTAAAAAAATTTTATTTAAAAAAAGTTTGGTGGTATGGTGATAATGGTATTAATTTAGTGTCATCAAATTTTTAAGAAATAAACAAGATAAATAGACGATAGAAATGACAACAATGCAGAGAAAGATGGATGCCAAAGTAGCATTAAAAGAATTCTTCGGTTTTGATGGTTTTAAAGGAAATCAAGAGCGTGTAGTAGAAAGTGTATTAAATGGAGATGATTGTTTTGTCATCATGCCGACAGGTGCCGGCAAGTCTTTATGTTACCAGTTACCGGCCCTTATGTTACCGGGCACAGCAATTATAATTTCACCTTTAATTGCGTTAATGAAAAATCAGGTTGACAGTATTCGCGGTTTTGCAGATACCGATCACGTAGCCCACTTCCTTAATTCTTCCCTCTCTAAAACAGAAATTACTAAAGTAAAAGAAGATATGAGCCACGGCAATACCAAATTGCTGTTTGTGGCACCAGAAACACTGAAAAAAGAAGAAACCATAGACTTTTTGAAAAGCATCACCATATCATTTGTGGCCATAGACGAGGCGCATTGTATCAGTGAATGGGGACATGATTTCAGACCCGAATACAGAAGAATTAAGCAAATGATCAAGGACATCAATGATGTGCCTATGATTGCATTAACAGCTACTGCTACTCCTAAAGTACAGAGCGATATTCAAAAAAATCTGGGCATGCAGGATGCGATTGTTTACAAATCATCCTTCAACCGAGATAATTTATACTACGAAGTAAAACCAAAAGGTAGCAAAGAGAAAGTTTTCAAAGACATTATCTCTTGCATCAAAAGCCGCCCCAATAAATCAGGAATTATCTATTGCCTGAGCAGAAAACGCGTTGAAGAAATTGCAGAAATGCTGACGCTGAATGGCGTAAAAGCTTTGCCTTACCACGCTGGACTGGATGCTAAGACAAGAGCAAATAATCAGGATGCGTTCCTGATGGAAGAGTGCCATGTAATAGTGGCTACCATTGCTTTTGGTATGGGTATCGACAAGCCGGATGTACGTTTTGTGATTCACTTCGATGTGCCTAAAAGTCTTGAAGGCTATTATCAGGAAACCGGTCGTGGCGGTAGAGACGGCATGGAAGGCGATTGTATTTTATTCTACAATCCGAGTGATATTGAAAAGCTAGAGAAGTTCATGAAAGACAAGCCTGTTGCCGAAAGGGAAATAGGCACTTTGTTATTGGATGAAACCAGCGCATTTGCTGAAAGTTCACAATGCCGTAGACGTTTGCTTCTCAGCTATTTTGGAGAAAGCTTTGACGAAGAAAATTGCAACAAGATGTGCGACAATTGCCGCCATCCTAAACCAAAAGTAGATGTAACAGATGATGTGGTTACTGCACTGAAAGCCTTAGACAGTCTTAAAGGTGAGATAGAATTGAGCCATGTGGTTAATTTTGTTATTGGCAAAAAAACCGATGCAGTGAAAGACCACGGGCACGATAAACTGCCGATGTTCGGTTGTGGCAAAGACAAGGACAAAGTATTCTGGAAAGGCATTTACCGCATAGGGCTGCTCAACAGTTTCATCAATAAGAATATTGAAAAATACGGTTTATTAAGTCTAACGGAAGAAGGACATAAAGCGATAGACCATCCCCGCAAATATGAAATGGCAAAAGATACCGAATATGAATTCGTATCGGATGATGCATTCGAAAATGCCATATTGGAAAGCATCTCAGATGAGGTATTATTTGCCGACTTAAAAGACCTGAGAAAAAAAGTAGCCAAAGAAAATAGCTTGCCTCCTTATGTTATTTTTCAGGACCCTTCATTGGACGATATGGCCACCAAGTATCCCATTACTATGGAAGAGCTGGAGACCGTTCACGGTGTCGGAAAAAACAAGGCCCACAAATACGGACAACCATTTATTGATTATATCGCGCAATATGTTAAAGAAAATAACATCGACCGACCAATGGATGTTGTTGTTAAGACATCGGGCGAAAAATCGAAAAAGAAAATTGCCATAATCCTCAACATTGATAAAAAAATGGCCTTGGAAGACATCGCCAGAAGCAACGGCATGGCTTATCAGGAATTAATGGATGAATTGGAGCAAATGGTCACTTTGGGCACCAGCCTCGACCTCCATTACTGCATTGATGAGATTATTGAAGAAGAATTTCAGGAAGAAATTTTTGAGTACTTCAAAAATCAGGATGAGGATGACTTAGAAAAAGCCGTACAAGACTTTGATAATGACTTTTCGTATGAAGAATTGCAACTGATGCGATTGCAATTCATCAGCGATATGGCCAATTAATCGAACGCTGTTAATTTATTTCCATGATTTTTTATTGATTTGTGGTTAATTTTGCCGCCTACGGAAGCACACATCCCACATCTCGAACAACTCTTTTATGCTTATCAGCCTGGCCTGCATTGGTTTTGCCTGCAAATTGTTAAATCGTCTGAAGATGCTGACGAGATAGTGAATGATGCCTTTTTAGTGGTTTGGGAACGCAAAGAGGAACTCAAACTCGATGATTCACTGAAGAACTATCTTTATACCATTGTCAAAAACAAAAGTCTTAATTTTCTAAAAAAACGCAGGCTGGATGAAGTAAATATTGATGATGATTTTCAGATTTTATCCCAACATCATTCAGTAATTGATCAGATTCATGCCCGTGAAACCGAACAATTGATATTTGCCTTGATCGACCGCTTGCCTTCAAAATGCCGACAGATTTTTGTATTGAGCAGAAAAGAGAACATGAGCAATCGTGAAATAGCTGCATTGCTAGAGATAAGTGAGAAAACAGTAGAAAATCAGATAACGATAGCCATTCGATTTATCAAAGACGGCCTGAACAGCCGACAAAACAGTCAGCCGGATATTAAAATAATTCTGTTGCCATGGATGATTACCTGGCTGATGAATTAATGGGAAAACCCCCACAAAGCCCACTATTATAAATAATTTAAGGGTTTTAAGTGCTTCTGCTTTTGTTATATAGTTCCATAACCTTACCTTTGCATTTGGCAAAATTAGCCCCCAATAGAAACAACCTTTAATGGCCGAAATTAGATTAGTAAAAGCAGCAGCAGAGTTAAATGTAAGCGTTCAAACAATAGTTGAAAGTTTGCAGAAGAAGGGTTTTGCGATAGAAAATAAACCTACCGCTAAACTCAGTGATGAGATGTACCACTATGTATCCACTCTGTTTGTATCAGACAAAGCTGCAAAAGAAGAATCCAAATCTCAGGGTTTAAAACTCAAGAAAAGAGAAGAGATTACAAAAGAAGAACCGGTAGCAAAAAAACCTGTTGAAAAAACAGAAGACACTGAAGTTCTGATTAAAAATACTGCACCTGCGGTAGAGCCTCCTGCTAAAAAAGCTAAAGTTGAAGAAGTTGCCCCTGTTGCGGAAAAGGTAGAAAAAACACCAGTTCAGGAACCTGAAAAATCCACTTCTACGAAAGTAGAATTGAATGGCCTGAAAGTAAAGGGTAAAATAGATTTAGGCACCGATAAAAAGAAAACTGAAAAGGTTGAAACAAAAACAACCAAGAAAAAAGAAGTTGAGCCGGTTGCCGAAAAACCTAAGGAAATAGTTAAAGAAGTTCCCCCTGTAGCACCACCTGTTGTTGTTGCAGTTCCAGAGGTTGAAGAGGAAAGAGAATTGGTAAAAGCCAATTTGGTTGAGTTAGGCGGGTTAACCATTCGCGGAAAAATCGAATTGAGACCTGAACCGGTAGCTAAACCAAAACAATCTTTCGACTCACAGAACAGAGAGAAGCGCAAACGCAAAACAGGCGCTATCAAAGTTAACATCCAACAGGAAATAAGAGTTAACAAACAAAACGTTCCAAGAAAAGACGAGCCTAAAAAAGAAATTACCCAAAAAGAAATTCAGTCGAAGTTAAAAACAACGCTGAACAAGATAGGGTCATTCGGCAGAGGCAAAACCAATAAATCGAAATTTAAACGTCAAAAGAGAGACGAGCACTATCAGCACAGACAGAACGAGCAGGACAGAATGGATCAGGAAGAAAAAATCCTGAAAGTAACTGAATTCCTGACTGCAAATGATTTGGCTAAAATGATGGACGTGCAGGTAACTGATGTTATCTCAGCGTGTTTTTCATTGGGTATGATGGTATCCATCAACCAGCGTTTGGATGCTGAAACAATTACGCTTGTAGCCGATGAATTCGGATATGAAGTTGAATTCGTAGATGCTGAAGAAACCATTGCATTTGATGAAGAGGAAGATGATGTAACCAAATTGGTTCCACGTCCGCCAATCGTAACTGTAATGGGTCACGTTGACCATGGTAAAACATCCTTGTTGGATTATATCCGTAAGGCCAATGTTATAGCAGGTGAAGCGGGAGGTATCACTCAGCACATCGGGGCTTATGAAGTAAAATTGCCTAAAGGCGAAAAAATTACTTTCCTTGATACTCCCGGTCACGAAGCGTTTACCGCCATGCGTGCAAGGGGTGCTAAAGTAACGGATATTGCCGTTATTGTAATTGCAGCAGACGACAGCATCATGCCACAAACACGTGAGGCAATCAGCCACGCACAAGCAGCAAACGTTCCGATGGTATTTGCCATCAACAAAGTAGATAAAGACGGAGCTAATCCGGAAAAAATAAGAGAAGCTTTAGCCGGTATGAATATATTGGTGGAAGAATGGGGTGGTAAATTCCAAAGTCAGGAGATTTCTGCAAAAAAGGGATTGAACATCGACAAGCTACTCGAAAAAATATTATTAGAAGCAGAATTGCTCGACCTGAAAGCCGACCCTACCCGTAATGCCAAAGGCACTATCGTGGAAGCGCGTTTGGATAAAGGTCGCGGTATCATGGCCAACGTATTGGTAGGCACAGGTACTTTGCGTGTTGGTGATCATCTGGTAGCAGGTGCACACTATGCAAAAGTAAAAGCATTGTTCAACGAACGCAATCAGCGAATTGACGAAGCAGGCCCGGGTGCTCCTGTAAGTATGCTTGGATTCAGTGACTCGCCTTCAGCAGGTGATCCTGTTGTGGTATTGAATACTGAAGACGAAGCAAAAGAACTGGCCAACAAACGCCAGCAATTATTGCGCGAACAAGGTATCAGAACAACCAAACACATTACACTCGATGAGATTGGCAGACGTTTGGCTGTAGGTAACTTTAAAGAATTGAACTTGATTGTTAAAGGTGACGTGAATGGTTCAGTGGAAGCATTGAGCGATTCATTATTGAACCTTGGCAACAGCGAAGTATTGGTAAAAGTAATTCACCGCGGTGTGGGTCAGATTACCGAAAGCGATGTATTGTTAGCTTCTGCATCAGATGCTATCATCGTTGGTTTCCAGGTACGTCCTTCATCAAGCGCTAAGAAGCTTGCTGAGACCGAACAAATCGACATCCGTCACTACTCTATCATTTATCAGGCCATCGATGAAATTAAAGCCGCTATTGAAGGCATGTTGAGTCCTGAGATCAGAGAAACCATTATCGGTAACGTTGAAATCCGTGAGGTGTTTAAAATCACTAAGGTGGGAACAGTTGCAGGTTGTATGGTTACTGATGGTAAAATTACCCGCAATGCGAAGGTGAGAGTGATTCGCGATGGTGTTGTGGTACATACGGGTGGTTTAGACTCATTGAAGCGTTTCAAAGACGATGTAAAAGATGTATTAAAAGGATTTGAGTGCGGTATCTCATTGAAGAATTTCAGCGACATACAAGTAGGAGATAATCTTGAAGCATTCGAAGAAACCAGTATCGCAAGAAAACTGGATTAATCTTCAAATATTAAAATATTAAGAATTGGGGCTAATGCCCCTTTTTTTATGACTAGAATTTTTTAGTTTCTATTAGCTTTCCATTGGCATCATAAAATTCCCATTGACCTACACAATCAAATTGGGTTATACTTCCACAGACCCAATATAAAGGTGGTCCATCGCTATGAATTATATTTGGATTCATTTTAAAATGACCTATCATCATCATTTGTCCATTTGGATGATAGAATTTCCATAGACCCTTAGGCATAATTTTCCTATGATCTAACCACTTCATCCACAATCCTAAATGACTTGGGTCTTCTTTCCTCCCAAATCCATAATAATCATTGAATAATGGTGTTGTTGATTCACCCTCTGCTACACATACTCCTTTCACATTAAAATACCTTATAAAAAAAGTACTATCGGAAACTCTTATAGATTCATATTTTAATACATTAGGAAGGCTATCATAAAACTTTTTGAATAGTACTAAACTGTCTATAATGCCAACTTGTTCAATTAAATTAATAGTGTCCTTACCTTTTAAATAAATAAGACGTTTATGACTAAACTGTTCTGGATTTATCCCTTCTAATTGCTTGTCATAAGTAATCGTATTGTTATTTTGGGTCAATAAAATAACTGTATTTTTCTTAGGCTCATATTCTTGATCTAATTTAAAATTCATAGGTTCCAAATCATAGACTTTACCATTCAAAGAGGCTTTTATACTATCAATTTTTATTTCTGCCCCACTTGAAATACAACCTAGATAATGTTTTAAAATTTTTGCGGAATTCCCATCAATTTTTTTACTTACAAATATTAAGTTATTTAGGTCTTTTATATGAAATCTATAATTCACAATTCTTGCCTTCACTCCACCCAAATAAAAATTAGATATATTGGCATATAAAAAACTACTAGAAGCCATTATTTGCTCCTTAGGGTATATTCCGCTACTAAGATTTCCTAAACTGGCTTCAGGTTTTGGAATGCTTCGTAACCTAAAAACGACAGAGTCTAAACGTCTATTTCCACTTTTTCTTTTATCTCCAACATAAATTGTAATATTATTATGATTTTTAGTTCCATTCATATTTAAAGATGAAACTAAAATATAAAAATGGCCTAAACTATCTATAATTGGGTGATCGTGACAATACACATTAAGTCGATTATGTTCTAAGCCATTGTAAGCTACATCCAACTTATTGATGATATCTTTATAAATTATACGCAGCCCTGCATTACCAACAAATACTTGTGCTTCTAAATTATTCCCACTACTAATTAAGAGTGATAAAAAAAAGATTTTAAGTCCGGTTGGCATATTCATAAAACGTTATTTTATGAATTATAGTATTACTTCACCATCCCTTGTCTCACCACTTCGTACATCACCAGCGCTGCTGCTACAGATACATTCAGTGAGTCGAGTTCGGAGTGCATGGGAATTTTAACCAGCTTATCAGCCAGTTTCAACAGCGCATTTTGGATACCGTCTTCTTCGCTGCCCACCATTACCACACATGGCATTTGAAGTGTTTCAAAATACATTTCCTTATTCGCCTTTTCAGTTGCGGCTATAATTTGCAAGCCCGCATCTTTTAAATGCTTGATGGTTTGAAACATATTGGATGACTTACACACCTTGATATGCATCAAAGCACCTGCGGAGGTCTTTATCGCCTCGTCAGTTACCGTTACAGAACCTTTCTCGGGTATAATGATGGCATGGGCACCTGCCGCCATCGCTGTACGTGCTATGGCGCCAAAATTGCGCACATCGGTAATGCGGTCGAGGGCGATGATAAACGGCAATTGTTCGTTGTCCAGCATCTCATTCACCAAAGCTTCTGCATTGCCATACAATACCGGTGAAACCTTGGCTACAACTCCCTGGTGATTGCGAAACTTACTGAGGGTATCCAATTTTTCCTTTGGCACCTCAGTAAAAATGATTTTGTGTCTGCTCAGTATTTGCTTGATGTATTTGATACCATCACCTATCCCCTTTTGTACATATACTTTGGTAAAAGTAGTTTTTGCCGTAATGGCTTCTTCCAAAGGGTGAATACCAAATATTAAATTACTTTCTGTTGATCTGTCGTCCATATTATTATTGTTTTATACTCCCATTAATGAGAGAACACTTTTGTGGTATAAAAAAGCGAAGTGTACTTTTACATTTGGTACACTTCGCTCTTTAAATGATTGTTTGTTTATTAAGCGCCTATCAGGAACGCATTCACTGATTGTTCGTATTCTTTCACTGATTTATTCATGTCAGCTTCTTCTTTTGTGAAGTTCCACTGTCTGGCATAATCAGCAGTTCTCTTCATTACATCAAATGCATCCTGAGTATTCTGCTTGATATAAACATCGCCCTGACTTCTGCCATTGAACTTAATGAAGTATGCTACTTCCTGACGGCTCATTTCAAATAATTCTGTCAGGTGTTTTTTAGCTTTATCATCCTGCCCTATTTCATGGTAAATCATGGCCATTGTAAATTTAATATTGCCTTTTGTAATCAATACTTTTTCAGGTAATACTTCGCTACATCTGTCGAGCAAAGCACCGGCTCTCTTTTTATACTCCGCTACTTTTGCTTTTGAATCTTCGCTGGTCATTGCAGAATCTTTGAATTTTATTTCTTCAATTTTATTCATGTAGGTACCTGCCAATGAAACGAATAACTGTTGCAAATTAGATGGCACGATTTCAGCTTTATCATCCAGATAGAAATGTGGTTTTTTATTCAGGCCACTGTATCTGTAATTCTTCATCAAATTGTCGTACAATACTTCTTCATTCACTCTGCTCACTTCGCCTCTGCTTGCCGGAGAACGGATAGGAATTAACTGGAACACTAAACCTCTACGCTCAAAATAAGGCTCCATGTTTATGAATCCGTCATTACCGGAAGTAGTGGTAAAACAGATAGGACGTTTCCAACCTGTCGCTGCATTTGTAGCAATCAAATCAAGCAATACAATATCGCCTTTATTCAAACCACGGCCCGGGAAATTAATTTGTAATTCATTTAATATTTCAGCTGTATCTTTTAGATCAACAATGTGATTGGCCAATACAGCTTGTTTATTAACCGGTACGGTAAATACACTGTTTCTGTATACAGTATTCTCTGATTTCAGCAATTGATTCAGGAACTCTCTTAAACTAATAGGATTATTGCTGTTGCTGTTTTTCTCAAATTGGAAGTAATCATTAACACCTGCAGCCAACTGACTTTTTGTTAAAGTCAAAGGCAATGGATCGCTATCGTACACCTTGGTCAACAATACTTGTGAGTACCAATCTGTAGGCAATAAACTTTGGTTGATGATACGAATATCGCGTCTTATTCCTTCAACGTTCTGTGCGTACCACAATGGGTAAGTATCGTTATCACCATTGGTAAACAAAATGGCATTCGGAGGACAAGACATCAGGTAATTTTTCGCGAAATCAATTCCCAGGTAACGCTCACTTCTATCGTGATCGTCCCAACCCTGTTGTCCCATTATTACGGGAGCACTTAAA
>JAZKEQ010000036.1:0-44039 GCA_040386935.1 Bacteroidota bacterium | reverse complement strand
AAGCAATGATACCTGCTAATACAGCTGCACCAACTCCACTCATCTTATTTTTCAATTTTTCCCATATAAACAGAACACCCAAGCCTATCCATATACAGAATGTCTGGAATGATCCAACGTGAGAGTAATCTCTTTCTCTTGGTTCAAACGGTGGCTGATTCAGGAATATGATGATTAAAATACCTGTAAACACAAACAATACTGTTGTAACAATCGCATCGCTTTTGGCGCGTTTAAAGTGAATGATAAGACCAAAAATACCCATAATTAGCGGCAGGAAATAAAAGCGGTTTCTCGCCTGATTCTCTTCCATGTATTTAGGCAAATCATCTTGTGGGCCTAATCTGATATTATCAAAAAAGCTCACACCACTTATCCAGTTACCATCAGTATATCTGTTAAAGTTATGACCTTGTCTGTCGTTTTGACGACCTGCAAAATTCCACATAAAGTATCTGAAATACATATGACCCAATTGGTAGCGAACTAAGAAAGTCAGGTTATTGGCCATGGTTGGCTTCTCCGCTTTCACTGCTTCCATTTCGTTTTGCAGTTGCTGGCGTTTTTCAGGATCCTGAGTTTGTTGAATCTGCATTTCCAAATCATTCAATCGGTTGATAACATCCGACATATTGCCCCAGTCTCTGTAGCCATTATCGCCACCTTCTTTATTCATATCACCCATACGTGGAAATACTGTATTGTATTCAGGGTCGTATTTGTATTCCTGTTTTTGTCCGATATCGGTGTATTGGGTTGAATCTTTTCTGTAAATGGTTGCGCCTTTAATCACATCTACAGGCTGAGCATTGAAATAAGGACCATAAGCCAAAGGGCGGTCGCCATACTGCTCACGATTGATATAACTCAACAAATTAAAAGGTTCTTCAGGATTGTTCATGTCAATGGCTGGATTATCTGCTGAACGCACCACCACCATGGCATAACTGCTGTAACCCAGTAATATGTAAGCTACACAAATGAAAGCCAGGTTCCATATTCTGTTAACTTTAATTTTAGAGAAATAATAAATACCATAAGCTGTAACGGCTATTAGAAGTAACAATGCGAAAACAGACCCTGTACCAAAACCTAACTCAAATGTATTGACAAAAAGCAAATCCATTTTAGCCATCAGGTTAGGCACACCCGGTATAATCCCTTTTTGAACAAAAAATAAAATACCCAAACCTGCTAAAAAGCAGTAGAGTAAGCCCATGCGAGAGTATTTGTAGTTTTTGAAATAGTAGATGAATGCCACTGCAGGTATTACAAGTAAGTTCAATAAGTGGGTACCAATTGCCAAACCGATGAGGTAAGCAATTAATATTAACCATTTATCGGCAAACGGGCTGTTACTTTCTTCCCATCTGAGTGCAGCCCAGAAAGTGAATGCTGTAAAGAAAGATGACATGGCATACACCTCTGCTTCTACGGCACTGAACCAGAATGAATCGCTGAATGTTAGCGCCAAAGCAGCAATGATACCACTTGCAAAAATGGCAATTCTGTTAGATGTGCTATCATTATCTTTCCCGACTATTTTGCGTGCAAAATGTGTGGTAATCCAAAATGTAAACAACACTGTTAAGGCACTTGAAACAGCACTTAACATATTTACAGCAACTGAAACACCTGCATCAGATGATGCAAATAATGCAAAAAATCTTCCCATCAAAAGGAAAAAAGGAGCGCCCGGAGGGTGTACAACTTGTAATTTATCGGATGCGGAAATAAACTCCCCACAGTCCCACAAACTCACAGAAGGTTCCAATGTCATGTAATACACAGCGAGTGCCACTGAAAACATTACCCAGCCAATCAGATTATTGATTACTCTATATTTCATATTATACTGTTAAAAAAAATAAATAGGGAACGAAAATAGGGAAAATATATTGGTTTGTAAATACTTAGTTGAATTCTTACCACATATCGCCTGTTGAATTAGAAATTCCTTCATAATTACACAAAAAAAGGGCTTTGACCGAATGGTCAAAGCCCTTTTCATATTTAATAATCAACCAAATAATATTATCGCTGCTGAAACATTACTTTTCTATTTTTAATCCCACCACATGATCGGTGCCATCAGGATTTTTACCCTCAATCAGTATGGCACCTTCTGCACTTTCGAGAATTGATTTAATATTCTGAATGGTGTAAACCGGCTGTTTGTCTATCTTGGTGATTACAAATCCAGGCTGTAGTTTACCCTTGAAAGGACCACTGGCAATGCTTTGAATTTTTACCCCATTTTTAATCCCGAGCTTTTCTTTATCTTCTTTACTCAACGTAGAGAAAGTTGCACCTTTAACAGTATTAATTTCAGATTTCTCTGCTACAGATGTGGTTTCTTTTCCATCTAAACCTTTCAATATAGCTGTCAGAGTTTTCATTTCACCTTTTCTGTTGACAGTTAAATTGATTTTATCACCGGGGCGGTATTTGCCAATTTCTTCCTGCAAACCGGATACGCTGTTTACTTCAACTCCGTTCACCTGATCAATCACATCGCCTTTTTTTACACCGGCTTTGCCTGCAGCGCCATCAGCGGTAACATCTTGTACCAATACGCCTTTCAGTTCTTTCAAACCTTCTTTTTCAGCCAGTTCCTGTGATATTTCTTGAATGGCTACACCCAATACTCCGCGTTGTACTTTTCCGAATTTCAACAAATCATCCATTACTTTTTTCACCAGATTCACCGGAATGGCAAATCCATATCCTGTGTAGCTACCTGTTTGCGAGGCAATGGCTGTATTGATCCCTATCAGTTCACCGTTAGTACTTACCAGTGCTCCTCCACTATTCCCCGGATTGATGGCCGCATCTGTTTGGATAAAGTTCTCAATGGCATACAGATTTTCTTCGCTGCGCAATAAATCGATACTGCGACCTTTAGCACTTACAATACCTGCAGTAACTGTACTTGTAAGGTTCATAGGGTTACCAACGGCTACCACCCATTCGCCTACCTTTACATTATCACTGTTTCCAAATGACATAAAGCTGAGATTCTTTTCATCAATTTTTAACAATGCTAAATCAGTTGTTTTATCAGTGCCAATCAGCTCTGCTAAATAGGTGCGCTTGTCATTCATAGTCACTTCTATTTTACTGGCATTGTCAATGACGTGATTATTGGTCACAATGTAACCGTCCTGTGTCAATATAACCCCACTGCCTGTAGCGATTCCCGGGCCTCTTGGCATTTCGAAATCAAAACCGTGATCTTTAAAAAATTCAAACGGATTGATTTCCTGACCTTCACTTTTCTTAGTTGTTTTTTCAGCCTCAAAATGCGATTTTATATGAACCACTGCCGGTGTACTGCTTTGAGAAACTTTAACAAAATCGAAGCCTACTGAGGCTTCCTTACTGCTGAACATGCTCGCAAAACGGGCATTCCTTTTTTGCATATCCTCAAAATTTGAGGGCTGCTGATAGTGATTAAACAAATGATTGATTCCAACACCAAAGAGAGCACCTAGTGCTGCTATGGTAAAAATACTTATTATTTTTTTCATAACCTGACGTGTTTATTTTGGATAAATACAAATTTCAAAATATGTTCCAATTTTATTTTTCTTATTTTTGTGAACGCAAATTGATAAAAAATAGTATCCCTCATTTACCTTTATCGATTAAATCGTATTAAATTACCACAAACAGTTGTCGGATAGAAACAAACTGAATGACGAGCAATTAATAATTGCGATAAGGCTTGGCGAAAAAGACGCCATTGTACAGTTATACAGAGATAATTTTACGACAATCAGAGGGTATATCATGAAAAACGGTGGGAATAACGATGATGCAGAGGATGTTCTGCAGGATGCTTGCATAGCGGTGTGGGAGAAAGTAAAAACGGGTGATTTTGAACTAAAGGCCCGACTTAGCACCTTTGTATTTGCCATCAGCAAAAATATATGGCTAAAGCGACTCAATAAAATGGGCCGACAAACCAGCATGAATGACATCAACACTGAAAATATGTCAGTAAAGGATGAAACTTTTTCATCTGAAAACCGTCAAATTGTTGTAAAAATGATGGATAAACTTGGTGCCAACTGCAAAGACATATTGCTGATGTTTTATTTTGAAGGATTTGACATGATCAGCATCGCTGAAAAACTGAATTATAACAATGCGGACACTGCCAAAGCAAAAAAACACCAGTGCTTTAAACACTTACAGGAACTGATAAGAAACAGATATAACCAACAGGATTTAATCGGCTAAAAATTTTGATTAACAATTATTCAGATATAGAACTTTTCGACCGCTACTCAGGCAATCTATTGACTGTAGAGGAGCGTGCTATTTTTGAAGAAAGATTGGCAAATGATAAAGCCTTTAACGAAGAGTTTGAGTTCTATCAATCCATTACCCTTGGCATTAAAGATTACGGCAATGCTGAATTGAAGGATTATCTGAAAGAACACGGTCATGCTTTAACCTCTTCTAAAAATAAAAATAAGACAATTACATGGAGCATAGCAGCGGCAATGGCAATATTCCTTGGGGTGTATGTGGTTTCACAATTTTATTCAAACCAAAAAGCTGAGCAAAGCATTTCTGTCATACAACCTGAAGCTGATGAATCATTAACTACCGATACTATTACAACTGGACAAAATAATGAAAATAACAAAGGAGTGTTTGCCGATGGCAATAGCCAATTAAGTGAAGTGCCTAAAGAGGAGATAATAGAAGAACCTGTAGAATTTAAAAATGCTGAAGCTGCTCCATCCACTACAGAAGATCTTCAACGAGCAGGTAAATACTATTGGTCGTTTGGGGATGATGCGGATATACCGGTAAAAACCGACAAAAAACTATCGGATTCAGTTGTATTGATTGTAGCCCTTACCGGCCCACTTGATTCAGAAAAAGATGAAGAAATCGCATTGGCCAAAACATCGCAAGGTGCCACCCAATTGCCAAAATCGCTAAACAATAATACTTACAGCAACAATACTTACGACTATAAAACTACCACTGTAAAGAAAAAGAGTATATTAAAAGCAGATGCTCCAAAAGCGGATGATGTAGAGAAGACAATAGAGAATAAGTTAGCAGACACAACTGCTCTGGCAAACACAGCCAAACCTGAAAGTATAGCCACTCAATACACCCTCGAATTTTGGGAATCACCGGTCAATTTTAAAGGCTATAAATTAACAGGAACCACTGTTCAACTGTACGGAACCGCAAATAAAAACATTCGTCTTTTCAATGTCAATCAACAGCTTTATCTTCGCATAGACAAAGTGGTGTATGTGTTAAAACCTTGTTCAACAGGCTGTGCGCTTACCCTTGAAACTGACCCAACAATTAAAAACTATATCCTACAACAACCATAATACTTTTGAAAATTCCATTCACAAAATACCAAGGCACCGGCAATGATTTTATACTCGTTGACAATCGCAATCGCCAATACGACAAAATTGATGTATTGAAATTATGCACCCCAAAATTTGGTATAGGAGCCGATGGCTTAATGTTACTTCAAAATATAGAAGGATATGATTTTGAAATGGTGTATTACAACAGCGATGGCAACATCAGCACCATGTGCGGCAATGGCGGTCGTTGTATTGTCGACTTTGCACACTCCCTGAATATTTTCACAGATACGACAGTTTTTAAAGCCATAGACGGACCCCACGATGCCACCTGGCAACCTGAAAAAGTAGAGCTTAAAATGCAGGATGTTTCCACTTTATCAAAAGATGGTGAAGCTTTTGTTTTGAATACAGGATCGCCTCACTTTGTATTATTTACAAAAGACATTGCAGATATCGCTATTGTTGACTCTGCAAGAGCCATTCGCTACAATGCCATTTATGGCAAAGAAGGCATCAATGTTAATTTTGTTGAGATTACCGATGCCAATACCATCAGTGTAAGAACTTATGAGAGAGGCGTTGAAAACGAAACACTGAGTTGTGGTACCGGTGTTACGGCATCTGCTATTGCATTATCAAAAGCCCTGAATTATAAAGATGGCGACCATACTGTTACCATCAATACGCCAGGTGGTCAACTCTCTGTAAAATACAATTTGCAAAACGGCTTGTATACCAATGTATGGCTGATTGGCGCTGCGCAACCTGTTTTTGAAGGAGTCGCAGAACTTTAACCGTTTTTATTCAGAATTTTTTATTTCTTTGTATCATTCACAGCAATGAGATACAAGTTAACACCCAACCATTTTGCCCTGCTTGCATTCATTGTTTATTCGTTAGTCTTTATGGCCTACACATGGCCTCTGATGTGGAATTTCAGCACGCATTTTATTGGCAAGCCCCTTACGGGTGATTCCTCAACCTATGTGTGGAATATCTGGCATTTCAGATATGCCATCATGCAGGGATCAAATCCATTTACAACCGATATGTTGTTTTACCCCGATGGCACCTCATTGGTCATGCATGCCTATACACCTATCGCTGGCATTATCAATTTACCGCTCAACCAACCGATACTCGCTCTTAACATTGTATTGTATCTCAGTTTTATATTCAGCGGATTGGGCACGTTTTACCTTTTAAAGCACTTCAACATCAACCCTTTTCTTTGCATTATCGGTGGTTTTATTTTTTCATTTTTCCCATATAAAACAGCCCATCTGCTCGAACATTTTAATCTTGAATTGACCGCTTGCATCCCCTATTTTATTCTTTATTTTTTTAAAACATTTGCACTCCAACCGGGGCGATTTCTGCCGGTGTTTGTATCGGGGGAAAACTTCATTTACCTCATCATTATTTGCATCCTTTCTCTGCTCTCCGATTATTATTATTCCATCTATTTGTTTTATTTCACCATCTTACTTCTTGTCATTAATTTTAGCTATCCAAGGGTCGCGAATTGGTCTTTAAAAAGAAAACTATTCATAGGCATAGGCGTACTTATCGTTGGACATTTTATTGTCAGAGGACTCGCTATTAGCGGTATTGACGACAAAGGCGCACTGTGGTGGACACCTGATATGGCTTCGCTGTTTGTGCCATCAAGTCGATATTGGTTATTCAGGAATACTAACTGGTTGTCTATTTTTGAACAGCAGTATTTCAGATATCCTGAAAGTGTTGAGTTCATTTTATTTCCCGGATTTTGTTTGTTTATTTTGGTTATTATTTTCTGGTTGTTTAGAAAGAAAAACCCAATAATTCTAACTGATTTAATGAAACATATCGGTATAGCCGGTATTATTTTTTTACTGTGTTGTTTCCCTGTTGTAGTGGTATTGGGTCGAAAATTATTTTATTCAATATTCGGACTGATTTACTACATCCCTTTCCTTAACAATGTGAGAACACCTTCGCGGTATATACTGATGGCTGTGCTACTCATTTTACCTGTACTGCTTGCAGGCATCCAACCTTTATTGAGCAAATACAAACATTTTAAATGGATATTTGCCGGCATTGTATTTCTTGCCTTTGTAGAATTTTGGCCTATTCAATATCCATTGATAAGCGAAGGAAATGTACCAAGAGTTTACAAAGAATTGGCTACAAAAAGCGAGGGTGCTATTTTACCGATTCCCTTTGGACTAAGAGACGGTACTGAAGAAATCGGACGATTTAATACCAACCATTATTTTTACCAAACATTTCACGAACATCCCATTATTGGCGGTTATATTTCGCGATTGAGTAAAGCCAATAAATTGCAAATTAACCACTCTTCAACTGCGCTTGAATTGTTGCACTTGATGAATGGAGACACACTTAATTCAGCAACTAAAAATAACATTGATTTACCTATAAAATACATTGTCATAGAGCCCGCATCTATCAGTCGTTTTGAGCCATACTTCGACCACATCATGACTCAACAGCCCATGATTAAAACAAGAGTAGATGACTACCTCCTGTATGAAATCAGAAAATAATATTAAGCGCTGAGTTCAGCAGTAGGTGCAATTTTTTTCACCAATCCTTGCAATACTTTTCCGGGCCCCAGTTCAATAAAATGGGTAGCGCCTTCACTGACCATAGACTGAACACATTGTGTCCATTTTACAGGTGCTGTTAACTGTTTCAACAGATTCTGTTTGATTTGTGTTGGATCGCTGACAGCAGTAGCCGTTACATTCTGATAGACAGGGCAAATGGGGGTATTGAAGTGAGTTTGCTCTATTGCCAAAGCTAGTTTTTCTTCAGCCGGCTTCATTAATGGTGAATGGAATGCACCACCTACAGGCAATACCAAAGCGCGTTTAGCACCTGCAGCCTTCATTTTTTCACAAGCTTCGTTAATGGCTTCAACATCGCCAGAAATCACCAATTGACCCGGGCAATTATAATTAGCCGGCACCACTATACCTGAAGTTATACTCTTACAAATTTCTTCTACTTTTTCATCCTCTAGTCCTAGCACTGCCGCCATTGTACTTGGCTTTATTTCACAGGCTTCCTGCATGGCCAAAGCGCGTTGGTAAACCAATCTTAGCGCATCTTCAAAACTCAGACATTGGTTGGCTACCAAGGCAGAAAATTCGCCAAGGCTATGTCCTGCAACCATATCGGGTTGAAAATCACTACCCAAACATTTTGCTGCAATCACTGAATGCAAAAATATGGCCGGCTGTGTAATTTTCGTTTGTTTCAATCCTTCATCAGTACCACTGAACATTTCATCTGTAATGCGAAAACCAAGAATATCATTGGCGCTATCAAACATTTGGCGAGCAATATCAAACTGATCATATAGATCTTTGCCCATACCTACAAACTGTGCGCCCTGTCCGGGAAATACATATGCTTTTTTCATGTTTCAATGATAGGATTATGATTTTAATTTAGCAAAAAAACATTGCTGTAACAGGACTGAAATTATTAACAGTTCATAGAAAAAAACAGCTAAAATTGTCAAATATTAAATTATTGATTTATACTTGAAAAAAAATTAATCAGTATGAGGGCTTATTTACAATTATTCAGAGATCAGGTATTCCCGGGTTCATTTGTATTACTTAAAAGAATTTTTTGGCCCGGCTTACTGCTCACTATTTTGCTGACAATATTGTCTCTGGCAATCATTTTACCGCTAATGCTTCAAGGCCTTGGATGGAATATTTCAGATTTGGTTCATTTCAAAGAAAATTTTCAGGAAGCAATGAAGACAATGGACCCAAATGACAATCCGTTGGATGTATTGAAGCAATTTTTCGGAAAAATCAATTTCCTTTACCTCATCATCTGCTTCATACTTTCAATGATTTTTACATCACTTCAATATGTGGTATATTTCAGACTTAATGACAACGAAATAAGAAAGAATAACAATAGTTTTATTGAGGCCATTGCCAAATCACTCAACGCTGGCGACATAATGAAAATGCTAGGCGCTTACATCCTAATGGTGTTGCTTTTTGCAGGTGTTTTTATGGTGTATTTTATATTCGTTTTTCTCCTGTATTATGTTGCGGCAATACTGGGCATTATCGTAGGGTTTCTGTTGCTTTTTGTTGTGGGAATTTTCATCCTCAGATTTTCAATTATACAGGCGGCATTGATACATGGCAACATGACAATATCAGAAGCATTTGCATTTAGCTATAAAAATATTACCTGGAAAAGAGGCGGCATTTTATTGTTGATTGGATTGGTTTTTTTAATTGCTGCTATGGTTATTGGGCTCATTATTCAAACAATTGGGGGACTATTTTTTGGCAATAATAATCCGGGGTTGACCGCATACATTGTCCTTCAGTTATTCTCAAATATATTGGGTGCTATTATTGCACTCTATTTTCATAGTGCCTTATCTTCAATTTATTTCAGATACAGTAATGATGAACTAGAGGGCAATGATAAATTTGAAGAGCATCTTATTAACTAGTAACATTCAGCATGAATATCCATCACGCGGTTAGTGCCAATCCGTGAGCGGATTTCTCCTTTAATATCATACCCCTTCATAGGCAGATAAGTCATGGTGATATCATTGCTGCCCATGCTCCCTTTTTTATCTGAAATAATGGTGATACGTTCAACCTTTTTCGAAGGGTTAAACATAATTTCAATATACTTTACATCAGGTGTTGCTGTAGTGGCTGTATACGTTAAAAACCAAAAGCCATTATCTCGCTTTACACTGTCAATTCGATAATTTTCATATTGCCCAGGTTTGATAGTTGTATTGGCTATGAATACGGATAATTCATCCTTCCATAGTGGCATTACTTCTTCATTGGCCGTCACCTCATCTCCTGTTATAACAGTTTTTCGCAATTTAATTTTACCTGATTCAAGTTGTTTAATTTCATTTTCAAAAAATTGCTTGAAATCAAAAAAAACGACACTTGACTTGGTAACAGGTGCCTGACAGGCAGAACCAATTACCATTAAAAAAATACAAATTCTTACAATCATTTCTTGGTTTTAAAACAATTCGATTCCATCCATTTCTACCGGCTTGGTTATACCCATCATTTTTAATATAGTTGGGGCCACATCTGCTAATTTACCCGGTTGTGGCATAGCCTTGCATTTATCACTGACAATGAAACACGGCACCGGATTTACACTGTGGGCTGTATTGGGTGAACCGTCTGCATTGCGCGCCTCATCTGCATTGCCATGATCGGCCAATATAATAAACTGATAGCCTTTTTCGAGTCCGGCTTTCACAATTCTTTCTGCACAACCGTCAACAGTTTCGGCCGCCTTTATAATAGCTTCCCAAACTCCGGTATGACCTACCATATCCGTATTGGCAAAATTGAGACAAACAAAATCAGGTGCTTGTTCATTGATTGCCACCAGTATTTTTTCGGTGAGTGGCAAAGCGCTCATCTCAGGCTGTAAATCATAGGTTGCTACTTTGGGCGATGGCTCCATGATGCGGGTCTCACCTTCAAATGGTTGCTCTCTACCACCCGAAAAGAAGAAAGTAACATGGGGGTATTTTTCTGTTTCTGCCGACCGCAATTGGGTCATCCCGTTGTTGCTGATTATCTCACCTAATGTCAGAGTAATATTTTGTGTTTTAAAAACGACATCTACACCGGTGTATGAAGCATCATATTCGGTCATGGTCATGTACCGGATATTCATTTTTTTCATGCCAAAATCAGCATAATCGGTTTGGGTTAACGCTTGCGATATCTGTCGTCCCCTATCAGTTCTAAAATTGAAACAAAAGACTGCATCTCCTTCGGCAATAATGCCATTAGGTATCCCATTTACATTCGTCAGCAAAATGGGTTTCATAAACTCATCCGTAATACCTGCATCGTAATGTTTCTGTATGGCATCGGTGGCCGAAGTGTATTTTTCTCCCACTCCGTTTACCATCAGCTGATACGCCAATGCTGTTCTTTCCCAACGATGGTCGCGATCCATAGCATAATACCTGCCTATAATACTTGCAATTTTTGCTTTGGTTGACAAAAGAGCCTTCTCAAGTTCTGTGATAAATTGCAAACCGCTTTGTGGGTCTGTATCACGTCCATCCATAAAGGCATGCACCAATATTTGCTTAACGCCTTTTTCTGTAAATATTTTACACAAACTGATCAGATGCGCCATACTGCTGTGCACACCACCATCGCTTACCAAGCCTATTAAGTGCAAGGGTTTATCATTGGTTATGCAATAATCAGCTGCCTTTATCAGTGATTCATTAGCCGATGCTGAACCATCTTCGAACACTTTATTGATCAGGGCCAATTGTTGCCATACTACCCTGCCTGCACCTAAATTCATGTGTCCCACTTCGCTGTTACCCATTTGTCCCTCAGGCAAACCAACAGCATTACCATAAGTGGTTAAAGTTGTATTGGGAACTGTGTTGTAAAGCGAATCAATAAAGGGTGTATTTGCATTGAAAATACCGTCAGTAAAATCTTTTTTTCCTATGCCCCATCCGTCTAAAATCATCAGAAAGGTTTTGTGCTGGTCTTGCATGGTGCAAAGTTATGCCAATTGTATTTAGAAAATAGCCCCAATTTTATTTTACTTTATGATCGCTAAAATACCAAAATAATTCACTCCGACATTGTCATTCTGCGTATAAAGTTTGCACTTTACAAAACCCTGAAATAAATAGTAGTTTCACCTTCCCTCAACTGCCCTTTCTAATTTGTCATTTTTTTGTGACAAAAGCAATATAAATATGTGCAACTTTGTTATATTCGCACTTTACGACCAATAAATATAAGCCTATAGAAATAAATTTTACGCATAAATTAGTTTGTTTTTTTTGTAATTAAATGATTTTGGAGGATTCAATGCAACATTTCAGGGGGCTGTTGAAGGTGAAATTTATATGGTTATATATTTCCATTCTTTCTGTACCTTTCTTTAGTATTTCCGGTAGCACATTTGCTACTGTAAATCCCTATATACCTAGCGATGAGGACCTTGCTACAGATATTCTGGAAAGCAAAAAACACAATTTGCCCCTTAAAAAGAAGGCAAACAGCTCAGCTGATGTAAAAAAACTTTTATCTTCTTATACTTCTGATTTTTCAGACAACCCTCAGGACTCAAGCAAAACAAAATCAACAACTAAAGATTCTTCTAAACTTAAGTACCCGATTAAACAGGATGCCGGTCGCGACAAAAACGACTATCAAAACAATATTGACCTGAATGATCCTTCTGTTAAAACCGTTGTTGAATACAATTCAGAAACCGGCATGTATGATGAATACAGAGAAGTGGCCGGCAAAAAGACATTAAAGCGTTCTCTCACCAAAGATGAATACATGGAGGAAACGGCCAAAGAAGAGCGCAAAAAATATTTTGAACAACGCAATAAAAGCAATGCAGGCGGCAGTGGGTATAACAACAACAAGAAAATTGAATTAATTAAAACACCCCCTATTCTGGATAAAGTATTCAGAGGTGGTTTGATTGATATTCAACCCAGCGGTTCTGCAGAGTTAACTTTTGGTGGCAATTTTAACACCGTTAGAAATCCTCAATTCAGTGCCCGACAACAAAAAACAGGGCAGTTCGACTTCGACCAAAAAATTCAGATTAACGTAGCCGGTAAAATAGGCAATGCGCTTAATTTGGGTATCAAATACGATACCGATGCAACCTTCGATTTCGACAACCAGACCAAACTCGACTGGGTGGGTAAAGAAGACGGCATGCTCAAAAAAGTGGAATTGGGTAATGTGAGTTTGCCATTGAACGGAAGTCTTATTCAAGCCGGTCAATCATTATTCGGGATTAAAACACAATGGCAATGGGGCAAATTGAGAATGACTGCCATCGCTACACAAAACAAAGGTCAGAGAACTGAAACTACTGTAAATGGTGGTGCTCAGGTTACCAATTTCAATATACAGGCGCACAACTACGACCAAAACCGACACTATTTCCTGGCCCAGTCTTTCAAAGATAATTTCGACATCGCTTTAGCAGATTTACCATTAGTATCATCAGGCATTTTCATCAACCGTGTGGAAGTATGGGTAACCAACAGAAGCGGCAGTTATGATAATACCAGAGACGTATTGACGCTGATGGATTTGGGCGAAAGCAAACCATATAATACCGCAGCAATTGCAGGCTCTAATTTACCTTCTGCTGATAACAATGCGAATTCACTATACGAAAGACTTACCAACAAGGATGTTAGTGGACAAACAGTTATTGACAATATCCGTTCATCAAAAACCTCTATAGATGAGCTAAACAAATCAATTCCCTTATTAAGACAAGGTCTTGATTATGATTTATTGACTTATGCAAGACAATTGACCGACAACGAATTCACCGTTAACCAAAGATTGGGTTACATCTCTTTGAATTCATCATTGAACAACGATGAGATTCTGGGTGTGGCATTCGAGTATACTGTTAATGGTCAGGTGTACAAAGTAGGTGAATTTGCATCAGAAATAAGCAGCGACAGAACCAATAGCAAAGTGCTGATGGTAAAAATGCTGAAAGGCAATATCATCCGTACCCGTATCCCAATGTGGGAATTGATGATGAAAAATATTTACTCACTGGGCTCATTCAACATCAATGCATCAGATTTAAAATTCGATGTTATTTACAATGATGACCCATCAGGTGCAGATTTGAACTACCTGCCGGTAAAAGATATTCCCGGTTTAAGTGAAGGTAACCCATTGATCAGAGTATTGAACATGGACAGAATCAATCGCCAGGCAGAAGCTAAACCAGATGGCGTGTTTGATGTTATCGAAGGCGTAACATTCCAGTCGCAACAAGGACGTGTAATTTTTCCTATAAGAGAACCGTTCGGTAATTTCCTGAGGAGTAAATTTCCTTTGAATGACCCTATCGCCAATAAGTATGTGTATGATGCCCTGTACGACAGCACAAAGTGGCTGGCTGAACAAGATGTTTCTCACAACAAATTTTTCTTAAAGGGAAGTTACAAAGGCACGAGCAGTGCAGATATCTCATTGAATGCATTGAACGTTCCTCAGGGTTCTGTAATAGTAACAGCCAATGGCACCAAGCTTACAGAGAATGTTGACTACACAGTGGATTACAATGCAGGTAAGGTTACCATCATCAATCAGGGTATACTGCAATCGGGAGCGGTAATCAAAGTATCTGCTGAAAGCAACAGCATGTTCAATATCCAACAAAGAACATTGCTGGGAGCACGTTTCGATTACAATGCTCACAAAAAATTATTATTAGGTGGCACCATTCTACACATGTACGAAAGGGCTTTAACCCCAAAAACTAACATTGGTGACGAGCCATTGTTGAATACAATTTTTGGTTTTGACGGCAGCTATGCTTCGTCATCACAATTTTTAACAAAACTGGTAGACAGACTGCCATTCATTGAAACAAAGGCTGAGAGTAAATTAACCGCTCAGGCTGAATATGCCCGAATAATTCCGGGGCAGGCAAGGGGGCAAAATAAAACCAGAGGCGTCAGTTATTTGGATGATTTCGAGGGCGCTGAAACTACATTTGACCTTAAACTAAGTTCTAATTGGAAACTGGCCAGCTTACCACAATTCCAACCAGATTTATTTCCGGAATGGAATATCGCATCATCAACCGATAAAAAAACTTGGGGTTATCAAAGGGCAAAATTAGCGTGGTACACCATCGACCCTACTTTCTACCGCACTGATCAATACACCCCCACCCATATCAAAAATGATGTGGACATGCAAAGTAATCACTACATGCGCGAAGTATTGGTAACAGAGGTATTCCCAAACAAACAAATACAACAAGGCGCTCCTTCAATTTTACCGACATTGGATATGGCTTTCTTCCCTAGAGAAAGAGGTCAATACAATTTTAATCCGGTAGGCTTCAATGAAGATGGCACTTTCAAAGAACCAACCAAAACATGGGGTGGTATCATGCGCAGAATTGAGAGTAACGACTTTGAGGCCGCCAATATTGATTATATTGAAATATGGATGATGGACCCATTCTATTACGACACCAAAGGCAATAAAGGACAACTGTATATTGATTTAGGAAACGTAAGCGAAGACATATTACCTGACAGACGCAAGAGTTTTGAAAACGGTTTCGACCCTAAAGGCAATCATGCTGATGAAGATGTTTCAACTTTTGGCAAAGTGCCTTTGCTACCTCAAATCAATAACGCATTCGACAACGAACCTTCTGCTCGTCCGTTTCAGGATTTGGGTATTGATGGTTTGAATGATGAAGATGAAAGACAAATATTTGCAAAATATGTTGACACCATGCGTCAATTGTACGGTGCGAGTTCAAGGATTTACAATTCGGTTTTTAACGACCCATCGAACGATAATTACTTACACAACAGGGAACCAGGTTATGATGGTGAATTAGCGTCTATCATTACCCGCTACAAAAAATACAATTCGCTGCAAGGCAATTCAACCCTTAATAAATTTTCAGACGGCTCTCCTCAATCTTCTACCAACGTGCCGGATAACGAAGACATCAACAATGACTTCACCATGAACCAGTCTGAAGATTACTTCCAGTACCAGATTAATTTAAGCAAGGAAGACATTGAAATTGGAAAAGGATTTGTAACCGATATATCAGAAGTAAGCAAATTGCTTAAAAATGGCAAAACAGAAAAAATCAGATGGATTCAGATTAAAGTCCCTATTCGTCAATATTCGAAATCAGTAGGTAATATCTCCGACTTTAAATCCATCCGTTTCATGCGTATGTACATGAAAGGATTTACCGATAGTACCATCATTCGTTTTGGTCAATTGCAACTTGTAAGAGCCGATTGGCGCAGATACAATCAATCATTGAGCACACCTGGGGCTGTTGTTCCGCTCGACCCAAGTGATAATACCACTTTTGTTGTATCAACTGTTAACATTGAAGAGAATGGTAAACGCGCTCCTATTCGCTATGTTGAGCCTCCGGGAATTTCGCGTGTACAGGACCCAACTTCACAAAACACTGTGAAACAAAATGAGCAATCACTATCGCTGCGTGTATGTAATTTAAAAGCAGGTGATTCAAGAGCCGCTTATAAAACAACAACTTCAGATATCAGAAACTACAAATACATGAAAATGTTTGTACATGCTGAAGGCAATGATTTAAAAGACGGTGACATTTCTGCGTTTATCAGAGTAGGTACTGATTTGGTATCCAACTATTATGAATATGAAATACCTCTGCGCATCAGTGCTGACGGCACCTATGCACCCGACCAGATTTGGAAAACTGAAAACGAATTTGACTTCCCGCTTTCGGATTTATTCAATGCCAAAGAGAAACGATCAAACAGCGGTGTAGCGCTCAACCGGCCTTTCTTTTACACCAATGAAAAAGGCCATAGAATTACATTGTTGGGACTACCCGACTTAAGTAATGTAAGGGTAATGATGCTGGGTATTCGCAACAATACAGATGTATCAAAATGCGGAGAGGTTTGGTTTAACGAATTGCGTGTAACAGATATTTCAAATAAAGGTGGATGGGCCACTACAGGAAGGGTGGTCGCTCAAATGGCCGACTTTGCCACACTATCGGCTTCAGGTAATATGTCAACCATTGGTTTTGGTGGTATTGACAAGCGTTTGAATGAAAGAAATCTGAGCAATAATTACCAATACGACTTGTCATCAAGTTTTGAATTGGGTAAATTTTTCCCTCAAAAAGCAGGTGTTAATATCCCAATGTTTATTGGCTATAGCGGTACTATCAGTCGACCAAAATTCAACCCGTTAAATCCCGATGTTGAACTACAGGATGCTGTTGCAAGATTGAGTGATGCAGATAAAAAAGCAGTGCTAAGGGCAGCCGAAGACTACAACTCAAGGTACAGTCTGAATTTTACAAATGTCAGAATATTGCCCAAATCTAAAGGGAAAATTACGCCTTGGCATATCTCTAATTTCAATCTCACATATTCGTATATTTTCATGAAGAAACGCAATATTCAGATTGAAGATAATTTTACAAAAACTTATCACGGAAGCTTTGGTTACAACTACGCCCCTAAAGTAAAATTCTGGGAGCCATTCAAATTTATTAAAAATAAAAAACTGGCATTAATCAGAGACTTTAATCTGAACTACCGTCCTCAAAATATCAGCATTCGTCTTGATGTTGACCGCTATTACTCCGAAACACAAAACAGAAACAATGACGTATTTAAACAGGTAACACCGCGACTTTACGACAAGAATTTCACAATGATGCGCGTGTATAATTTTAATCTTCCTATTACCCGAACCCTTAAATTTGATTACTCTGCCACTGTAAATGCACGTGTTGAAGAACCTTTTGGCGAATTAGATACAAAGGATAAAAAAGATGAAGTACGCGACAATTTCTTTGCATTGGGCAGAATGTCTAATTATAACCAGACAGCTAATTTCAACTACACCATCCCTTTTGATAAAATTGGTTTCCTTAACTGGATACAAACATCTGTAAGATATGGTACAAACTATGGATGGCAGCAGGCTCCCCCTTCATATGAATCGTTGGGAAATACGATACAAAACAGTCGCGACATATCTGTAAACAACACCTTCAATATGGTGAACCTTTACAACAAAGTGCCTTTCCTAAAACGCATTAATCAGGGTAAAAAGAAACCTGCTCCAAAAGCCAGCGAGAAAAAAGACAAACCTGCATCAAATAATGCAGAAGGCGAAGAAGAAAAGAAACCGGTTGCAAAGAAAAAAGAGAAACAACCATTTGGCACCAACTTCTTTAAAATGCTGATGATGGTTAAAAATGTTACTGTTATATATACCCAAAAACAAGGGACAATTTTACCGGGCTTCAATCACCAAATTGATTATTTCGGAGAAAATTTCGCTCATAATGCTCCCGGACTCCCATTCCTATTAGGCAGTCAGGATAAAAACATCCGATACAATTTAGCCAGTCAAGGTGCCCTTACAAACGACCCGAGAATGAATAATTTCTTTATTCAGAATTCAACAAAATCAATACAGGGTAATGCAACAGTAGAACCTTTTAAAGACTTTAAGATCCAGGTAAACTTCAACATGAACCGAAGCAATAATCTGCAATCGCGCTTCAGTTATGATACCGTAAAAAACTACAACGATTGGAGAGATTTATCTATTACAGAAACAGGTACGTTTACAATGAGTCATATTTTTATCAATACGGCTTTCGACAAGGCGGGTTCTGCAAATGGATGGGTAAGTACCAGTTATGATAATTTTGAAAACTCGCGTGCGGTTATTTCAAGACGTCAGGCCAATCAAGATGAAAGGGTTTACGACAAAAGCACTTATTTTGACACAACAGAGCGATTCAGTGCCGGATATGGACCAACGGCACAAAACGTATTAATCCCTGCATTCCTTGCCGCTTATACCGGCTCTAATCAGGCAAAAGTAAGTTTAAGTCCTTTCCCTAAAATTCCATTACCTAACTGGAACATCAATTACAACGGATTGAGCAAAATAAAAGCCATCAGCAAACGTTTCACCAATATTACAATACAACACCGTTATCAGGGCACCTACAGCATTGGTGGCTATACCAGCAATTTACAATTCAATCCGGATACGACTCCTGTTGAAGGAAAAGATTTGGTGAGTAAATATAACATCAACAATGTGAGTATACGCGAAATGTTTAGTCCATTGATTGGAATAGATTTTACAACAAAATCAGGTATTACTGGTGGCTTTAAAATCAACCGCTCGCGCAACATTACACTGATGGTGCCAAATGCTACTGTTACCGAAAGCAATATCAAAGACTACACTTTCAACTTTGGATACAGAACAAATGGCGTGAAACTGCCGATTAAGTTCAATGGCAAAAAAGCGTATCTGGCCAATGACTTACAAATAACGGTAGATGTGAGCGTGCAGAACAATGTTACCATTGTGCGAAGAGTTGACCAGAATACGAATACCCCAACAGGTGGACAAAGGGTGGTACTGATAAGACCGAATATCAATTACATGATTAACAGCAATATTAATCTGCAGATATTTTATGACAGACGCTCATCAAAACCTTGGTCGTCTAACACCTTCCCTACAGCTCTCACAACTTTTGGTGTGAAACTGCGCTATACCATTCAATAGGCAACAAACATATTGGCTTCTGCAATTGTTATTTAAGGGACGATTCGGGATAACTTGTGTTTAAATATAATACTCCTGTAAACTTTCAATCACACATATTCCCAAAATTTGTAAAAACACTATTCATATTATGACGTGGCGCAAACTGGATGGAACCGAAATTTTAATACCGATTAACACAGAAGTTGAACAAGCCATAGCCAGAGAAAAGGTAATGGACAGCCGATTAAAAGTTTGTATTGGTACAGATAGCCAAGTGAAACACAATATCGTAGAATTTGCCACTGCCATCGTATTCATAAGAGAAAAAAGAGGCGGTTTCATGTATTTCAATAGTTTTATTACCAAGAACCATTTTTCATTAAAAGAAAGAATGATTCACGAGGTGAGCAAGTCAATTGAAGTCGCTTATGAGCTTTGTCCTATATTCGACCGTCACCATATTGAAATGGAAATTCATGCAGACATTAATACTGACCCTAACTTTAAGAGTAATGATGCATTAAAAGAAGCCATGGGTTATATCATCGGCATGGGCTATACATTCAAAGCTAAGCCCGATGCATTTGCCAGCAGCTATTGCGCCAATAAGGTGGTGCATTAAAACACACTGAACAGGCTATCCAGCAGTCTGATTTTGATTTTCTAGATACATTTCTATCTGTTGCAAATGGTGGTAACCGTGCCATGCATACATGCCTGCAACATACTCAAGTGAATAGGTTTTTTGATACTCGGGATGAAAATAACATTTTTTAAAATCAGCCTCACCCATATTTTCCATCAATAAAACAAAGCGTTTATGAAGCGCTCTGATTAATTCTACCGACCATTGCACATCGCCTTGTAAACTATCTGCAGTATCGGCCCATGCATTTTGAATGTATGGTTTTATAACAGGCGTATCTTCCGTTAACGTTAATTTGAATCTGCTGAATGCCTGCATATGGCTATCGGCCACATGATGAATCACCTGGGCCAAACTCCATCCACCCTGACGGTAAGGCGTTGCTTGTTGTTCCTTGGTTAATCCTTTGACAACTCTTTCGAGGTCATCAGGAAAACGAGCTATTCTCGCAATACTTGCTTTGATATAATCAGTGGTAAATGCTGCAGGTGGATCAAAAGGACCATCCGCTCTTGCTATTTCTGCATCTGTGTACTTTGCCATAATCTATTATTTAATTAAAATTAATTTCTGCGCTATCTCCTAAATTAAGACTGTGAACTGTGCCTTGTAAAAAGGCATCATTGCCAATCAATGAATGGCTCAATACCGCATGGTATAATTCGGCAAATGGGCCAATGATGGATTCTTTAATAATGGATGATTCCAATAAAGCATTTTCACCAATACTGACATTGGGGCCGATGATACTGTTCTTTACCTTGCTACCTTTACCAATAAACACAGGTGGTATGATGATGCTATTCTCAACAACATCAGGATCTACCGTTTGGAATTTACCGCGTTTCAAAAGCAGCTCATTTGTTTGCAGCAATATTTCTTTCTTACCACAATCAAACCACGAATCAACATTGACTACTTCAAAATTATAGCCTAATGACACCATGCACATCAATGCATCTGTGAGGTGAAATTCATTCTGTGTTTTAATATTGTTTTCAATATTGTTGGTAATGCACTCGAGCAATTGTTCTGTTTCAATAATTTTATAAATACCCACTAATGCCAAATTTGACTTGGGGATGGCTGGCTTCTCAACTAAGCGTACAATTTTCCCTTTATCATTCATTTCAGCAACGCCAAACTGCCTTGGATCATCAACTTTTTTCACCCCTAAAATAGAAACTGGTGAATTGATGACCTTTTGCCAGTCAACCTCACAAATGGTATCGCCAAAGATGATGAGTATGGGTTCGTTGTTGATGGCTTCCTTTGCCAACCATATAGCATGTCCGGTACCTTTTCCGGTTGTTTGTATAACAAAACTCGCTTTAATATCGGGATAGTTATTGGTGATGTATTCTTCTATTTTATCACCCAGATAACCGATAATAAAAACAAATTCACAAACGCCATTGGCCACTAACTGATCAACTATATGTGCCAGAATTGGTTTACCTGCAACGGGTATCAATGACTTGGGCTGGGTATGGGTATGCGGCCTTAATCGGGTGCCTATGCCTGCAACGGGAATAACTGCTTTCATTATATATGCTGTACTGTCATTCAAAAATACACAAAGGTTTTGAATACTAAATCAATTTTTTGCTATTTTTATTATTGTGCTTCAGCCTGCTCCCTTGTCGGTTATAAGGAATTTATTGTCGAATTATATCCAATCCTGCTATGGATTCTATTTCTTTGCAATCGATTTCAATCAATATGCAGAATACACTTCTACAGATCAACAATGTTTCCAAATTTTACAAGGACAAGGTAGCATTGAAAGATGTATCGATTAATGTTCCAAAAGGCAGTATTTACGGGCTTTTAGGACCAAACGGTGCCGGCAAAACATCACTCATCCGTATCATCAATCAAATAACTGAAGCTGACGAAGGCAATATCATGCTGAACGGTGAAATACTGAATCAGTCGCACATCAGAAACATCGGTTATTTGCCTGAAGAAAGGGGCCTTTATAAAAAAATTAAAGTCATCCGACAGCTGGAATACTTTGCAAAACTGAGAGGACTTAATAGCAAAGAAGCCACCGAAAAAGCCGGTAAATGGCTGCAAACAATGGGTCTTTATGATATCCGCAATAAAAAGGTAGAAGAGTTGAGTAAAGGCATGCAGCAAAAAATACAATTCATTGTTGCCGTTATTCACTCACCGGAATTACTGATTCTGGATGAACCCTTCAGTGGTTTCGACCCGGTAAATGCAGAATTACTGACCGATATTATCTTGGATTTAAAAGCTAAAGGCACCACGATTTTATACTCCACCCACAGAATGGAAAGTGTCGAGAAATTGTGTGATGCCATGGCACTCATTCATCTTTCTAAAAAAATACTGGATGGCACTGTTGCTGATATAAAAAATAAATTCAAATCAGATTACTTTGAAGTGGTTTTGAATGGTCAATACTCTCCTGAAATAAGCGCTATACAAGTTGTTGAACAAGCTGCATCCGATACAGGACACAACCGATTATTACTTAAACTCAACGGCATCAAAAACAACGATTGCATTGCAGATATTGCCAAGCAATCAGAGATCATTCACTTCAGTCAGAAAATACCGAGCATCAATGACATCTTCATTCAATTAGTTACCCAAACGCCATCAAACAATGCATAATATATTACTTATTTTAAAGCACGAATACATCACAAGGGTTTCCAAGAAATCATTTGTTATTATGACTTTGTTGGGACCTTTACTTATCTCTGCTTTTTATGGCACCATTGCGTTTATTTCCATTTATCAGTTCAGCAACGACAAACAGGAAACCATTGCCATATATGACCCTCAGCATGTATTCAACAACAATCACATCAATTCAAAATCTTACCAATTTGAATATGTCTCTGATATCAAAAAAACAAAATCAGAGATAGAAGAAGAATCATTGGCCGCTGTTTTAATGGTGAATTCAAAATCGGGCGACAGCATAGAATTAATTGCTAAAAAAAGTTTCTCACTTACCAACCGTCAGGAATTAAAAGACGCGCTGGCCGAACATTTATTTCAAAATAATTTAAAGGCAAATGGCATCACCAAATCACAACTCGACAGCCTGAGAACAGATATCAAACTAACTGAAAACTTATTGTCGGGCAAGAGCAGCAGCATTGAGGCTAAGTCGGGTGTGGGCTATGTTGGCGCCATGGTTATCTACCTGTTTATTTTCATGTATGGTGTCATGATTATGCGTGGTGTAACAGAAGAAAAAAACAACAGAATTGTAGAAATCATTGTATCATCTGTCAAACCTTTCCAACTGATGATGGGTAAAATACTGGGAGTTGCTTTGGTTGGCCTCACGCAATTTCTTGCATGGATTGTGCTTTCAGGAATATTAATCACGGTAGTGAGTATTGCCATAGGATTGCAGCAGGTTGACAGTGGCTCACTATCATCTGTACAATCTCAAATACCAAGTGGTAGCGGTGCCGGAATGATGAGTAGCGTGTTGGAACAATTTCACAGCCTTGATTACCCTAAAATTATTACCGGATTCATCATATTCTTTTTTGGTGGATTCCTATTATACAGTGCCATATTCGCAGCAATTGGCAGTGCCGTAGACAGCGATACCGAAACCCAGCAATTCATGTTTCCTGTATCAATGCCATTGGTATTCGGATTAGTGATTGCGCAGATTGCTGTTATCAAAGACCCCAACAGTACATTGGCCTATTGGTGCAGTTATATTCCTTTCACCTCCCCTGTCGTCATGATGGTGAGATTGCCTTTTGATGTTTCATGGGGACAAATCATTCTATCGGCCATCATCTTATTTGGCACCTTTGTCATTACCGTATGGCTGGCCGGTAAAATCTACCGCATAGGCATATTGAGCTATGGGCAAAAAGCCAGCTATAAACAAATGTTTAAATGGCTGTTTCAAAAATAACAGCGAGTTTTAAATATGATTAATTAGCGAGTTTTACGCTTTGGGTTTTATTTAAAAACTCAACCCACTCACTGTACTTCACATTGCTTAATACACGTGGAAATTTGCTTTGTGAACCAAACTTACCTTGCACCTGCATCCATTCTAGGAATACGGCTGAAGGCAGTAATTTAACGCGTATCTCCTTCAATGCGTGTTTTCGCTCTGTGGCATAATCATCGTTGAGGTCAATTAAATACCCATCGATTAATTTCGTTACCTCTTCTTCGGTTATTGTAGGATTATCGCAGGCGATATACCATTGGTGAGAGTGCCTTGAATCATCATTTGTAATCCCTTTCACGGTGTATTCATTGATAGAAATATCAAGGTGTTCACTGAGGCGTTCTATGGCTTTGTTCATATTATCGACACTCAGGTGCTCGCCACACAAACTTAAGAAATGCTTGGTTCTGCCTGTAATTTTTATCTGACAATCTTCAATATCGACAAATTTAATGGTATCTCCTATGATGTAACGCCAAGTGCCTGCACAGGTTGTAAGCACCAGTGCATATTCTTTATTCAGTTCCACCTGCTTAATGCTTAGCGCAATAGCATTCGGCTTAACATTGCCGCTTTCATCAAAATTATGCTCATTAAAAGGAATGAATTCAAAGAACATTCCGTTCCTGAAATTAAGGCGCATTCCCGGTGATTTTGGACTTGTTTGAAATGCTACAAATCCTTCGCTTGCCAAATAGGTTTCGAGATACATGATGGGCTTTTCCATCAGTGCATTCAAGCTTTTGCGATAAGGTTCAATGGCGACTCCACCCCAGAGATAAACACTCAGGTTGGGCCACAAATCGTGTATCGTTTTAAGTTTATAACGTTTAATAATTTCTTCGAATAATATTTGAATCCAGGCCGGTACTCCTGCTATTACCACCACATCCCATTGGGGTGCTTCATCTACCATTCTGTCAATTTTATCCTGCCAGTTTTTTACACTTCGAATATCATTGGATGGTTTCGAAAAACGTTCAAACCAATTGGGCACATGGCTACTGGTAATACCGCTCAGGTCGCCTGCATAGGTCTTTCCTTCATCATTAAAATACAAGCTGGTACTTCCGCCCAGCATCAGATAATTCTTGGTAAGGTAATCCTTAGGAAGATCTGTTTTGGCAATACTGATAATCTGCCTTAAACCCGCTCGTGTAATCGATTTAATCATGTCTTGCGACACAGGGATGTATTTGCTGGCTCCTTCAGATGTTCCAGAACTCAAAGCAAAAAATTCGATTTTACCCGGCCAAGTCACATTTTCAGCACCGTTGTAAGCCTTTTGCCACCAATCGTGCATTTTACTATAGTCGGTAATGGGAACGAGTTGCTGATATGTTCTGTAAATAGTTTTGGCACCTATAATCTTAGAGAATCCGTATTTTTTTCCGTAATCTGTCATTTCCGACTTTATCAAAAGCTTTTTTAAGGTTCTCACCTGCTGTCTGTAAGCTTTTTCTTTTGTAAGCGAAAATGGTTGTGAAAGTCTTCTTCCTGCACTGACAAGCTGTTTGAGAATTTTCTTGGGATAAAGCGTAGTCATTATTAACTGCAAATTAAGGGATTTTTATGTTAAAACAATTGCACATTCCGCCAAGTAAATTTTTATTTAATAAAAGTGTGGGAAAGCCCACCCCCCAGCGGCAATTTTAATCGCACGAACCTGACTTTAAGCAATATTTTTCGATACATTTGCAGCATGGAAGACGAAAGTGTTGTTTGGAAAAAAATCCTTGATTACGTAGAAAACAACTTCAACAAAAAACCCGATATGAATGCCATCCTTTTTTTAATAGGGATGCGCGAATTGGGACAATTACCTGCGGGTAATTTCAAAAAAGACGAAAAAGTGAACCTGATGCATATTGCTGTTTGCAAAATATTGAGTTATTCCGGCCACTATGAGCTTAAAGGAGTTGACAATGACGGCTGGCCACATTGGGAACTGATAAAACAATTACCACAATTTACAGTTTTTGAACAAGAATCGTATATTCGCACTCATATCATTGAATATTTTATAGCAGAAGAAATCATATGAAAAACATCATCACTTCAATAAGCCCTGCAATTTGCATAGCGTTAACTTTTTTTCTTGGCGCCTGCGGCAGCTCAACACCAAAGGTTGAGGAAAATCAAAACCAAACTTTGAGCGCTACCGAGCCCACAACAACTACTGCTGAGGCCACACCAAAAACAGCAGCAGCTGATAAATTGTACCTTATCAAAACCACAGCGGGAGATATAAAAATTAAAGTATTCAAAGAATGCCCTTTGCACCAGGCCAATTTCGACAAACTAGTTGGAGAGAAATATTATGACGGTGTATTATTTCACCGTGTTATTAAAGAATTCATGATTCAGACAGGCGACCCTAACAGTAAAAAAGCTGAAGCGGGTGCTCAATATGGTGATGGTGGACCGAATTACACCATACCTGCTGAAATCTACCCTCAGTTCTACCACAAAAAAGGTGCACTTGCTGCAGCCCGTCAAGGCGATGAGGTAAATCCTTACAAAGCCAGCAGCGGTAGTCAGTTTTACATTGTACACGGAAAAGTTTTGACCCAGCCTGATCTTGACAATATCATGATGCAATCAGGCATGAGATTTACTGCAGATGCAATGGCCGCCTATAAAACAATTGGTGGTTCACCATTTTTGGATGGTCAATACACTGTTTTTGGTGAAACCATTTCAGGATTGGAAGTTGTAGATAAAATAGGTACGACTAAAACACTGCCTGGCGACAGACCTGTAAAAGACATTAAGATTATTACTATAGAAGCAGTTACAGAGTAATTGCTTGGCTGATTGCTGAAGCTACAGCTTCGTATTCATCTTTAGATAAACTGATACGAGGGCCGGCAAAATTCAAGTCGGCCACTTTGTTCATTGGCACCAAATGAATGTGCGCATGTGGCACTTCAAGACCAATAACAGCCACCCCTACTTTCACACAAGGTACAACAGATTTAATGCCAATGGCTACTTGTTTTGCAAAAACATGCATAGCCGCCAATTCATTATCCGCCATATCAAAAATATAATCAGTGGCTTTTTTAGGGATTACAAGTGTATGCCCCTTAGCCAATGGATTAACATCCAGAAACGCCAAAAAAAAGTCATTCTCAGCCACTTTATAGGCAGGTATCTCTCCATCAATAATTTTCTGAAATATTGTTGACATATTATTTGGCTTAAAAGTTTTAGGAAATTAGGCGCCTATTGAGAGAATTTCTAACTTCACAATGCCTGCAGGTACGGTTATTTCTACCACATCACCAACTTTGCAACCTATAAGGCCTGCACCTATTGCTGACTTACTGGAAATACGTCCCACTTTCATATCCGCTTCTTTTTCAGATACAATGGTGTACACCATTTCTCGGTTGGCATTCATATTTTTCACTTTCACCTTGCTCAGCATGTTTACTTTGCTATTGTCCAGTTTCGACTCATCCAACACTCTGGCATTGGCAAACATGGTTTCAAGCTTTGAAATTTTAGCTTCAAGTAACCCCTGGGCTTCTTTTGCCGCATCATACTCAGCATTTTCAGACAAGTCACCCTTATCTCTTGCTTCAGCAATTTGCGCACTAATAGCAGGTCTCTGCACGCGTTTCAGATTTTCGAGTTCCTTTTTCAGGTTTTCGAATCCTTCCTTGGTCATATATACAATATCACTCATCTTGAACGTTAATTTGGGTATGTCTAAAAAAATAAAAAAGTGCTTTCATAGACTGAAAGCACTTCTGCAAATATATTAAAATTTTAATTAATCGATACTTATTCTTACACCAAAGGTATGTGTTCCGCTGAAAGGATTAGTTGAACGGTAAGAGTAGTCAACACCAATGGCGTTATTATTTTCTCTTCTGTTATCTACCTTTTTAGTTAATGGAATCTGAACGCTTGCTCCCATACATAAACCTGTATAAGCAGTTCTTCTGGTTTCGTAATCAAAAATGCCTTTTTCATAATCAAACGCAGCTCTCAACATCAGAATTTCTTTGTATGAATATTCAACACCTAGTGATGTTTGATTGCTTGAAAATGAATTATTAGTAAAATTCAATGCAGTGGTCAATCTGTGCCAGTACAATTCATTGCCTTTATCCAATCTGAAATCGTAAGCTAAACCAATATTAATCAGTGAAGGCAATTGCGTTTTATCTGCTCTGTGTGATGTTGTAGACGTATAAGATTTACCATCTACATTTGATTTAACAGCCAAACCATCACCGGCATATTTCAAATCCGGACCAAGGTTTTTAATGCTAACACCAAAGCGAATATCACTACCGCGATCTGCAGCCGGGCTATTGCTTGAATTAACATATTTCACTTCGCTCTTTTTTATATCCTTTATCAATTCAGTAGCAAACTGTAAACCGGCATCAAAAGCGATACCGCCTGTTCTAACATCAGGTGTTGATTCACTGATTACTTTCATATTGAAACCGGCAGAAATATTAGAGGTGAAGTTATATGCATATCCCAAATTAATATTACTGATAGAAGGCTTATAAGTACCGATTCCACCATCAGGCTGTGCTGTTGTAGTAATTGGAATTTGACCCAATGAGAATGACATTACACTGATACCTAAAACACCTTTACTAAGATTTTGTCCAAATCCAAATGTATTGATATTGATGCCTGTTCCACCTAACCATGACGTACGGCTAAAGGCTAACTCACTTCCTTGCACTTTGCCTAATCCTGCAATATTCAAATGAAAGGCTTCGACACCCGACACACCTGCAGAATATGAATTTCCCATACCACTTGATCTTCCCCAGCCATTAATCAGCAATTGTGTAAACCCTGCCTGACCTGCTCTTACAGGACCCTGTGCGCAAAGGTTTCCAACACCTATTACTATTGCCAATGCTGTATATTTTATAAATTTATTCATGAATGTTCTTTTTTTAATTGATAATAATTATAGGCTGGATTAATAAGAATCTAAATCTAATTGACGCATAACACCATACCACTTCAATATCTTCTCACCCAAATCTCCGCAATCAACATGGATGATGTAGAATCCGCTGGCAACCGGCACTCTGTTATCGTTTTTCAAATCCCAATCAGAGAAAGTTAATAAGTCGTCTTTTTTAATTCTTCTTACCAAAGTACCGCTCAATGTGTAGACAGAGATGGTTGCTTTTGGAGGAAGGTTAGTGATTTTTACTTTGTTATCAATTGCACTGCCTTCATATTCAGAATAAGCATAATAAGGATTCGGTACAATATTGATCAGATTCACTGATTTCTTACCTGTTTCTGAATTGATATCATTGTAAACACTTTCAGTGTTAAAAGTATATCTTGGCAATAAGGTATCATTTACTTGCTTAGTATAAGGTTTACGCATATTGATAGTAATACTCACTTCATTTGGAGGTACACCTGTTTTCAAATCAAATCCTCTTTCTGCCATTGCCGGAATCACCCACATAGCCTGTGAAAGCACCTTGCGTTTTTCAGCTGAAGTAGGACTTGTATTTGGCGCTGACTGCAACATGGCTTGATAAGTAGCACCACCATCATAGATAGGGCCTAAGAACGAACGCGCTGCAAGTCCGGGATAACTACCCATTACATAGATATAGTGCTTTCCACCAAAGTTATAATAAGTAGCAGAGTTGGCATAATTTGAAGTTGGGTTCCAAATCATATCACTACCATTTTCATTTGGCAAATATGAATCTTCACCAAATACGATATTAAGTCTTTGACCTGTTTCAAGGTTGATAGCATAACCCGGGAAATAACTTCTTCCTCTTTCAGAAGCATCTTCTTCCCATCTCAAGAAATTACCATTACCATCGCTTACAGGTTTCATTGAGTTGTGATAACGCAGATTCATTTTAGCCATATTACCTTCGGTTAAAGTTGCATCTTCACCCATTTCTAAAACAGCACATTGCGACCATTTTCTAACATCCGGTGTGATGACCAGTTTAATACTTGCTATCTCCACTATAGGATTGTCAGTCAATGTTGAACCACCCCATGCAGGACCGTAAGTATATTCTCCTCTTCCGCTTGGGCCTTGTACCCTTGAACAGAATGCATAAGGAGCAATTCTTCTGTCCCAAATTTTTTCAAAATTCTCGTATGGATCATATGAATCTGTCCCGTTGTGATTGGGGTCAAAATCCGCATTAAAGTCATCATTATAAGGATCGAATGTTACAGGATTTTTTGTTCCTGAACGTATCCAGTTGAAAGGTGAACTTTCTTGATCGATATCTGGTACTGCTGTCAACCAACGATTACCTTCATCCGCAAATTTTACTTCAAAACCAATCAAACCGTTACTTGTTTCACCATAAGGATTTCGACCCGGAGAAGGTACTTGCGCAATTTCTACTGCCAATCCCCATTCTCTCAGGTTCTTTTTCTTTTTCACAGGACCGCCATATCTCACACGTCCTTCAACTGTTTCAACAATATTCTCCAAAGAAGAATCTGCATAAACGGTATCATTGGTCGTTTTATTAATCAATCTCCAGTAGCTTTTTGCTGAAATTGAATCCTGGTATTTGATGGATGTACCCAGTGATTTTGCTCTATCGGCCCATTTTTCAATAAACTGAAATTCGAAATCTGCTTTAGGTACTAACAATGGATCTACGATTTTAATTTTTACGGGGCCTTTACCGCCCAAGTAAACAGGTTCATTGGCTTTACCGTTGGCCATTATTTCATCAATGGTTTCTTTTGTGAACTCCAATACTTGACCGCCATTACCTCTACCGCTCAATTGCTTCAACATTGGCCCGTCACCGTAATTTGATTGTTGATTGCTTCCAAATGCTTCAGGTGAAGTTTTATGTGGAATACCTGAAATCAAAACTGTTCTACGACTTGGAAGGAATTGTTCAGGTTCAAGTTTCAATGGATCATTGGAAGGATAGCCATAAGCCAATACTAGGAAATAGTATGTTTTAAAGTTAACAAGTGTTTTTGATGACCCTGCTGCAAATGCATCTTCTTTGATATTAAAAGTATGCTGAATGCCTTCATTTTTACCACTTACCTTTTCTTTTGGAATATTGGCAGAAACAGTTGCATCAAATTCAAGATTGATCATTTGGGAGATATTGTCTTTAATGTCACATTGACCAATTAAAACTGCTTTATCTATATCATTAAGTTCAGTATTTGAAACACTTCCGTCTTTCAACTGATAAATCATATAACCCTGGAATCTGTATTTAATTATCTGGTTCAGCTCATTTTTAATATCTTCTTTATAATCCTCTGTTATTTTAGTATCCAAGAATTTTAATACAAGGCTATTTTCAAGTTCCTGAATTTCGACAACCGGTGGTTCGGGACCATCAGCAATATCAAATTTGTTATTGAATAATTTCTGAGCTTTATCACTGGCTAATTTTAACAGGTTTAATGAACCTCTTGCACCACCTGAAGTAGTACGAGCCCATACAACCCCCACAGTAATTTTATTGATTGCACCTGGTGTCAATGTAAATGGACCGGCTGATTGCAAGAAACGTCTATCGCCTACTGGATTACCTGCAGTATACTCATTCCAAAATTTTGGTGAAGCATTTGGGTCGTTTGCAGGGTTTGTTCCATCATCAAACATGTACTTTGTTTTAATTGTTGTAGCATTAATACCATTACCACCATAAGTAACATCGCTACCATTCTGCCACTTGGCTTGTAAGTAGTTGTAAAAATCAATTGCGGTATTAGGATTGCCACTTACTGCATCAGAATTGTTGTTATAGTACATAAAAGCACCCATACCCAATTGTTTGCCACTGGTATCGATTGGACCTTCAAAAAAGTCGACACCAACACTTGGTGGATTCAATCCATAACCCAAAACACCATCGTCATTATCATCACCGTTATAGCAATAACCTAGACTTCTGCCAACATCGCAACCCACATAGTCATCCGCATAGTTCCCTAAATCGGCATCAACCCACTCACCAAAGTAAGTATTGTCGAGCGCTTCGAAACCTCGGTTGATGATTTTAGTGGTATAAAAGGTCATGTTATTTACCTCATCATTTGTTTGGAAGGCAAATGCAGTTGTTTGCAATTCTAATCCAATAGGAATGCCACCTGTTTCAGAGTGCACATTTCCTCTATCGTTATAAGCAAACCAAATCATCTGATCAGGTTGATCTTTTGGCAAATTTTTACCCGGTTCACGTGAAGGGTCAAGAATAGGGTAATCACCACTTGTTGGATCATAAGGACCTGCAATAGGGCCTCCATTGCTCACATCAAAGAATGATGCTAAAGCATTATCAGCCTGAGATGATCCGTAAGGCACATTTGGATTTCCTGCTGCAGGCCACTCCAAAATACTTTTAGATACCTCACCTGTTGTTTGTTGAAGAATCAATTCATCTCTGGTTACTTTAAACATTTTGTCCCAAGCTTCACAACGTGCTGGATCCGTACTCACATTGGTTGTATCTAATGTACCCGGCCAAAAGTCATTACCTGTTTGACGGTAAGTCATGGCTGCTATACGCAGATTACCATCTCCTCTACCTAAACCACCAATCCACAATGCACCGGAAAATAAAGAATTCTTTCTAACTGTGTTAGCATCTGTCACTTTAGGTATTTCATAGCGGGGGTTATTTAAATCCCACCACATGTCTCCACCGTTTAATATTTTTGTTCTGACATTGTTGATGTCAAGATCAGCACTTTGTGTCGCTGCCTTACAAGTGTTTGAAAATTCCGTAACATCTCTTTGAGTTGTTTGATTGGAACCTCCACCCTTAGGACCGAAGTTTTTAATTTCGGCAGCATAACCTGTAACAGCTGTACAACCTGCTGTAATAATTAATGCTAATTTTATATAAACACCTTTCATATTGATATACATTTTAAATTTTTTGTCTTAATTGTTTAGAAATTAAATTTAGCACCTAGTCTCATAAAGCGTGGTGCTTGATAGTTACCCGGGCTGTTAATTGCTGTTCTGTAATAGTAATTATAAGCTTCTGCACTTAATTGGCTTGTAAGCGCCTGTTGACCTTTTTGTGAATTCAGGAATCCATCATCAGCAGGTGAGCCTGTGTATGGGTAAACACCGTTTACATTTCTTGTATTGAACAAATTGGTTACATAGAAATACACCTGAACAAATCCTGTTTTTTTCTTTCCATTTGATCCTTCCCATTTCAATTGAATGTCTTTTGAAATATTCATTGAAGTAGTAAACTGCCATGGCAAACGTGATCCGTATGGGGTTCCTTTAATCTGAGCTCTGTCAACAGAACCTGATTGAACCGGTTGTGAAGTCGCAGTGTACGGCAAACCTGAAGTAGCTGCATAAGTAATATTGAAATTGGTATTTTTTAATATTTTTTTACCACCTATAATTGGCCCCATGTATTTTATTTTTCTCTTTTTATCATCATCCGGAAACTCCCAGTTGAAAATACCTTTTATTTGGTGACGGATATCCAATTCACCCAAAGGGAATAAACTTCTTAAGTTAGGTTGGTTACTGGCAATCAATGCTCTTTGTGAGTTGATGTTAGAACCAGTACCATCGGCAAACTGTAATGTGTAGTTTCCATTTAATGAGATATTGTATTTATCATTATTATATGTCAACTCGGTAATGAAACCTTTTACAGTACTAAAGTCAATATTGTTGTAACTGATGTAAGTAACAGGATAAGCCTGGTTGAATTGATAAACTGATAAATCATTTTTGGTTTCTCTATAGTATGAAATAACACTCAACAAAGTAGATTTTGAAACTTGTTGTTTGTAACCAATCTGATAATCTGTTGTGATACGTGAAGTCAGAGCCGGATTAGCAAGTGTATTGCTGGCTTTTTGAGTCATGTAGTAATAGTCATCAATTGTCAGGAAGTTGGCTCCCGGAGTTGGTCTTTGAGCCAATACATCATAACTGGCATAAAACAAACTGGTTTTATTCAATGGGAATTTGAAGAATACACGTGGTAATATATTTACTTTTGGCTTGTAGTCTTGAAATGAATTCTCAGTAATTTCATTTTGGTTTGGATTCACCAAGTAAGGTGCAATTCTACCATTATTGGTTTTATTAGCAATCAAATCAGGTGTAGATAATTGGTTACCGCTTGCATCGTACCAAGTATTGTCTTTTCTGTAACCAAGTATTTTGGTAGGGTTTTTAACATCGTTCACATATACCGCATAGTCTTCACCAATATTGGTTGGGTGGGTTACTGAATTTCCGTCAATTTCACTTACTTCACCTGCTGTTCTTACAGGATATAATGAATACTGGTCTTTTAATACCAACTGATTCGCATCATATCTTTCCAAACGCAAACCTAAACGGAATTCAAGGTCATCCAAATAGAATTTATCTTGGAACCATGCTGCAGTATAAATTGGCATAAATGCACCGATACTGCGTTTTGTTTTATCCTGAAGAAAATCATTAATGCCCGGTCTGCCTTTTAATTTATTTCCCAAATGGTCGTATCCATAATAACTTACATAAGAACTACCATTATTCAGCAATTCATCAGCACTGAACATATCCATGCTAAAATCACCCGGTTTGTATGAGTTAATATCAAGGAATGTTCTTTCATTAATCGCTTTTCCATACACATCGGTAGCACCTTCACTGATTAATTTATTTCTGAATTCTTTGTCGAAATGTGTTTGTTTATCCGCATTCACTAAACGATTGTATTTAACAGTATCTTGGAATACACCATTGGCATCATAAGACAATATTGGTTTAGTTTTATCCAATTCAGCAATGTGGCTATTGGCCAACTGATACATTAAGCGCCACAAATCATTCGCACCTAATCCGTAACCTCTGTTAATGGTTTGTTCGAAGGTCAAACCAAATTGCAAGGCGTGAGCACTTGATTTTTTATTTGCTTTAACAGGGCCCATCAATTCAGCCTCACCCATAGCGTATAACGTATAGCGTTCGCTTTGGGTTTTGTTATAACCAGCTTGTTGAAAGCCCGGTGTATTAAACAATGAATAAATTGGGTTTGGGTTATAACCATTTAATAAGCCTTGTAGTTGTAAAATTTGTGCATCGCTGGTTAGGATTGCGCCTTGCTCAGAAATCTTATCGAATACATTTTGGGTATAATTGGCTCTTACTTTATTTTCTGATGATCCTGTAAATCTGATGGCAGTATCTCTGAAACCTGTCTGTTCCCAAAAATTCCTCAAATACACGGTATCGCCATTTTGATCCACGAAACGTCTTGAAGCTGCATTTGGATTGTTCAGGCTACCATAGTACGAATAAAACTCTGTTGGGTAGTGTTTAAACTGACCGATATAACCGTAATCAAATACATTTTCTCTGAAGTTTTGATCTTGTGTTGTTGTCCATGACGACTGATAGTCGAAACGCACAGTGAAATAAGCATTGTTAAGTGTTGAATTATTGGCCTTACGCGTTGAATCCGGATCTTTAAATTTCTGAGTATATTTCACATAACCCAAAACACTGGTAGATGTTCTCAATGGGTTAGTCTTATAAATCAACATACTGGCATTGTTTCCTGTATTAGTTGCATTGCTGTAGTTAAAATTTCCAAATACGCTTAATGTTGCCAAATCAGAAATCCTGAAATCAAATTTAGCCTGGGCACTTGAACTGTAAGCGCGGGCATTGTCGCGCACTTTCACTTTGTCAAAATCATTTTCAGTTAAAAAATTTGCAGAACTAACAAACCCTCCGTCTTTATTGGCGGCTAATGGCGTTTGTTCCAACTCGGCCAACTTTTCGTCTTTTATTTGGTAATACCCAATATAAGATGGGGCTGGCTCACGTTGGTATGAAAAATTCGCGCCTATACTCATTGCGGCAATGGCATATTTTTTTACAACATTTTCAGAACCGCCTTCTACATAATTTGGATTTGTTTTGAATAAAATAGGGAAAGCCATGAAACCCTCTATCAGATTATGATGGTATGGATTGAACATGCTTGAACTTTGAATTTCAAAACTTTTGCTCACTCTTGAAGATACACCACCTCTGGTAGTAAGCGAAACACCCAGTCCGGTAAAATCACCATACTGTGCAGGAATACCGGCTTGCAGTACTTCCACGCTTCCACTGAAACCCTGGGTAAGATTCGCATTGAATACTCTTACACCGTCAATAAAGTAAGCTGTGCCATCCGGTCTTCCACCACGACCACTCAAACCACTTGGAGTTACTGTAATACCTGAACCTAAACCGGCCAGGGCGTTAAAACCCCTTGCTCCTGTTTTGATCAAATCTTTTTGACCGATGGTAAATGAGGTTTTGGTATCTGTTAAACCTGTTGACTTTTTACTTCCAGCGCCTTTAATATCAATTTTACCAAATTCATAGGCTTTATTGTAAATGGTAATTTTTTTATCCTCTGTAAAATACTCGGTGTTATTTGCCTGTACGTCAAAAACTTCAGACTTAAAGCCCTGATGATTAAATTTATCAACTTTGATGATATAACGTCCCGGAGTTACATCAGAAAAAGAGAATTCGCCATTGGCAGAGGTTATTTTTTTGTCGAAAAAATGAGTCGTATCATCTTCTACATACAATAAAACAACTGCTCCACTAACTCCCTTACCCTGCCCATCAAAAACATTCCCCCTGACGTTACCTGAGTTGTTTTGCGCCTTTGAGTTCAGAATAAAACCCAAAGTCAGCATGGTTAATAAAACAATTTTGCGTGTATTTTTAATCATCATAACAGTATATATTTCTTATTTTTTTCCTTTTTGAAAAAGTGCAGCAATTTCATCTATTTTTTTTGAACTATCAACTTTCATCTAATATTTTTTTAATTTAGTCGTAAAGCTGATAACTCTATTGGCGATAATTTCGCTGATCTTCCAATAACTTTCTTTTGTCCAGCCTGCTACATGAGGCGTTAGCAACACTTGTGATTTTGAGGCCAATGCTTCAAAAATCACCATCTCTTCGGGGCTGTATTTTGCAAACTTTTCGTTCTCCAGAACATCAGCTCCAAAGGCACTCATTTTACCTTCTTCAAGTGCATTTAGCACAGCTTTGTTCTCCACTACAGCACCTCGTGAGGTGTTAATAAGCGTAAAAGCGGGCTTGCATTCCGCAATAAAATCCTGATTGACCATGTATTTAGTTTCATCAGTCAATGGCACATGCAAACTGATGATATCGGCTGCTGTCAGCAGTTCTTTCAATTCAACTGCTTCAACCATTGGGTTTTCGGATGGTGAATACATATCATAGGCGATAAGGCGGCAGCCAAAACCTGCTAATTTAGCAGCTAAGGCCTTGCCGGTATTGCCAAATCCTATAATGCCAATGGTCTTCCCTCCTATTTCAAAGCCTCTGTTGGCTTCGCGCTCCCAAATCTTATTTTTAACCTCAGAATTGCCTTTTGCAATATTGTTGCTCAACGCTAAAATCATCCCTATCGCATGCTCTGCAACAGCATCTCGGTTACCTTCGGGTGCATTGATTAGTGTAATTCCCATGCTATTGGCTTTTACCTCGTCAATATTATCCATGCCTGCACCACCTCTGGCGATGCATTTTAAATTGGGTAAATTATTGAGAACATCTGCAGTAAAATTAATTTTGCTTCTGCAAATGACTGTTTCGTAACGATTTATTACTGCTAAAGCTTCTTTTTCAGTAATATTAGGTTGATAATCGAAAGGAATATTTGCTGCTTGTAACTGATCCAGTAACACCTGATGAAAATCATCAATAATAATGGTACCTGAAGCTACTGTAGACGTCATTTGGGGGTGGGCACTTAAACTTGAGCAAATAAACAACACGTTGATCGAAAAAAGAATACAATTTGCCCACCCTGAAATGACAGTTGTAAACACACACTTAACATTTGTAAACAGATTAAACATTTCAATAGCTTTCATTTCATTTGACAAATGGGACATGCAAAACGCTGCAAAGCCTAGGCCCTGAAAGTTAAAAAGTTGATTTTTAAATGGTTATTTTTTTACTTCCAAAGGTTTTTTTCCTTCAGTTGTAGCTTGATTCCAAAGAATATTTTGGCAGTTTGCTCGAAAGATTCTGTATAATCCGAAACAAAAAACTGATGCTTTGGTTGCTTATTACTAGTGTTCAGCAATTGCTGCTGACCTAAAAACTGACGTACTGCCAGGGATACAATTTCTGCAGAATTGATGATATCAATTTTACCCTTGTAAAACGAACTGATTTCAGACATGATCAAAGGATAATGGGTACATGCCAGTATAATGGCATCAATATTGGTTAGATGGGGATTGCTCAAATATGAGTGAACAATGGTTTTACTAATTTTATTGTTGAAAAAGCCTTCTTCTATCATTGGTGCTAGCAGAGGTGTTGCTAACGATTTCAATGTAATCTCAGGATTGGCCTTTTCAAATTTTTTCTTGTATACCGCACTGCTTACAGTTCGCTTTGTGCCTATTAAACCGATGACTGAATGTTTGTCTTCTGCCACCAAATGATTGACAACCGGATCGATGACATTGATTACAAAACTCTTATCAGGCAATGCCTTTTGCACCTGTTTAAATGCTGTAACTGATGCCGAATTACAAGCAATCACAATCAGTTTACACGGATGGTTGATAAGAAATTCAGTGATTTTTTCCGCATAGGATTTAATGGCATGCGGTGATTTTTCGCCATACGGCATATGGGCAGTATCACCGAAGTACACAATGTTTTCATTGGGGAGTAATTCGGTGATAGCCTTGGCCACTGTCAATCCTCCAACCCCCGAATCAAAGATTCCGATGGGGTGTTGTGACTGAGGTGAAAAGTGACTTTTATGCGCCAATTTATCTTGGTGATACCGGTGTTTGTGGTTTACCTGCACCCGGATTAGCAGCAGGTTTTTCCTTGATGTTCAACTTTGCTTTTACAGCTTCGTCAATATTATCAGCCTCGTCAGCATAAATTAATGCCCCATAACTGTTGTCAATGATATGTGAATACCCTTTTTCTTTTGCTATGGCTGCAACTGCTTCTTCAACTTTCTTACGGATTGGTGCTACCAATTCAGCCATTTTAGCTTTTAAGCTGTCCTGACTTGATTGTTGCATCATTTGGTATTGTTGCTGATAAGACTCATTCTGGGTTTCGTAAATTTTTAATTTGGTTTTGTTAGGCTGAGGCTTTTTAGATTCGATGGCGTAATTTTTTTGTACTTCCAGAATCATATTTTCAACTGCTTTTAACTCATCTTCAAGAGACAACTGATAAACGTCATATTCTGTAGCAGCTAGTTTATATTCCGGCATCAGTAAAATAATTTCCTGGAAATTAACATGCCCTACTTTTTGAGCTTTTAAAACATTTGGGACAAAAACACTTAGCATTACTGCCAATACAATGATTGATTTTTTCATTTCTAATTTATTATTTGTTATTAATCTTTTTTAATTTCGGGTGCTTCATTTTTTATTTCAATAGGTGTAACACCCAGTACATCCAGCACATCATCACTTCTATCGAATTTGGGATTGCTGAACAATATGTTCATGTTAGCTGATTTATCAAAGATAAAGTCGAGATTATTGTCTTTGGCAACTTTTTGTACGGCTGCAAATACTTTGTCCTGAATAGGTTTAATGAGTTCCTGACGTTTTTTAAATAACTCGCCATTTACACCAAACTTTTCCTGTTCAAATTTTTTCATTGCATCTTCTTTGGCAACAATCGCATCTTCTCTTTCTTTCTTTTGCACGGCACTCAACAAAATTTCTTCTGCTTTGTAATCCTTATACATCTTATCCACTTCATCTTTCATCACTTTCAATTCTGTTTCCCATTTCTGCGAAATTTCGTTTAACTGTTTCTGAGCACCGCGGTATTCTGTCATTTGACCCAGAATATAGTCTGTATCAACGTAACCAAATTTTTGAGCAAAGCCGGTCATCACTCCGGATGATAGCAGTAAAGCAAATAAAAATAATCTGAGTTTCATGGTTGAATTGTATATTTATTAGGGTTAAACGAATTACGTGCCAAAAATGTTATAAGTGTGCGAAAATAATTCTTTTTTTTTGAGAAAAAGCATTTTTTTAATAGTTGCCGATGCTTTGAAATACAATATCAGCATTTTTTTGCATAGGTTTGCGATTGATTTTACAGAGAATTTCAGGATGAAAAAAATTTCAAAATTACTTGTAGCCAACAGAGGTGAAATCGCCATCAGAGTGATGCGCACCTGCCGCGAAATAGGCATTAAAACTGTTGCTGTATATAGCGATGCAGATCGCAATGCACTGCATGTGAGATATGCTGACGAAGCGTATTATTTAGGTCCACCACCAAGTAGAGAAAGTTATTTGTTGGGTGATAAAATTGTAGATATTTGTAAAGCCAATGGTGTTGATGCCGTTCATCCGGGTTACGGATTTCTCAGTGAGCGTTCTGAATTTGCCTTAAAGCTAGCTGCTGCCAATATCATTTTCGTTGGCCCAAGTGCTGCCAGTATGGATTTAATGGGCAGTAAAATTGCCAGTAAACAAGCCGTTGAAAAATTTGGCGTACCCCTTGTTCCGGGTTTAAAAGAAGCCATTACTGATATAGATGCAGCAAAAATAATTGCCTCAGAAATAGGTTTTCCGGTATTGATAAAAGCCAGTGCAGGTGGTGGCGGAAAAGGTATGCGTATCGTCAATAATGTCGATGAATTCGAAAGCAATATGCACCTTGCCCAAAGCGAGGCATTGAGTGCTTTTGGCGATGATAGCGTATTCATTGAAAAATATGTAGCCGCTCCCCGACACATCGAAATACAATTAATGGCCGATAATCATGGTAATGTTTGTTATTTATTTGAAAGAGATTGCAGTATTCAACGCAGACACCAAAAACTGGTAGAAGAAGCGCCTAGTGCTGTATTAACCCCCGAGCTCAGAAAACAAATGGGAGAAGCTGCTGTAAATGTTGCCAAAGCCGCTAACTACAGCGGTGCCGGTACAGTGGAATTTCTACTCGATGAAAAATTGAATTTCTATTTTCTCGAAATGAATACCCGTTTGCAGGTTGAACACCCTGTTACTGAACTTATCACCGGCCTTGATTTGGTAAAAGAGCAAATACGAGTAGCTGAAGGACATCCACTTAGCTTTACACAAGAAGATTTACACATCAATGGCCACGCCCTTGAATTGAGAATATGTGCTGAGGATCCAACCAATAATTTTTTACCGGATATCGGTAAATTGATTACCTACACAGTACCACAGGGTCCCGGTATACGCGTTGATGATTGTATGGAAGAAGGCATGGAGATTCCCATCTATTACGACAATATGATTGCTAAATTAATTGTATGGTCGGATACCCGAGAAAATGCTATTGAAAAAATGAAACGCGCCATTAGCGAATACCGCATTGCCGGTGTGGCAAATACACTCCAATTTGGCCATTGGGTAATGGAAAATGAACATTTCATCAAAGGTAATTTCGACACCAAATTCATTGATAATTATTTTAAACCTGAATACCTTGCCAACGACACAAACGAGAATCTGACTGAGGTGCTGGCATTGGCTGCTACTTATCTTTTTGAAAATCAAAAAAGCATTTCTCAACCAAATGCAGCAAGTACTTCAGAAAGTTCGGATTGGTATAAGAAAAGAAGAACGCTGAGATAATTTAAAGTGGTACCAACTATTGGTGACATTTAAAATAGTCGAAAGGCTCCAGACAATCGTTGCACTTGTATAAAGCCTTGCAGGCTGTACTCCCAAAATTACTGATTAATGTGGTATTGGTGCTGTTGCACTGAGGACAAATAATCCCTTCTGCTGTGCTGAACAATTCATCATTTTTAGGCTGATATTGAGGTGGTGCTATACCATAAGCTTTCAACTTCTCTTTCCCTTTTTCACTCATCCAATCAGTGGTCCAGGCAGGGTGCAATACCAGTCTTATTATAACCGGCACTTCATAGCTGCTCATCAAAATTCTGATATCTGTTTCTATCACATTCATGGCCGGACAACCGCTATAAGTGGGAGTAATATCTATCTCTAATTGATCATTCACAATTTCCACTCTTCGTATTACACCCAGGTCAACAACCGACAATACGGGCACCTCGGGGTCGGTCACCTGTTCTAGCAATTCCCAAATCTCTTCTATTGTGTATTTCATAAAGGGAGCTTATTTGATGCGTTCTATTGAAATTATCTGATCGCCTATTTGCAGCAGATTGATAATTTCGAGGCCTTCTGTAATTTCTCCAAAAATTGTGTATCGGCCATCTAATTGTGGCGTAAATCCATGTGTAATAAAAAACTGTACGCCTTCTGAGTCTTTTCCTGCTGACGCCAACCCTACTGACCCTTGTCGATAAATATAATTAAGTCCTAATTCACTTCTTTGGGTCCAGTTTTCTGCACCCCAACCATCACCTCGCGGACAGCCGCCTTGCACTACAAAATCGGGCACCATGCGGTGAAAATATTTGCCATTATAATAGCCACTATCCACCAATTCAAGAAAATTAGCAACCGATGCCGGTGCGTCATTCACTGTGCATGTCATGATCATGGTTCCTTTTGTGGTGGTAATCTTTACTTTCTCAAATTCTTTCAAACCTTCTACATAATGCCATAAAATTTTATGGTTATAAGCCGGTGCTTTGTATTGCCATACTGTGCCTTGTAAATAGCATATTGTTTTTTCTAATTCCACAAATGCTTCAAATTCACCCGGCATCATCAGTAATTTTTTTACCTTATTCAGAAATGCGATACGGTAGTTTTTATGATCTTTCCACAAACTGTCTTTTCGTATTTTTTCAGCAGCCATGGCAATGAATGCTAAATTGCCGCTACTGAAACAAGTATATAAAGCAGCTGTATCAAATCCCTCACTTTTCAAGTATTGCTCAAGCGCATAGGATGATACAAAATTCTGATTTTTTGAAAACGCCAAATGATACCATACAGATGATGGGGTGAAGTATTCGTATTTCTCGAGGAATTTAACTTTATCATATGGACTCATTATCATTTTCAAAGTATCCATACACAATGCACTATCTATATCCGGTTTAAAAGGCTTTGAAAACCGAGTTGGAGCAATATTATTCTGCCCACTTTTAATTTTTGTATTGACAAATGCGATAAAATCAATTTGCGGATAGTTTTTTTGAAACCCATCCATCCTGCTTTTAATTGTTTCATTGACAAAGCCTTTTCTTGCCGCAAAATAAACACCTCGGCTGTAAAAAAGAGCCAGTGTTTTTGCCTGCTCTATTTCTTTACTCTCAATATCAACTGCTTCGTAAAATGCAATAGCACTTGAATCAGCGCATTTGCCAATGGCTTCCAACAATGTGGCCTTGTTATCACTGTTCTTTTCAATTGCATAAAAAGCGATTAATTGTTTGCAAAGTTTTGTATTTCTCAGCTGACCTAAACTGTGTATGGCCACCAATCTAACATTGCTGCTTTTATCCTGATACAGCACTTTCAACAAATCGTTGGTCATTCCTGTATCTTGAATGGATGCAAAGGCAAGCACTGCCAATTCTCTGCTTTTGGGATCCTTGCTCGTAAAATATTTTTTCAGCTCAGCAGTATTCCTTCTATCCTGCCAATCATAAATTTTCTGATACTCATTATTAATCCAGATATTCTGAGCACTGGCTGCAAAAGGCAATGCTAATAACAGCAAAAGAAACAGCTTGCCTAAATTGTGTTTTTTTAAATCCCTCACTTCGCTAACAAAGATAGGGCTAATATTCAGTTTCTACAAGCAGTCAGGCCCTGCTATCATTCATTTGAATATCTACCAACTCAGCTTTGCATTCACAGTCATACACAATATATTTCAAAAGCATTACCTTTGCGGTAGTTTATGATGATAGAAG
>JAZKEQ010000035.1:0-3160 GCA_040386935.1 Bacteroidota bacterium | reverse complement strand
CGGTAACGATATAATTAATACCACCTAATAAAGCTGATACGATAAATAATATGATAGCAACTAACCAAAGTGTAGTACCTAAACCTGAACCCGGCATGGCTTTTTGCAAAGCACTTAATGGCGGATAAACAGTCCAACCCGAAGAAGCAGGGCCAGTTTCAACAAAGAATGAAGACATTAAAACACATGATGACATAAAGAAAAACCAGTATGACAACATATTCATGAAAGGAGATGCCATATCGCGTGCACCTACTTGCAATGGAATTAATAAATTACTGAAAGTACCACTTAAGCCAGCTGTCAATACGTAGAATACCATGATGGTACCGTGAATTGTCACCAAGGCCATATAGAAATCAGGTCCGATTTTACCGTCTTTACCCCATTTTCCCAACAAGGTTTCTAAAATTGGGAAAGATTCCTCCGGCCAGGCCAGTTGAAGTCTGAATAAAAGCGACATCGTCATACCGAAACATCCCATAATGATACCGGTAATCAGGAACTGTTTCGAAATCATTTTATGGTCAGTACTGAAAACGTACTTTCTGATAAATGATTCTTCATGGTGCTCATGATGATCATGTGCATCGTGATGTGTGTGTGTGGCGGTTAGCGTTTCTGTACTCATTGTTTTGCTATATGCTCTGCGTTATTATATTAACAGTGAATTGATGGGTGAATTAAAAATTATTTTTGTGCCAGTTTAGTTTTGATACTATCTGTATTATTGATTTTTGAAGAATCCTGGGCCGGTACAGCAACAGGCACAACTTCAACTACAGGGGCAGCTTTGAAAGCCGGTTTTTGTGATTTTAACCAGGCATCTACTTCCTCTTGAGATTCGATAACTACTTTCATCTTCATATTGTAGTGTGAAGCACCACAAATTTTGTTACAATATAAGTAATATTCGAAATCCTGACCGTTTTCCGCTTTTGCTTCTTTAGTTGTTTTAGTAGGAATAAATGTGAACTTAGTTGGCATACCCGGTACTACGTTCATTTGAACACGGAAGTGTGGTAACCACGCACTGTGAATAATATCTCTAGAGCGGAAACGGAAAGTTACCATTTTGTCTTTTACAAGGTGAAGTTCCTGAGTGATGATATCATCTTCCTCTGCATTTGTGAATGTAGAAGCGAATATTGTAGGATTATTTTTAATCGCTATAATTCTTTTTATCTGAGTCTTTTTTCTGTCAATTGATTCATTCAATTCATCTAACTTATCGCCACTTTCTATGAATTCAATTTCTTTCTCAATGTTTTTGATGGCATTGTAATCTTTCATGCTGTTAGCTGCCGGTAAATCCACATTTTTCAATGTTGGCAATGTAATAGTCAATAATTCAGCAATAGCTTTTTCGTCAGCTTTAATAGCTTTTGCAAGCTCAACTAATAGAGTATCAACAGCAGGTTGGTAAGCCAATCCCAGTTTGTTTGTACCTGAAATGAATTTATAATCTACTTTTCCAAGTTTGCCGTCTTCACCTGCATAACGGGCACTCCAGGCAAATTGTTCAGCAAATATTTCAATATTGGTTGATTTTGTTCCATCTTCATCAGCATATACAATGCTTCTCCATGTTTGGTGACCTCTTAATACAAGAATAGTCAACACGATGGCGGGAATAATGGTCCAGAAAACTTCAAGTTTATTGTTATGTGAATAGTAAAGGGCTTTTTGACCATCTTTTTTCGCATATCTGAAAGCAAAATAAAATAAGGCTACCTGAGTAATTACAAATACGATAGTTGTTAAAATCAAGGTGATAGTGAACATGCTGTCATAAATCGCACCGTGCTCACTCGAAGCATTGCCCAATAAAATTAATTTGCCGTGTTCAACATACTCCCAACCCACACATATCATACCTACTATCATAAAGATAAGCATCATCCATTTATTGATATTGTTGGAATTAATAGTTTCCTTACCTGTAATTTTAGAAGTAAGTGAGCTGATATCAAATGCATTGGCTAAAACCAATACTAATAATACAACCAATACAAGGATTGACCATTTGATTTTAGATGCAATGGCATCTGTAGGTGATACTTCTTTCGGTGCTTCATAATTGTATTCATCGGTCCCAAACCACGGTTTTTCAGCTGAATAGCCATCTTGCATCAATGAATCGATGTTGATGGAATCAGATGCCAAAGTGGCGGTAAAGAAAATGATAGCAGATGCGAGAGCAAGTTTGAAAATGTTTTTTATTGTTGTGTTCATTCTTGATAAAAACTTGAAATGGTCTTTTTTAAGTTGTGCGCAAATTTATTGTTATTTTTGAAGAAAATTAAAAAAAAATTACAATTTTTCTTAACGGGTATAATTTGGAATCATTCAACGGTTTTTAGGGCTATCTCAAACGGTCGGCCGATGATAATAAATTCAGGTCTTTTTTGATTGATCTGTAAGCTAAATAATTGAAAATTAACATGGAAACAGGGAGTAGTAGCCATGTTGACATATTGGATTCGGAGATTTTTTGGAAAGCATTCTGAACGCTGCTTTGGGTAAAATAAATCAGGAAAAGACAGAAGCCTATAATAAAGTAATTAACAAAAACCAGGCGCAATTGCAGGGCCGGTTTTTTGAAAAGGAAGATAATTGACAGTGCAAATATTCCACAAATGATGAAAGCAGCCATCAAACTTTGGTTAGAAATTGAGGTTTCCAGATAATGACTATTTTGAGCTGTTATACTATAAACAGATTCTGTGTTTTGTGATACCCCTTTGCCGGTGCTAATACCGCCATCAGCTATTATAAATAGGAGTGCAGCAAGTGCCAGATCAAAAAGGAAAAAACTTTGAATTCTCTGAATCATGCGGCAAAAATAGGAACTTATACCAAATCTATTTTAAAAATAGTTCAATAAAATAAGGCCATATTAGAAGGGGTAATATGGTGTTGATTTAATCTGGAAAGAGCCACCCGGTAAGCCTTTTAATGAATATTTGAAATCTTGGGGCGTACTTTTGGATTTCTTTATTACCTTTGCTAGTTGAAATATGTCTTCATTACAAATGTCTGAAAATTCACTGGTAGCAGCACTTGAGCAACAATTGCAGAATTTAGAACGCAAATTGTCACCCGAAAATAAAGATCTCATTGCCAACTGGGATGCGCTTGTAGAAAAATATAAAAATGA
>JAZKEQ010000034.1:4241-92062 GCA_040386935.1 Bacteroidota bacterium | reverse complement strand
ATGCATACAGACAACAGATTGAACAGAAGATAGCCAGTGCCAATACTCAGATTGCTAAACTTTCGGAAGAGCTGAAAGTGCTGCGCTCGTTTAAGAAAAATTCTGCACGCTACTAAATCAGCAACACTTGAAACATGTTTAAGCGGATTCAGCTGGCAATAGATTACCTGCTTTATTTTTTCACTTCATCTACCCGACATTCGGTTCACTCACCCTTTGTATATGATTTTATTGTGAATGTTTTACAGGCCCGAAAAAACAAGCCCGTTTACCATTCTATAGAATTATTAAGAAGCAATATGTTGAGCAGCAATACAATGGTTGAAGTTAAGCCTTTAGGAGCCCGTTCATCAGGCAAATCTGAAATGGTGCCGCTTAAAACATTAACTGCCCGCACTTCTAAGTCGGCAAAATACGCTGAGTTATTGGAACGAATTTGCCATTACTACCAACCGGAAATAGCAATGGAGATAGGCAGTTCATTAGGCATAAGCTCACTTTATCAGGCTGCCGGTATCAACAATGGTTTTTTAATCAGTCTTGAGGGCAATCCCAAAAGTGTAGAAATAGCGCGTTATAATGCAGAAAAACTTGAGGTCAATCACATCCAATTCATTGAAGGTTTATTTGATCAATCCATCCCAGGAGTATTAAGTCAGTTGCAGCGTGTCGACTATGTTTTTTTTGACGGCAATCACACATTGGAAGCCACTATCCGGTATTTTGAATGGTGTTTAGAAAAGGCTCATTCTAACACAATCTTTATTTTTGACGATATTCGCTGGAGTGAAGAAATGCTGAGTGCTTGGGAAAAAATGAAAAACCACCCTAAAGTAACGGTGAGTATTGACTTGTTTTTCATGGGGATTTTATTTTTTAGAACAGAGCAGGTCAAGGAACATTTTGTCGTGCGATTTTAATTATAGAGTAAATTGAGAATGAAAAAGAAATTCAATTTTGGGGAATGGTTCTGGAACCTGTTATTGATAAAGCGTATTGTGTTTTTCTTTGACAGCATTATCCCTCCGGGGTTTCAGGGTGCTTCCTTATTCTCTGTTTTTCAGTTTTTCTTTAAAAATATTATCAGTCCTAAGTTCAACTTATATGCCGGATCATTGAGCTGGAACTTCTTTTTAGCTATATTTCCTTCATTGATCTTTCTGTTTACATTGATTGCATATCTGCCTATTCCCAATATTCAGAAACTGATACTGGTACAAATGGATTTCTTTTTGCCGGATGATGCCTACAAAATTATCCGTTCTACCATTAGGGATATTGTACAGAAGCAGCGCTCAGGCTTATTGTCATTCGGTTTTATTTCAGCCCTGTACTTTGCCAGCAATGGTGTATTTTCTATGATGGTGGCTTTTGACAGCAATTTCCATGACGATGAAAAAAAGAAGCGCAATTTCTTCCAAAAAAGAGGGCGGTCGATTCTGTTAACACTTTTTATAGCGGCATTGATTTTTCTTTCCTTAAGTGTTTTAATAGGCGGCACAGTGCTTTCAACCTATATCATCAAGCACCATATCATTAATAAAGCGGTGATGTTGTTTGTTGTAAAAATAATTCAGTTTATTACACTTTCGACTCTGGTATTCTTTATCATGAGTTCCCTGTATTATTTCGGCCATTCTGCTAAGAATAAATGGAAGTTTTTCTCACCGGGAGCCATTGTTGCATCGGTTTTATCCATTATTGCCACCTATGCATTCTCCAGTTATGTCGATGGATTTAATAGCTACAACAAGTTGTATGGTAGTATCGGGGCCATTATTGTGATGATGTTGCTCATCTATTTCAATACCTTATGTGTGTTGGTTGGCTTTGAATTAAACAAAAGCATTGATACGGTGGTGAAGATTACACAGCAGAAAAGGAAGCAGGAAAACCGCTTTATGCAGTGATAAATAGCCTTTTTCAAAAAAAATTGCGAAATAAAATTTAAATCATTAGATTTGCAGCCCTTTACGGAGAAATGGCAGAGCGGTTGAATGCGGCAGTCTTGAAAACTGTTTTAGTGAAAGCTAACGGGGGTTCGAATCCCTCTTTCTCCGCCAGCAAAAAATGACCCTGCGCAAGCAGGGTTTTTTTGTTTGTACACAAGACTTGCCAAGCTTGCTTGAGCAAGGCGGTGTACAAACAAAAAAAGCATGGCGGCACGCCATGTATTTTTTGCTGAAGCCTCCCCCTCAGGGATGGCCGAAGGCAATCCCTGAGGGAACATGACAATCTCCCTTCAAAAAACCGCTTCCAAAAACGCATCCACTTCAATAATGACCGACAGGTCATTATTGAAGCCTCATAATCTCACACCAACAAAATGGCCGAAGGCAATCCATGAGGGAACATGACAATCTCCCTTCAAAAAACCGCTTTCAAAAACGCATCCACTTCAATACTGACAGCCAGGTCATTATTGAAGCCTCATAATCACACACCAACAAAAATGGCCGAAGGCCATGAATGTCAATCTCCCTTTGAAAATATCTCAAAAAAAAAGGACAGATGATTCACATCATCTGCCCCTTCAAACCTTAAACTCGTTTCGGAAAACAAGACGGTAATTTCAACTCTCTAAATAATTTAAAGCTTCGAGAATTGTATGATGGATGATTGCCCTTCGGCATTTTCTATTTTAAGATAATACAGACCTGTAACTAAATCTTTTAAGTCTATAACATGAATGGCACTACCTGCTTCACTTTGCTCCTGATAGACCACCTGACCTAAATGATTGTAAATAGCTAGCCCTGTTAGTGGCTCATTCAGCGTTAAGGTCAAATTATCTGTCACCGGATTAGGGTAATAATTAACAAGCGGATTAGTATTAATAGCAACTCTCCCATCTACTGTAACTGTTGCTGATTTCGACATCTCTCCGTTCATTTCTTCAATTAATAAATAATAGTAAGCCCTTCCAGTAGCTATTAATTGATGGCTAAAATCATAGGTTGAAAGTTCTTCATTTAGATTTTTTGCAGGAAGTGTCATTAGTTTATTAAAAGACTTGCCATCTACAGAGTGCATAATAGTATAGCCTTTGCAATTTTCTTCATCAGCTACCTGCCAATTAAGATTTACTGTAGTTGGCTGAGGGGTTTTTGCATTAAAAGATATTAATTTAACAGGTAGCGGTGTAACATATGTACCAAAGGCATAGAATATATTAAAATCCCATAGTGCACCAAGTGCATTATCAATTTCAATTTCAACAACATCAAATGTTTGAGAAGCATTGGCCCAAACACTTTGCTTACTTCCATTTATCAGACTTAAGCTTAACAGTGACCCACCATTAAACGTTTCCTTTAAAACACCTCCCTTATAAGTCCTTAAAGTGATTGCATTTAACGCAGACAAATTTAACAAACCCGTATTTCTGCTGATTACTACTCCAAAAGTAGAATTGGCTGTATCTGTCAATTCTAATTGAGCGGAAATTGAGTTAAGTGCTCCAACTGTCATGTACAGATGCGTTGAATCCGTCATCGACATAGTCGCAGCATTGGAAGGACTTGCAACGTAACAGCCTATGCATATACCACCAAAAGAATAATCATACTCATTGCCGGAACTTGGTGATGCGTGTGTAGAATAATAAGTGGATTGGCCTTTAAGATTATTAGTGAATGCAATTGCACATATCACCAAAGAAAAGGGCATAACGATTTTGTAAATGAAATTTTTCATAGTTTTAAAATTAGTTTAGGTTTACTTTTTTCTGTAACCAATCTGTTTAGAGACTATTTACAGTAGAAGTACAGCAAACATCATATGGAAAAAATGATTTTTTGTTAGAGCAAAACACTCTTCCTGTGTAACATAAACAACAAAAATATTGTAGAGATATTTCTACGTTTTACAACCTTACAATAGCCCCCTTCTATTTAAAACATCGCACATGCGCCAAAAATAACGGCTTCACATTTTATTACTATTTTATCAATTTATTAAATTAATATTTGATAATTTTTAATTTCTACTTGAAAAGTAAATCTTCCAATTAATGTTTTTTTATTCTATGTTTTTTATTTTACATTTGTTTCATACAGCGTTCTATATTAATTTATTACAGATAAATTGGTATAGACGCCTATGACAAAGCGTAGGCGTTACAACTAATTAGAATGGAAGTAGAATCACTTCGCTTCCTTAAATTGATTTGTAACAACTACGCTTTTTTTTAAACTTAAACAGAAAAAGAATATAAAATAAACCAACAACAAAGTTCTTTGAATTCTTGTCCATTATTTTCAATTATTATCATATATCTCATGATATGTTTTCTTTAAAATTGCAATCTGCTGTATCTGTAAATAGGCCTACCGATACACACTAAGCCAGTGGCAATTACTGATTTCCTAAATTCATATTGATGTTGTAAAACGCCTTGTGATACATGGCTAAAATTGTGTTAATGGCATAAAAACAAAGAAGATTTTAACCCAAATAAACCCTATGGAGAATGAACCTAATATTATTATTGCTGAATGTAACAGCATATCGCGACTTGGGCTTAAAATTCTATGTCAACAAACATTACCGAATCCAACAATCCATGAAGTAACAACACTTAGCGACCTTTATAAAACACTTAAAACATCGAAATTTGATTTGCTCATTCTGGATTTATTCCTCGACCATAACAATATCCTATCAGCCCTTCCTGAATTACTGAGTTTTCAACCAGCTCTCAATATTTTGGTGACCTCTCAGGCATCAGAGAATATCTATTGCAACAGAGTATTAAAAGAAGGTGCAAAAGGATATATCAATAAAACAGAAGAAAGCCAACACTTTGAATTGGCCATAAAACGGGTATGCTATGGCAACTATTACATCAGTCAGGATCACTACATACAATCTTTGAATCAAATTGAAAAAAAAGCCAATACTAAAAATCCTTTTGAATCTCTATCCAACAAAGAAATAGAAATTGTTTTCTATATGTTGGAAGGCATGTCAACAACAGAAATAAGTGAAAAAACACGCTTGGCTGTAAGCACCATCAGTACTTACAAAATGCGCATTTTTACGAAGTTGGATATACACAATCTCATGTCCCTTATCGAGCTTGCAGCTTCATACGAAATACACAAGAGTCAGTTTCAATAACACGATTAATAACGCTTGGAGCAGATACATTATCGGTATATGATTTGACCATACCCTTTTAATGTTTTATTTTCGCCATTCGTTTGAAATCACTGCTATCCATCAATAAATATTTTATCCGCTATAAATGGCTGTTGTTGAGCGGTATTGCATTTGTTATACTTTCGAATATATTCAACGTTGTGATTCCATACCTGGTACGACAGGTGTTTGATGAAATACAACTAAAGGCCGCTTACCTCCCCAACTTTAGAAACAATGATGCCGCCACAGGCTTTTCTGAAAACTTATTGTCTACTGCCCTTTGGTTTGGTTTTGTTATTATTCTTGCCTCTGTTATCAGAGGTATCTTTATGTTCCTTATGCGACAAACCCTAATTGTGATGTCGCGCAAAATTGAGTACGACATGAAGAATGATATCTTCAGTCACTATCAGCAATTATCGCAAAAATTTTATAGAAAAAACTTTACAGGTGATTTGATGAACCGCCTCAGCGAAGATGTAAGCAGGGTAAGAATGTATGTTGGTCCTGCCATTATGTACATAGTCAATTTGGTATTTACTTTTATTACAGTCATATGGATGATGTTTTCAGTAAATGTTCAATTGAGCATCTGGGTACTTTTGCCTCTACCCATCTTATCCGTTTCCATTTATTATATCAGTGAAATCATTAATAGAAAAAGCGATAAAATTCAAGAGAAATTAAGTGATATTACTTCTCTCAGTCAGGAATCATTTTCAGGCATCAGGGTGCTGAAATCATTTGCTGTTGAGCACTCATTTTTAAAGCAAATGGATGTTGAAAGCGAAAACTACCGCAAACAGAAAATGTCGTTGACCCTTATTGATTCACTCTTTAATCCATTGATGTTAATGCTTGTGAGTCTCAGTACATTGCTCACAATTTATTTGGGTGGCAAAGGTGTTATCGAAGGCAATTTCACATTTGGCAACATTGCAGAATTTGTTATTTATGTCAATCTGTTAACCTGGCCTGTTGCGAGTCTTGGATGGGTCACCAGTCTGGTACAAAGAGCTGCTGCTTCACAAAAACGCATCGATGAATTTTTGCACCAACAACCTGAAATCATCAATACCAGTGATGCCTTGTTTCATTTTGAAAAAGATATTGTTTTCGACAATGTAAGATTGCGCTATGATGAAAAACAATATGATGCCCTTCACAATATTCAACTCACGTTATCAAAAGGAGAAACCCTCGGCATAGTGGGCAGTACAGGCAGTGGCAAAACAACTATTGCGTCATTGCTATTGCGCATTATAGAACCTAACGAAGGTGAAATACGAATTGACGATCAACCTTTCGCTTCAATCAATCTGAATCAATATCGCCAAAAAATCGGTTATGTGCCTCAGGATGTATTTTTGTTTTCAGATACCATTGCCAATAATATTACATTAGGCACAGAGCGCCCTGTTACTGAAGCCGATCTTGTGCACTACGCAACAATGGCCCATGTACATCACAACATCACTGAATTTGAAAAGAGCTATCAAACCATCGTAGGCGAAAGAGGCATTACCCTGTCAGGTGGACAGAAACAGCGTATTGCCATTGCAAGAGCCCTCATCAGAGAACCGGAAATCCTAATATTAGATGATTGCTTATCAGCCGTTGACCAGGAAACTGAAAAAATAATTCTGGCCAATTTAAAAGAAGCCATGAAAGATAAAACTGCAGTTATCATCAGTCACCGACTTAGCGCAGTAATGCATTGCGACCAAATCATTGTGCTAGAAAAAGGTGAAATTATTGAAAGAGGCAATCACAGAGATTTTTTGTTGCAACAAGGTGAATATGCTGCGTTATACGCTAAACAACAACATTAAACAAACAAGGCATTGAACCAGCCTTTCTTCATCGCTATTTTTACGGCATCAACTTTACTGCACACTTGCAATTTGGCATAAATATTTGCAATGTGTTTTCTAACAGTATGCGGACTGATAAACAGTTTTTCAGCGACTACCTTATAATCATACCCATCAACCATCAGTTTTAAGATATCCATTTCGCGGGTACTTAATTGGTATTCGTCAGGCAAAGTATCTTTAGGCAAATGTTCTATTTTCGCATTCATCAACAGGTTCATAGCTTTACGCGCAACACGTGGCGACAAGGGTACTCCACCAAACTCAAGCACCTCTTTTATGGCATGAGCGATAATATCCGAAGGTTCGTCTTTTAATAAATATCCGCTGGCCCCTGCTTTTATGGCTTCGAATATTTTGTCGTCATCATCAAAAACAGTGACCATCAAAAATTTTACATCGCCATATATCTGATTAGCCCTTCTTACGGCCTCTATCCCATCCATCACCGGCATGTCAATATCCATCAGCACCAGTTGCGGTAAATTATCCTTAGCGCTCGATTTCATTTTATCTAGAAAATCCTCCCCGTTTACCGCCATAAATAATACCTCAAATTCATGAGCAGCACTCAGACGTTCATTCAGCGACACCCTGTTCGGCTGCTTGTCGTCTACTATTGCCACTTTTGTAAAATGAATCATAAATACAAAATACAATTAATTCCCCTGATATAAAAATCACTCATTTGTAGTATTTTTTATTATTTATCGCAAAAAATGACTTTCCTGCATTGCACCTTGCAATGATAGCAAACACCGCCCGAAATATCTCGCCTTAGAACGGAGATTCTTTGTCTTTCATGGCTTTTTAGTTAGTTTCGCAGTCAATAATATTGGAATCAGCTAAAAAAATATATTTCGCCTCCGACTTTCATTTGGGTGTTCCATCGCATGCGACATCCCTGATGAGGGAGAAATTAATTTGCAGGTGGCTGGACACTGTTCGTCAGGATGCTTCAGAGATTTATCTGATGGGCGACTTATTTGATTTCTGGTTTGAATACCACGATGTTATTCCTAAAGGCTTTGCCCGATTCATGGGTAAAATAGCTGAAATAACCGACAGTGGTATTCCTGTTACTATTTTTAAAGGTAACCACGACATGTGGACCTTTGGTTATCTGGCAGAAGAATTAGGTGTAAAAGTAATCAGTGATGAATTGATCATAGAACGCAACGGTAAAAAATTCTTCCTTCACCACGGTGATGGTTTGGGTCCGGGCGACAAGGCCTACAAATGGATACGCTCTTTTTTCAGAAGTAAGTTTGCCATTGCATTGTTTGGCTTTTTACACCCGAGAATTGGTGCCGGATTTGCTAAGTTCCTATCGCGAAGGAGCCGTATACAAAATGCCGGTGCTGATAAAATTTATATGGGAGATGACAAGGAATACATCACACTCTTTTGCAAACAAACCCTTACCACTACCCATTACGATTATTTTATTTGCGGACACAGGCATTTTCCTATGGATGTGAAGCTATCAGACAGCTCACGCTATATCAATTTGGGTGAATGGGTCAATGATTTTACTTATGCCGAATTTAATGGTACAAATATTGAACTTAAAGTATTCAAACCATGAAATGGATATGCACCATAGCATTTGTATTGTTTTTTACGCAGGTCAGGGCCATTCAAATTGAAGCCTTCGACACCATTCATGTTCAAAAAAACAGCAAGTTTTCAACTGATAATCTCGGCAATATCTTCGTTATTTCACCAACCAATGATATTGAAAAATACGACAAGAACGGCCTGAAAACAGCTACTGCTAATTTCAAGGTACTGGGCAATATCACTTCTATTGATGCTTCCAATCCATTTGAAATTTATGTTTTTTACCGCGACCAGAATAAGATTTTATACCTCGACAATCTGCTCAATCTAAGAGGAGAAACAGACCTTGAATCAATTGGTGTATCCCAATGTGCAGCCGTTGCCCGCAGTTTCGATAATCAGATATGGCTGTTTGATATGGGCGATTTAAAACTTAAAAAATACAGTAAAGAGTTAAAGTTTATTTCAGAAAGTGCTTCTCTCAACAGCTTTATCAGCGATTCCCCTATTTTTCCGGATATGCTGATAGATATAAACAGTTCCCTCTATCTGCTTAACAACGGGGCCATTTTAAATTTTGATGCTTTTATCAATTATACCAAAACCATGTTAAGCGATAGTATCACCAATTTTCAAGTGGTGAACGGACAGATCTTATACCTCAGAAAAGACAGCGTAATTATTTACAATCCGACTGTATTTAAATTCGAAACACTGCCCATCAATTTTAGCGGTAAAATAAAAAACATCCGCATTGAGAAAGAAAGGCTATACATTTTAGCGGACGAAAACCTAATTTTGCACACTTATTCGGAAAAATAAATTGGACCGGATAATTTGCCCATGTTAGAAAAATTAGAAGCCATTGAAGCCAGGTACAGAGAGGTTGAATTATTGCTCAGCAGCCCTGATACCATGTCGGATATGAAGCGATTCACCCAACTCAACAAAGAATACAGCGATTTAAAAGAAGTGGTGGAAACCACCAATGAATACCGCACAACACTCAACTATTATCGTCAGGCAAAAGATTTATTAGCCAATGAAAAAGATGCGGAGATAAAGGAAATGGCCCGAATGGAGGCTGAAGAAATGGAGGCTAAAATTGGTCCGCTTGAAGAGAAAATAAAATTATTGCTGATTCCTAAAGATCCTGAAGATGCCAAGAATGCGATTATAGAAATAAGAGCCGGAACCGGTGGTGATGAAGCCAGTTTATTTGCAGGTGATTTGCTTAAAATGTACACCCGCTATTGTGAAAACCGCGGTTGGAAAGTGGAAGTGATGGATGAAAATGAAGGAACAGCGGGAGGATACAAAGAAATAATATTGGAAGTAACAGGGCGCAATGTGTATGGCGACCTGAAATATGAAAGCGGTGTTCACCGTGTGCAAAGGGTACCTAAAACAGAGAGTCAGGGACGTGTGCATACATCTGCCGCTACAGTAGCTGTATTGGCTGAGGCTGAAGATGTGGATGTCCAATTAAATCCTGCTGATATTGAAATGCAAACCAGTCGAAGTGGTGGTGCAGGTGGTCAGAATGTAAACAAGGTGGAAACCAAGGTACAATTGACCCATAAACCTTCAGGCATTGTCGTTGTATGTCAGGTTGAACGCTCACAATTAGGCAACAGGGAAAGGGCTATGCAAATGCTGAGAACAAAGCTTTACGAAAAAGCCCTTGAGGAGCACAATTCAAAAATTGCCAATACAAGAAAAACACTGGTTGCCAGTGGCGACAGAAGTGCCAAAATAAGGACTTACAATTTCTCGCAAAGCAGAGTCACTGATCACAGAATCAACATGACAATTTACGCACTGGATACTTTTTTGGGAGGGGATATACAAGGCATGATAGACGCCCTGAAAATGGCCGAGAATGCAGAGAGAATGCAAGAGGGTACCGTTGTATAAATCTAATTAAAGATTAAACACCGGCAGGACCTTGCTTGATACCTTCCCCTTCTTTACGAATGGGTTTGTCCATGCCTCGTCTTCTGCTTTTTACTTTCGTTATGTTCTTATCGGTTGTCATTTTAGTAGTATAACATTAAAAGGTATTCAATTATTGTACCCAATTTTCTTATTAGACGCTCTAAACATTAAAAACGTTTCAATTTTCTCCAAAAAAAATATAAAAAAGACAAAATTATGACAATTAAATACCCACCCTCTTACGAGTGAATGGATAGATAAATGGGCAATACACATACATCTCAGCCGAAAATTCCCTAAATTTGCCGCCCATGATTAGTCAGGAAGATTTGTTTAAAAATATCATCTCGCATGCCAAAGAATATGGCTTCATTTTTCAATCCAGCGAAATTTATGACGGCTTAAGTGCTGTTTATGATTACGGTCAACTGGGAACAGAACTCAAAAAGAATCTCAGAGAGTACTGGTGGAAAAGTATGGTGAACATGCACCGCAATATCGTTGGAATAGATGCGGCTATTTTCATGCATCCCACTACATGGAAAGCCAGCGGACACGTGGATGCTTTTAATGACCCTCTGATTGACAATAAAGACAGTAAAAAACGCTACCGTGCCGATGTACTGATAGAGGACCACATGGCCAAAATCATGGGTAAAGCCGATAAAGAAGTTGAAAAAGCCAAAGCTAAATTTGGTGAAACTTTTGACGAAGCCCTTTACCGCAGCACCAATCCAAGGGTACTCGAAAACATCAATAAAGCCAATGCCATTGAGGCCCGCTTTAAAACAGCCCTCGAAGACAATAATCTTGAAGAGGTTAGACAAATTATCATTGATTGTGAAATTGTTTGTCCGATTTCAGGCACTAAAAACTGGACCGAAGTGCGCCAATTCAACCTGATGTTCAGCACCCAGATAGGATCAGTAAGTGAAGAGGCAAATACCGTGTACCTGCGACCGGAAACAGCCCAGGGTATTTTTGTGAATTTTTTAAATGTTCAGAAAACAGGCCGTATGAAAATTCCATTTGGTATTGCCCAAACAGGCAAAGCCTTCAGAAATGAAATAGTGGCACGTCAGTTCATTTTCAGAATGCGTGAATTCGAACAAATGGAAATGCAATTTTTTGTTCGCCCGGGCACCGAAATGGAATGGTACAATTACTGGAAAAACACCCGTATCCAATGGCACAATGCATTGGGCTTTGGCGAAAACAAATACCGTTTCCACGACCACATTAAGCTGGCCCACTACGCCAATGCTGCGTGTGATATAGAGTTTAACTTCCCGTTTGGATTCAAAGAATTAGAGGGAATCCATAGCCGTACCGACTTTGACCTGAAACAACACGAAAAATTCAGCGGCAAGAAATTGCAATATTTCGACCCTGAACTCAACGAAAGCTATGTGCCTTATGTGGTTGAAACCAGTATTGGTCTCGACAGATTATTCCTTGCTGTAATGGCTGAAGGATTAAAAGAGGAACAATTGCCTGATGGCAGTACACGCTCATTGCTTTCAATACCTTTTGCACTGGCTCCGGTAAAAGCAGCAATATTGCCTTTGGTGAATAGAGATGGCTTGCCTGAGAAAGCTGATGAAATCATGGATCTATTGAAATTTGATTTCAATGTGACAACTGAAGCAAAAGATGCAATTGGCAAACGCTACAGACGCAACGATGCCATAGGCACACCTTATTGCATCACTGTTGATTACGATACAATGGAGAATCAAACTGTGACTGTGCGCAACAGAGATACCATGGAACAGGAAAGGGTGAACATTGCCGACCTGCACCAGTTATTACTGAAAACAGCTAGCTTGACCAGCCTTTTACAAACAATTAAGTAATGTTATTGAAGCAATAGCTTCAGATCTGAAACATCGGCATTGTCAAACAGGAGGTGCTCCTGAATGGTGGTTGCCATACTGATGCCCACATAATCCGCTTTTATGGGATATAGCCTGTGACTGCGAGAAGCCAATACTGCTACTTCTATTTTCCTTACCTGACGGTTCAGCAAGGGGAGAAAACTGCTCACAATGGTTTTACCGCTGTTCAGCACATCGTCTACGATAATTACAGACGCATCCTGCAAATCATCGAAATTATCTTCAGAAATAAAGCGGGGTTCAAAATTCTCACGGTTTATCTGAATTGCGAATGTTTTGATAGGCTGACCGGATATTTGTCTGAGTTCTTCAGCAATCTTACCGGCTATAAACTGCCCTCTCTCATCAATACCTGCTATCCACAAGGCCCCTTCATCCATGTTATTTTCATAGATTTGCCAGGCCAATCGCTTGATTTTATTGGCTATCTGTTCATGACTGAGGATAAGGGTAGATAATTGGCTCATAGAGTTTACGAAAATATCATGCAAACCGTAATCTGACAAGTTATTTATTAAATACTTTTACTAAAACTATGCACTTTAATGCTAAAAATATTTGTTTTTTTGTGAAAAGGGGTTACCTTTGCAGTCCTTAAAAAGAAAATAGTCATGAAAGAAGGCATACACCCAAGCAATTACCGTTTTGTAATTTTCAAAGATTTAACAAGCGATCATTCTTTCTTAACACGCAGCTGTGTTGATACAAAAGAAACCGCAAAATGGGAAGATGGCAATGAGTATCCATTATACAAATTGGAGATTTCAGATAAAAGTCACCCGTTCTTTACCGGAAAACAAACACTGGTAGATACTGCAGGTAGAGTTGAAAAATTCAGAAAGCGTTACGAGAGAAAATAATCTCAGCAACCCATATTTTAAAAACCCGATGGATAATTTCTATCGGGTTTTTTGTTTTGTATCCTATTCTTTGGCTTTGAGCCATTCCTGATAATACTTCTCTGCAGTGGCCTCATCTCCATTCAGGTAATACAACTGACTCAGTTTTTCATACACAGTTTTATTTAATGGATAGCCTACTGATATCGCTGTATGCAAATAATCTATGGCCTCATTATAACGCTCTTTTCTGGCACAATACATGGCAGAAATGTAATACATGGTCATATTATTCGGGTAAAGACTTATCCCTCGCTTACAAAGTCTGTAACTACCATCCCAATCACCGGCTTCTGCCTTGCAGGTGGCATACCCTTCAATAATCACTTCAGTTACTGAATCTTCTTTGTAATAAAGTGATAGTAATGAATCGGCTAATCTGTATTCTTTTTTGCTGACCGACATCAACCCAAAATAGTCGTTGCGAACATTGTCGTATAGGATGGCACAAATGGGTTTGCCGTCTACATCTATTGTTTTGATTGTTTTGCTCGGTGGGTAATTGTTTTTTAAATACCAGGGTGGCAAAAGATTGACATTAAAAATCATATAATTCCAGTTCTTCGTATTACGGGCATTATAACCCCCATACACCACTTTTGTGGCCGTATCTCCGTATTTGTCTAGTATCAGCGACCGTACAGGCGAATAACTATTGGTACAGATAATATTGCGAGGATTGTTTTTGAAATTATCCTGTTCCCTTATCCATTCCACTGCTTTCTTTACTGACAGTTGCCAGCCATCTGTTTCGTACAAATAATAATTTTTGGCAAACCCGTCAGATGTTTCATTAAAATAGAGATACTCATAAGGATGATTTTTCGACATCCAGTAAATGGGATGACTGAAGCACAAAACAACACCCAAAGGCATCAGGTAATTCAGCCATTTAGATTTTATGGTGATGTACTCAAACCAGCAACCCGCTATTACAACTAAGGCCGGATAGACAAACAATAAATGCCGCCACCCGGTGTACAATGCAAAAGAATTGAACTTGGCATACAGTATGGGAAATACCCCTGCAAAAGCAATCATCAACAGGTAATTCATATGCCTGATTCTTTTTCTGAAAACAATTAAAAACAACAAGCCTATGCTAAAGAAAACAAAGACAGCTACAGGAATGGTAATGCCCAGCCATGTGGTTAAATAATCATCAGGAATTGTTAAGGAATTATAAATTTCACCTTTAAACGCTAAAGGAATTTTATTGGGAAATTTCTTTGCTGTATTGATACAAAAAATAAAATTATCGATGGGAGCCGACCAGATGAATGGATGTGAAAATACAGCAATACTATATGGCACAACTGTGAGTATGACAATGTGCAGGGCGTATTTTGCATAATTGCGTGTTGCTTTCAAATAATTCAACCAGGTATTGTCGGTCAGACACATTACCACAAACATTACCCCCATTACCCCATACAATATAATGCCCCCTATCCTAACCGACATGGATATGCCTATTGCCAGAGCTAGTAGAAGGGTGATCTTATAATTACCCGGCTTGAATTCCTGAAAAAATCGAATCAACATATACAAACCCAAAACATAGCCAAATGCAAACGGAATATCCCTGCTGTTCATCAATGAATGCCCAAAATAAGTGGGTGTTAAAAATATCAGAATAAAGGTAATGAGTGCCGACTTATACCCTCCCGTAAGTTTCAGTACAATCAGCGATGCCAATAACATCGACAATAAACTCACCAATTGAATGATGAAATGCCTGACATCGTACTCATATTTTAAATTCAATACACCGGTAATTCCATTGACAATGACATCAAATAAACCACCGTAAGTTTTGATTTGCTCAGCCACCATTTCCCCATCAGGTAATTTCAAATGTAAAAAGGATGTATCCTTACCCCCCGACAAATAAAACTGAGTGACAGCCTTGCCATAGGCATTCTGGTCCATTTCATCACTGTGATACCCTGTCCCCCATCCACTGATGAGCATGATGAGAGCGCAAGTGATGACTGTTATCCAAAATACTTTCTTCCAAACAGGGTTCGTATCAGCATTAAATTTTGCAGGTGCTTTTACCACTTTTTTTTCTATTGGTGGTTGGCTTTGAGTTGGTTTAATCGGCTGTTTTTTTCCTGACATGTAATGGCTTTTAGAGATGAGTAATGGAATCTTATGCTATATAAGTGCATAGACGTGAATTACCCAATAATTGTAGCAAATTTTACAATTTTATTAAAAAAACAGTCCCAATAAAAATTAAAATGCTATTGCTTGTAAAAATTACTGAACAATTAAATACTGCACCCCATTAAAATTGGTCCCTTTTACTACCAGCAAATACATGCCCGGTGATTGATCCAGCTGCAATTGAACTGCTTTCATTGAATTGTAAGACTGTTCAAAAACCACTTTGCCGGATACATCTATCACTCTGATGGTGATTTGATCATTGGCTTCCGGTAGTGTCACTGTAAAATTACCTGATGTTGGATTAGGCGCTATTGTAAATACCCCCGAATTGAATATGGATTTAATATTAACACCACTTACTGTAAAGCAAGCGGAAGTATCCTTGCATGAATTTTCAGTAACCTCTACCGCATACGACCCATTGGCTTTTGCAGTAAATGATTGCTGTGTTTCATTTGGCACAATGGCCATGGCCTGCGAACAGTTCAACCATTGGTAAGTGCCTGTTGTATTTGTGGCTGTTAGCACCTTACCCGACTGCGATGCACTGGCATCTACATTATTGATGGTCAAATTAACGGTTATAACACTGTCGCACCCAGCCACATTTGTAATAGTATCCTTGTATACAGCAGTGCTTTTCCACACTCTTCTTTTTGAAGGACTCAGGTATGAACGACAGGCTGTTACTGTTATACTGCCGGTTGATGAATTTCTGATACTCAGCTGAATATTGACAACACTATCGCAACCGAAATAATTGGTTATGGTATCTTTATAAGTTCCTGATTGGGTCCAGGTATACTTACCGCTCGGGCTGATGTATTTGCCACATCCAATTTTTTGAACAGTGCTGCTGCTACTGATATTGGTAATGTTAATTGTCAGCACACTGTCGCAACCCTTCGCATTTTTTATGGTATCGCCATAAACGCCTGTTTGCTTGTACACATACTTATTACTCGGACTGATAAAGGTGCGGCAAATTCTGTATGAATGGGTGGCATAAGTACTACTATTCACTGATAAATTAGTAACGATGACACTATCACATCCCCTGTAATTCAACAATGAATCGGTGTAGAAACCGCTATTGGTATATACTTTTCCGGCAGGGCTTTTATAGCTGTTACACACCGTTATTTTTACTGTATCTCTTGAGCCCCCTATTTTTAAGAAAATTGTGATGATACTGTCGCATTTTAAATAATTTTTTAAATAATCCTTATAAGTACCTGTGGCTGTCCAGGTGTATAAACCACTAGGGCCGGTATAGCTTTTACAAGCATACACACTCATGTTTCTAAAGGTATTCTTTTTGATGGTCAGGTAAATGGTGATGACACTGTCGCAACCCATCCAGGTAGAAAGCGTATCGTTGTACACACCTGATTTATTCCAGGTGTATTTACCGCTTGGACTTCTAAAAATTTCACAAATCGCCAATGTATCATTTGTATTAGCAACAGTTCTGTTAAATGTTTGTGATCTCAACCAATTAGATGCCCCACCATTTAATGTAAATCCTTTAAGTGTCCCAACATTGCCCCAACCACTTAAATCGGCCAGTGATTTAACGGATAAATTGTATTGACCCGGTTTGCCGTGATTGAATTTGTAATACGCTCTCAAACCATCAGTATGGTCGCATATCTCACTGTACATGCCATCATACAATTCATTGGCACTACGTGTAGTGTTCCATATTCTCACCTCGTCCATCATGCCCTGGTAGTAACGGGTATAGGTTAAATGACCACCCAACAGCAGATTGGTGCTTGATGTTACACTGATAGAAGCTGTAACCGTAGAAGAGTCAACTGCCACACCGTTCAGGTACACCCGCATTTTAGTGCCGTCATAGGTGGCTGCAATGTGTTGCCAGGCATTCAGTTTTAGTATTGAGCCGGTAGTAAGTTCTCGCCAGGTACCATCTCCTATTGCAAAATTCAACTGACCCGAACCACCCACTCTCAGCATGTAGCCGTAGTTGCTGGTATTGTATTCTTTATTGATGACATTGCCTTCGTAAACATTGGTTTTCCACGCAGTGGGATAAATCCACGCTTCGAGGGTTATTTTTTTTCCGGTGATTTGGACGGAGGTGTCGTTGCCGCAATCCACTCTGTCGTCAGTCCCATCAAAGTCGAGACCGTTTTGCGCCTTGCTGCTAAGGGAAAATATGGCCAAAGCCATGATAGAGAGTATGACTTTTGTATTCATAAAAAATTGGATTGAGACCGTAAATGTACAAAATTTACAGAAAAACAAGTTTTTTTATTTAACTAAGTGCAAGGAAGGGTATTTTTTTGAATAGGTAATAGGGAGGTACTCCATATCGCTTAAATCTAATATCACTTCTTTCTTACCCGATATTTCTAAAATATCTAAGTAATCAAAATTTTCTTCAAAACGATATATTTTGCCATTAATTTGATAGTAATAGCTTATATCCACCCTACCACTAAAAGAACCCCTCTGTTCACTGATTGATCGCCCGCTAATATCACCTGTTCTTGAGAAATTCGTTTGTATTGTTGTAATATGTGCTCTTGTCTTGCCGGAATCCATTTCAATAATTTTTACAACAATAAATGGCCATATGAATATGTAGAAAAAGAGGGCTATCCCTGCTACAATAATGAAATGCTTGAATTTTAATTTCATGTTATTTGATATAATCTAATGAAGCTGCATAAGGCCTTAAAAGCTCAGTTGATTCAAGTTGTATCCAGAATCCATATCGGCATTGCTTGATAATGAATTTATATGGTTGTTTTTGCTCAACAATAAAGAATGTAACTCCACATGCTTTTTCATAGGACCTGACTTTGAAATTACTAATTGATGTTGCCACTTTTTTTATCTTCTTAAAATAATTGTAATACATTGTTACTCGATCACCATCTACTTCAACGCAGTAGAGGTAATTGACAAAAGTTGGAGTCATCATCAATAGCTTTAGAACAAGTACGCCTATGCCGAGCAAAGACCAACAAATGAATTGTTTATCATTTGCAAAAAGTGCAATTATTAAAATGACTAAACACCATTTAATTATGTTTAATAATAAGCGAACAACACCTTCTTTTAAAATATCTTTTAAGCTGACTTGGGGAATGTCTAAAATCACTTGCATTAGGCCATCATTAATATAAAAAATTAGAGTCTAATGTTAATCCATAGTGAAATGCTAATGTTTCATAATAGGAGCTAATAAAAAGTACTTTAGCTTTATCCCAAGCCATTGCAAGCTCATACCCCATTTTTTTAAATTCAGCATCAACATCACAATCTCTTAAATAATTGACTGGTCCAAACCTCGTAAAGAAATCTAAATTTAAATCATGTTCTTTTAAAAAATTATCGAAAAAAATCATTCTGTCAGCCATAGGAATTAATGGCAAAAGCACAACATACTCCTTTCCAATTTGTTCTACTTCATAAGTATGTTGATGTGTGTGCTTAGACTCTGTGTAACTATTCCAAAAAGCAGGTTGTGGCAACGCATTATGCATTTCAACACCAAAAAAAGTATCAGACTTTTGATTGTAATATCCTCTATAGGTATCGTAGTCTAAAAGTGAAATTGCTTTAGATAACAAAATATAACATTTATCAAGATGGGTAGGCATTTACTTTATACTTTTAATTAATTTACTTTTATGATGGTTTTACTTCCATTAATCTCATTTGATTCAATCTTAATAAATATTAATTTTGAACGTATTCCTTCCAAAGGAATATCAAAACTTTCCTGATTTTCGAGGTCAAATTGCAACAACAATTGTCCCAATTGATTATACAAATAAACTTTACCTATAACCGGTTTTATTAATTGCACATGAATTAAATCATTAGCCGGATTTGGATACAACATAAAACGATTTCCACCAATACTATTCAAGTCTGCAGATGCATGGTCAACATATCTATACAATGTTTTTTTATCACAAGTTGGTTGATAGATTGTATCCTTCTCACGCATTAAGCGACCATCAAAATATACCAGTGTATCCGACGCTTTACAAACTGCAATTACTTTATTACTATTAGGGAAATCTTTAACAGGCAAATTGAATTTTTTAAAATACAAAAGGCGCTTCATAGAGCCTATGCCTTCAGCAGCAACCATAGGTTGACCATTCACAGTGTAATACACTGTTGCCCTTGTTTTATTATCAAGATATAATAAGTTCTTTATACTGTCCACTTTGAATTTATATTTAATCTCTGCTTCCAATGTAAAAGTATCTCCAACCTGATAATTAAAATCATAAATCAACTGATCCATCGCGTAACTTCCAATATCAAAATAACCCGAATAATAAACCCGTTTGCCTGCTACTTTCAAATGATAGACTGAATCCATTTCATTCATATAGGCTTTTTGATAAACGGTATAGTATTCATCATCATTTACTCCGATTGAATCTAGGTGCATTGAATCTCTGAATAAGTAAGAAATATAATTGCAACACTGAGATACTGATGCCATAGAGACAAAAGAATATATATTGGTTTTATCTTCAAAAAAAGTTTGTGCTGCTGCTGTCTTATAAAATGAAATTACTAACAGCAATATAAATTTCAACTGGCGATTTTTAAAACCACGGTACTTTTTCATTGGATATTTTGTATAAATTCGACTATTGTAAAATTACAAAGTTTGATTTTAAATAAAAAATAAAGATTAAAAAGTAGAAGATTGACATACTTCAAGATATTGCCCTGTGTTAGAGCCCTTGCTGCGCTGCGGACACAACACAGGGCAACAAAAACTAAAAACCCGCCTTGTGGGCGGGTCTATGTTTTTGTAAGTGGAGGCAATGCGCGAAATGTCGAACTTTTTGGGGAATATATAAATCCTCATATTCTATAAATGTATATTCCTAACCTTGCTATTTTTATATTTAATACAGCCTAGCATATAAGTTTGGCATACTTAAATTATTCACTTTTAATAACATCTTTAAATTCTTCTTCCACTCTTTCATTTGCTGGTGCGAGGTCTTCATCTTCTCCCTTTATATCATCTTCCCAAATTGTTACCCTTCTAGTTTCAATATATGGGTTAACAAGAATTTTTAATTCACCTTGCTGTTTATAATCATTAGAAATTAGCTTCCATTCTACAATAATTTCATATTCCTTCGGGTATGGCTTTAAAAAGATCTCATCAGAAATATATTTATCATCACCGACAAGTATCGTTGATGTTAAGGGGATTACTTCTCCGCCTATTTCATTTCTTTTTAAAATATCACTAATGTATTTTTGTCTATATTGGTGCAATCCCTTTGACTCAGTATTGTTATCGCTAAATGTTTCTATTTCGCCTTTAAATTCAAATAACAACTTATATTGTTCTAGTGATTCTATCCCTGAATTAAAAATTATGAACTGGAACGGAGAATAGCTAAGATTCGTTAATGTTTCAGATAAGGGGGGAGATTTAATACTACCAGCAGAATGAATCTTGTCCATAGATTGAATTTTTTTATATACCGCATAATCCCCTTTATTAAGACTTATAGACCTATATCGCCTTTCAATCTTTTCAAATCTAGGAGATAATGTAATTTCATTGAGATTGTTTCTAAAAGTGACGATAGCATTTTTGTTTGTCTTATAATTTTGACTATTTAAATACAAGTCATGGGTTTCTTTATTTGCATCAATTAAGTCTACAATATCCTCCCATGAAAATAAATAAACCTCAAATAGCCCTGCCTTTTTATTTTCTAAATTAATGTTTCTTACATATTCTTCAATTTTGGTATCTTTTGGTGCAGTAGTCGCTAAATAATATTTTTTTAATGGCGGTGAAAACTTTTTCGCCTTCTCAACCTCTGATATTACTTCGTCTTTGCTAAATTGTGACTTTAGATTTTCATCTTTCCCTTTGCATTGAATTCCGTAATATTCATTTTCTCCAGTTGGTATTCCATAAACATCTACACCATGCTGAACCTGCCCTGCTCTACCGTGTCTAACAATCTCAGGACATTTCCATATTTCACCCCAAAGTTGCTTGCATAATTTTTCAAAATCTTGCCAATTTGAAGGAGGTCTCAATGTTTTTGGTGCTTTCAATAGATATTTTTAATTTTTGAATTTTTTCTTAAGTTTGACAAATGTACTAATAGTATTTAATAAAGTATAAAACACCCATTCTAATTGTTCTTCGTATTTAAAACTTATTGTAGAAGATTTATTATGCCTTATATCAAACCGATTCACAATTTGAAAAAAATCACTTACATCAGGAGTGCTAAAAAACTCTTCTAAATCATCTCTTAAAGGCTCTAAAACATGACTTAATGCTTCGCATGCAGAACGTTTGTCATCCATAGTGGACATACTCTTTAGAAAAAGATTTTTTGCGTGATTTATTCTTTCGTCAATAATTTCACTTCCAGTTGTTATTTCTTGATTAACAAGGCCAATAAGTGGGATTTGTGGAATCAATTTTTCTGCTTCCTGCCTACCATTCATAGTCATTCTAATACCTACATAATGTTTTCTGCTCCTTGACAATGGAATAGTTTTATCAATCCTTATCCAATGATTTTCCTTTAGAGATTCTACAAGTCTTATAAATTCGTTAGGTTCAGCATATGCAATTGGGCAATCCGTATATTGCCTAAAATCAAATGATCTATTTTCTCTTCCAAACTGTTCATATATATATCTTACTAAATGTGATTCTTTTTCCTTGAAATCAAAGGGTGGATTATAGTCCTTATATCCACTTCTGATGAAGGTACTATCAATGAGAGGGGGTTCTTCTTTTCTATCAAAAGCGTTACGTGTAATTCCAGCTATAATATATCGTTCAAAATCCCCTGTAAGTAGTTCATTGTATGCGGGAATAGTTATTTTTACATTACCTACTGCTTCTTGGTAATATTCAATTGTTAGACTAGTAGTAATAGGTTTTAAATTCACCGGATTAATTGGCCCTCCTAAGAGGCAGTCGTTTATTATCTCTTGTTGCATATGTTGTATTGCAAATAAAGGAATTAAAGTTAAGATAATGAAACTCTTAGCCTGTTAGAAAAGGTAATGGGCAAAATAACAAAAATCTATTTTTGTTATGACTAAGATAGATTCAATACTAGAGCAAAGCAGGTAAAAAAGAAAGTTAATTGTTATAAATTAAGACATATTGACACTCTAATATTCTGGTATATAATTTGGGCTTTATATATAATGAATCAAGAAAATATTTTCAAAAACAGAGTATTTATTAAATTAGAAGGGGAAATCGAAGATATAAATGACCTAAAACGAACCCTGACTTCTAAAGAATGGGAAATTGTAGAGATGGAAAATATACATTACTTAACATCACAGCTAATAGATAATTTAGTTGATAAAACAGAAATCAAGAAGTTATCTTGGCCTTTTCTAGCACTCTTAAATGGAGGCGCATCAATTGCTAATCATCTTCATAAACAAGTAACAACAAATTCATATATCAGATATGATGAACAAGGATTAAAAAATATCGTAATATCTCTTGAACCATTTGAGTTTAGACTACCGCTAAAAACCAACAATTATGAAATACCAAGCAATGACAAGAATCAATCCTTAGTAGAAACTTGGGTTGAGAAGGCACAAAGACATGACAATATTAAAGATATCCTTTTTTTCTTTAAAGAGGTTAGTTGGATTAATTTATATAAAATTTATGAAATAATTAGGGATGATGTAGGTGATGAAGTGCAACTCTTTAAGGATTTCCCAAATCACAAATCAAACATAAAGAAGTTTACAAATATCGCAAACAATAGAAATGCTATAGGGGAAAAAGCGAGGCATGGATCGAAAAAGAATGCAGCTCCATCTTATAAATTATCTATTGAAGAGGCTCATTCTATTGTAAGAAATTTATTTGAAGAATGGGCTAATACAAAGGAATGATTAAATTTCACAACTGCAAATGAAACGAATGACATAAAACACCCTGAAGTCGAGTTCCTTGCAGGTTCATACTTCATGACGCTCGAAAATAAAAACCCTGCCTTTAGGGACATTAATAGAATTTACAATTACTTGATGATACTGCCCTATGTTAGAGTCCTTGCTGCGCTGCGGACACAACACAGGGCTAGTTCATATATAAATTATACTTATCTGTAATCATTTATATTTGCAATAAGATCGAGAACTCCAATGTTAAAGTAAAAAAATTTAAAGGATTTAATATATCCCTTTCATGTATGAATAAACTAAATTTACCCAATTGTATTGATTCAAAATATCTAAAAAAAATGCGGTTTAATGGCGCATATTACCCATTTTCAACAAAATATAACAAAGAATTAAATTTTGAATTATATGAGAAAGCTTCCTCAGAGGCAGTTAGTGAAAATATAGTTAATATTATTAGGCTATGCAATTATTTCAATGATTTACATTGTAAATTATTAAATGAATTTCAAACTTCGCTTTATGAAATTCAACTATCCAATAATGATATTAGTGAAATATTTATTGGGTTAATTAATGAACAAGAATTACTTATCACTAAATTCAATAATGAATTTATCAAAAAAAACAAGAATATTACAGCTTTTGATTTACAAAATGGAACATTTATTAGAGATGATAGCCCTAATAATCCCCAAAATTTCACTTCATTTTCTGAAACATTAGTAGAATTTGCAAATATCCTTATTCGATATTTGACATTTTCAAAGGAAATAAATCTACTTCCAGAGGAAACTAATTTTAAAAACATATTAGATAAGGGTACAAAAATTATGTACATCATAAGCAAATATGAGGGCATCAAAAGTCATTTTGATAATGTTTTATTTCATAATGGGGCTATTGAAATTAAATCAGAAGGTGAAATATTCTTTGACACGAGTATGAATAATTTACCTTTAATTGAACAGATATGCGTAACAATGATTACTAATCAAAGATTAGGAAGATATTATTACTATCAGAGTAGATGTAACAATAATCCATTTTTTTTAAAATTAATATTAAAAGACACTTCTAAATTAGTATTAGATGAAATTCTACTTGAAAACGGATTTATTACCTATACTTTAAAAGACAGAACTCAAGAAAATTATAAGTATCATTTAGAGTATTTGGCCTCTTTACACGATTTCTATCCCTTCTACTCAAAAGAACCGTTATCAAAACTCCAAGATTTGACTATTAAACAACTTTTACAAATACATCTAGAATTACATTTACTAATATATGAGGTATATAAAAGAGGATTTCCAGACAAAAATAATATCTCAGTTGATAATTATAAGATGAATTTTGTACCCAAGATATGTGAAATTACATTAAAATCATATCTATTAAAAGTAACAAATTGCAACGAATCTCAAATTGAATCATTTCTTAAAGTTATTACAGTTAATAATCATAAATCAATTGATTTATATTCAACACATCTAATAAAAAGAGGAAATTATTTTTATTTCACTTTTTTACCTATTGTCAAACCTAATCATTTTTATCTGATTGATTATTGGCTTGAGGCCGCTGGTGAAGATTTAGCAAGAAGGGGAATTATTTTGGAAAAATATTTAAAATCACAACTGTCATCAACTGTACAAAATAAGATGAATAGATTCAAATTAATTAATCAATCAAATTTCTCTATATCATCGAAAATAAAAGAAGAAATAGATTTATTAATCCAGACAAAACATACATTAATAGTAGGAGAAATTAAATGTGTAAAATACCCTATGCGCGAGCGAAATTATTGCTCAATATTAACTGATGTAATTGGCAAAGCAGTTATTCAAGTAAAAAGAAAAAGTAAATTTATTCAAGATAATAATATACAGTTTACTGAAATTTATTCAATATTGAATAAGAAAATTGTAGAAGTGGTAATACTTAACTTTCCAGTATATTGTAGCATAGAAGTTGATGATGTTCCAGTGATTGATATTAATTCATTTTTATCATATTTCAAATCGGGCAAAATGAATGCAACAGAAGTAGATGATAAAAGTAGAAAAATTGTCAATACAACTTCATTTTACACTAATGAAGATGAATTTTGCATTAATTTAGAATCTTATTTACGAAACAATCCTATTCTTAATGAATACATAGATATGCTTAGAGCAACAAAATCTACTATAAAGGTAGCAGGCCTTCCTATAATAGAATTTACTGATATTGTCCCTGCAAGTGAAGAAAGTATAATGCGAAGTAATATTTAGTGATAGTGGTTATTCGTAACAACTATAAGTAGCAGCCAATTAGGGTAATATTACATTATAAATTGGAATGCAGAAATATTATATTTAATTTGTTTTCATTCTTCTGAGGTATAGTTTTTCACGAATATTGTAAATCCTATGGATACTATCATTATCAATCCCTGAATCAATTGATTTAAGAATTATTCCATCATTTTTTTGACAAATCTCCTTGATGGAATCTTTGTCTTTGAATGCTTTTACAAACAAATTAAAATCCTTTTTAGAAATATTTAGGTAAGGAATAGGTAAATTCTTAAACTCATTAGGAGTAAGCTCTAATACGCCACCACCATAATATCTCCCATTAAGTTCAGCAAATGCTAGTGTCAATGAGTTGTAAAAAGAATAAATCAGATTATCTATATTAAAGCTATCTTTCATCCCTATCTTATAAGCACTATCTGTTGCTAGTACATTTGCATCATTCTTTATTAGCTTTGGGTATTCATTGCAACGTTTAAAGAAAAACGCTTCGGGTGCTGTTCCTATATTAGGAACCTCATACCATTTATCCCGGATAGAAGTTTTATATCTTTCATTTATTTTTAATGACAGTCCTTTCTCAAGATATTGAAATAGTCGTTCATTACTTTTAATCTTTGTTGCCTTGTTAAGAGCAATTAGAAAAGTTGGTTTTGACTGATTTACTAAACTTTCAAATTCAGCTTCAGTTAATATTACACTACCATTTACAAAAGAGCCTTTTTGGATAATTTCTTTGACATATTTTGTCAATGAATACTCTTTGACAGTTTTAGCATCTACAATAAAGTAATTGTTAGCTGCTGTAACGATACCTGCTTTTGAAGAGCAATAGTAATTTATAATTTGAAGTTGCTTTTTAACTTTTTCTAAAAGTTCAATTTCATCTGTTGTTAAATGATGGTGGGTCCATTTAGATTCTCTTATATTTACATTCTGAGCTAAATCTATTTTTTTTTCCTCAAGGCTACTTACTTTATCAATATTGCAATAATAAACTCCTTTGTTTTTTGATTTGCGCTCACCGATTAAGAGTAATGTGTCTTGGCCCTTACAGTCCTTAAACAATAATTCATTAAAGGTGAAAATCTCAACTCTCTCAAATTCTTTTAGAATTAAGGCCCGCAGTTCTGATGCAAATTTTACTTGAAGTAATTCAGAAGGGAGAACAAATGCTAAAACACCCTTTTCGTTTACGAAGTTGATACTCCGAACTAAAAAAGCAGTCCAAATATTTTTCATCTTATTTTCCGACAAATCAGGGAATATTTTATGAATACTTTCGCAAATTGAAATCTGCTTTTCTTCTAATAAATTTTTCTTAATATATGGAGGGTTACCAATTACCAAGTCAAATTTTTGATTATTTCCATTTTGAAAATCTAAGAAGTCAGAATGTATAGTTTGAAGTGATTCACTTAGAGTAATTGCTCGCACTTTATTAAGTTCTTCTCCTTCTCTCTCAACGGCAACTACTTTTTTTATCTTTTTAAGTAACAATTGCTGATTGTAAATTGACTGAATAAAAACTCCATCGCCTGCACTAGGCTCTAATACAGTCAGGTTATCACCCATCAATTTATTTGAAAGATAGTCAACCAAAAAATCAGCAATAATTTTTGGAGTGTAAAATGAACCTATAAGTTTTCTATTTTGCATTATCTCTAAAATCGTTTATCAAGTCAATAAATTTTAACCGTATGATTTGCAACTCTTTCAACTCTGCTTCTAAATTAGGATCTTTTATTGTTTTAACTTTCGATCTCAATATTTCCTCTTGTTCAAAAATTCTTTCAACTTTCCAGTTCCATGCATGGTAGTCCATAAAGAAATTCAACTCTTCATAAATATATTTTCCGATAGGATGATCTTTATGAACAATAATACTACCATTAGTATCTCTCTTAAATAATTTTGAGTAAGCATTATTTGTGGGCTTAATAAATCCCTTACCACCTTCATTAAATTTTTGGGGATTCATAGTAGGCCATTTGTTTGACTTTGCTCCGTTACAATATGAACAAGCATAAATAAGGTTGCTGTATTTATTAGAAGGAATTGAATGCAACCATCCATCAGGATTTTGAGGAATAAAATGGTCTATGACAAAATATTTTTTATGGTCATGATAAAAATCGTTACAGTAACCACAACGTTTATTGAAGTCTGAACGAAGAGTTAGTTTATATGATCTATAATGCTTACAAACTCTTCTATTCTTTGTATGCTTAGGAGTATGTTGTCTAAAAAGGTGCATTACTTTTTCTTGGAAATTTTTTTGATTAATTCATCTGTCTTAGAAATAATTTCATCTAGCTTTATATTAGTCTCTTGTGAAAAATATTTCAAAGGCAAGGTAGGATACCCTGTAACTGATAGTGAAATCTCATTATTTATAGCAAGAAATTCGTTTTCAAGACCATCGTCAAGTATTCCTTTTTTTCTAAGTGCTTGAAGTTCTTTCAATCGTTTCAGTTTATCTGCTAAAGACGTTTTATAACCTTTTATTTCTTGTCTCACTTCATCTTTGAATATCTTTATTTCATTAACATTATCAGAATGCAAAATTCTTTTATCAATAATGAATCTAGGTTTAATCAACTTGCTTTCATTTTTAGCAGCCTTTGCGTCTTGGGTAAGAACAAAAGAAGGAAAATCCTGAAGTCTCGACATCAATTGTTTAAAGAAGAAGTCACCATTTTCTTTAAATTTTTTACTGTGTTCTTTCAACTTGTAATCAATTGCAATTGCATCTATTTTTTCTGATTTTATTCTCTCAATTAAATCATCAATAGATGATATATATGGAATTTCAACTACATTAAAATCACTTTCAAAGAAATTAATAAAGTGATCTCTCTCCTTTGCTTCTTCGTCCATTATGGCTATTGTAAATTTAGGATTTGTCATTTTTAGTTTTTGATTGCTTTAAAATATATTTTTAATTCAAACCCAGTCTGAGGCCTTGTTAATTCAGCTTTTGCTTTATTGGAATCAATAGAAGATTTCACCAGCCACATTCCTAGTCCAGTGCCGATATCATTGCCTAAATCATCTTTTTTTGAAGTCTCAAATGGGGTGAAGATATCATTAATGTTTTTATAGATATCAGGTATTCCTGGCCCGCTATCGGAATACCTTATAAAAATTTTATTGTCATGATTTTCTATATCTACTGAAATATTTTTTGCGCCAGAAAAGCCATTTCGGTCAAATGCTTCTATTGAGTTTGTAATAAGGTTATCAAAAATTGTATCCAAATCTAATTCAGAAATCTTGACTGGATAAATATCATTTTTATTAAAATTAATTGTAAAATTAACATTACGTTCATCAAATAATTTTGTCCATAGTTGATTGAAATTTTCAAAGTAATCTTTAAGGTCAATTTTTTTGTTTTTTCTTCTATCCTTCTTAGTTAATTCAACTGAAAACTCTATCCATTGTCTAATTTTATCATCTTGTTTTTGAAAATTATCGATAATCTTAAGAGGATTTTTCCTGTCTGGAATACCATTAAGTTTATTTATATCAATAACCTCCATTAAAAACTTTTTCAAATTATTTGTTCTAGAACTTAAGTCATTTTTAATTCCATGAAATTCGTGGGAGAAACTTGCTATCATAATCCCTGCACTTGCCATCGCCCTTGAAATTGCTAATTCTTCTTCCTTATCTTTTAATTTAGCTTGGGTAGCTTTATAACCTTTTTTTACGGTTCTGTTTTTTGCTTGTGTTTCTTCTTGTGTTTCATCTACATCTTCTTCATCTACTATTGCATTACTATCTTCAATGGCTTTTTCTTCTTCGTGAAGAATATTGTAGAGTTCATTTAAGTTAAAACCTATCGTACTCCTATCGTCTTCCTGAACTTTAATAATTCCTATCAAAATATTTTTAAATAATTCAAAGGTGTCGTTTTCCTGAAGACCCTCTCGCCCTGATTTATCTTCTAAATATGGGTTTTCTAATCGTGAGAATTTAACAATTCCTGCAATTTGGTTAGGCCGTACTCTGCTTCCTTTTCTTGAAACACCCGCAGGATTTTGACCAAACCTCTCACCAAGCATTAACCAATCATAAACCGGTGTATTTACTTCACCGTAAGGCCTAACTCTGAAATTATCTCTGTAAAGTTTTATTCCTCCAAATTTACGCAACCAAAACCCTCTATCACCTAAAAATTCCTTGTACTTATATTTTTCTCTGTCATCCTTTGTGAAAATGTTTTTAAGAAAGTAAAAAGTAAATTCAAAATCACCAATTGTATTTGCAATTCCTCTGTTATCCTTAAATCCCTTAAGTATCTCACTAAAGGATACCTCTAGTTCAAAATATTCCTTCTTAAAAGTCCTTTTATCAAATGGGAATACTTTCATGTCTGGAAAATCAAAAAGACGATCATCAATTAAGCCCAAATCAAATTCATTTCTATGAATTTCAATTTTAAGTTTGTGTTGTTGGTTTTTCTTATAAGTGGCAATCACTCTGTAGTCATAATCTGAAAATTCAGTATTCGGGACAAGTCCATATTTTTGAGGTTCCGCTCCATTGAATAGAAAAATATTTATTCGATTCGCTCCCTCTGGAGGAGTTAGGAGCTCAAGATTTTCAAATATTTTTTCAATCGAATCATCTCTCCATTTGTCCCGTAGTCCTGTAATTTTTAGAAGAGTTCCATTATTGAATACATCTTTATTAAGTAAATCAATAATGTTATTATTGCGAATTTCTTTCAATAACTCTTTTTTGAAACTTGTACCTTTTAAATCATTTAAATCTGCAAACACTTCATTTATTTTGACATTACTACCATTTTTCTGTTCTTCAAAATCTCCCCAATGTACAATCCATTTAAACCCAATTTCGTTGTGTATTGGAAAAGTAATCATCGTGCAATGTTCTCCTAATCTGTCTAGTGCAAATCGTCCAATTCCTTTTGCTCCAGCTTTAACCCTTCCTTTTACTGTGATGGCATTATTTAATTTATTGTCTGTGCCTATTGTCATCCATTGTTCCCTAATTATTTTGTCCGTCATTCCATCACCACTATCCAAAATTAAAATTGTATCATTGGGTTCATCAATAAGAACTATTGCTGCTTTAGAATCTGCATCATAGCAATTTTTCACAAGCTCTATTAATGCTCCTTCTGCATTCGCCACATTTTCACGTCCTATTAATCGAGCTGTTCTAGCTGAAACCGAAAAAGGTATTTGAGCCATTATAAATTTTAATCACAAAGCTAATGGATTATTTCAAATTTCCCTTCAGTTATTAAAACTCTCAAGTGATTGATTATCTGAATATTGAAAACCTAGGCCAGCAATCATTGCCAAACTGAATTTAAAGTAGGTATCATCCCAATCAAGCCAAAACAGTTCTAATGTTGAATTTTATCCTTGTTGATTAAATCAATATAGTTTCCACCTTTTATAGATTTGATTAATGAATTTTTAATATATTGAAAATCCACCTAAATATTTTCCAATTAATTCCAAATCCTTATCAATATTAAAATTTAATTCTACAACTGTACTCGCAAATGGCTCATCTATCCCAACCTTACCCATACTCTTGAAATCTGCGATTCGGCAATCAAACCCGTTTAGAGTGCTACTATAAGAAGCATATTGATTAAAAACAAGATACTTATTAATATCCAACTGCTTATAGTAAATCAATTCGTCTTTTCCACCAAAGGTAAAGGACTGATTTAGGATTGATAAAAAACCCCATTCATTGAATTTTAAAAGCAATTGTTTAATATTAAATTTATGGAGGTAGTCTAGGTCCTTAATATATGGATAAACATGTAATTCCTCTACAGTCATATCTTCTTCTAGATAATATGAGAAAGTACTGTTTTGTTTTACTGGATTATCTAAATAAAACTAATTAATCAATATCAGTATAATTAATATCATGCGGCCAATTATCAAATTTTTCTCTTTATAGATACTCCTTAAATGCAAGTTTTATTGTTTCTGAATTAGCGATTGGAATAATTTGCATTAATTATTTCCTATAATAAATTTATTATTCCTTTTACTGCATTGTTTGAGTTTCTGACTTTAAGTAATCTGTGACATCAATAGGATACAAATAAACACTTTTCTAACCACAAAAATATCCCATTTAAAGGGGAATTTTACAGACAATAAAAGTTATCTGTGAATTTGATTTCAATGATGCTTGTTTAGTGAAGGAAATAATATAGACTTTTTGAAAATAATTTATTAGGTCTCAAATGGTATTAATAGCGGATGTAAATACTCTAACATCAGCAAATCAACTACATAAACGTGCGACATTTTAATTGGCTTAATTTATTTAAACTGTAAAATATTAATTTGAAAAGAAAAATGCAAAAACATTACTTTGAGTATTCCTTTTTTTCTATATTTACGAACTTATTTGCTTATTAAACAATATGTTATAAAATACAATCAAGTTTAAAATATGGAAGACAAATCAATTAAAACCTTAATAGTTGAGGACCACCCTATGATGAGGAAAAGCATTAAGTTAATGCTTGATGGAATGAAGATGCCAATAGTTTATGATGAAGCTTGTGATGGTTTGGAAGCCTCAATACTCATCAAAGAAAAATTTTATGATCTTGTGCTATTGGATTTGAGATTGCCAAAACTTAGGGGAACAGATGTAGCAAAAATAATTGTGGAAGAACATCCTAAAACAAAAATATTAGTTGTATCAGATTACGATGTTGAGCAAGAAGTTGCTATGTTAATGAATCTAGGTGTAGTAGGTTATTTGATGAAATCTGATGCAGATGACGATACGCTTTTAATGGCAATTAAATTGATTTTAGACGGAAATAAATATTTCAGTAAAGGAATCGTCAATATCTGGGATGATTTTCTTGAAAATAAATCAAAAGGAAAAGTTACGCGAGATGTAAAAGAAATTATTACATCTCGTGAAAGAGACATTATCAGATATGTTTGTCTTGGCAATACATCAGAACAAATTGCCGCAAAGTTATTTATTGAAGTTTCAACTGTTAAAACTCATAGAAATAACATTATGAAAAAGATAAATGGGAAATCGGTGATTGATTTGTTTATATATGCTGTACAGCATCATATTATTAATTTAAAGGACGATTTTGGGATTAGCGAATATAATTGACAATGTTTTAATGATTTGTTAAAACAATTTGTAATTTATCTCCATACTTATGATGATTTTATATCCACCTTTGGGTGGATTTTTTATGTATTATATATTGTAATATTCTGATATTTAACAGTTAATAATTTGTCACACAGTTTCCCTTTGAAGGTTAGGTTGTTTTTTAATTGCTTTTCCTTATTAATTTGGCAGCATACAAAATAATTTGTTTATTGCATGAAAAACCAACTCTTAATCCGCACCGTATTGTTCTTTGTTTTTGGGATGACATGGTTTCAAGGTCAGTCTCAAATAAATCTCGAATTTACTACAGTCAATGAGTATTCATTTAATACGAGAGAAGCCCTTAATTTAATAATCACCAATGGACATACAAAAGCATTTAATGTTTATGTGAAGGGGCATATTAAAGATGGCAATGGTCAAATGGTTGTTGAATTCAAATCAACTGAAGTGGTGTTGAACACCGGAGCAAATGTTTTTACCCAAATCAATATATCATTAGCCGAAACTCAATATTTCAATAACGATATAGCTGAGATAGAGCAGGCCACAGGGTCTTATCCTTCAGGGAATTATTCCATCTGCTTATGGACTGTTTGTTCAACATCAGACTGTAATGGCATAGGCTCTGATGCCGGCAGTATGGAACCAAAATGTTTATACATTCACATCGAAAATCCGACCCCGTTATTGTTGGCAACACCTGAAAACGAGGCTGAAATTGAAACTACCCGCCCTTTATATACCTGGATACCACCCTCTCCTGTTGCAGGTAGTGCTAATCTGAATTATAAAATGATATTGGTTGAAATACTGGAAGGTCAGAGTAAAGCAGATGCATTGATGCAAAATCGCCCTATACTTGAAATGGATGGGATATTGAATCCTGCCCTGATGCATCCAAGCGATTTGCCTGAACTGGAAAAAGGGAAATGGTATGCCTGGCAGGTTGAGGCCTATGTAGGTAAAACATCTATTGCCAAAAGCGAGCAGTGGAAGTTTAAAATTAAAAAAGAGGAGAAGAAAGTTATTGCAAGATATTTTTTAATCAATAAAGAGTTTACAGATATACCGAAGATTAGTATTGATGATCAGCTTTTTTTTATCATAGATAATCAGGTTATTAATTCTGAACCTAAGTTTACTATCCGTGTACTAAAAGGTGGTCTTATAGATTGTCCTGTTGAACGTGTTGTGAAAGATTCTACATCAATTGAATTTGATCAGTATGAAAAAAATTTAGTTCAGGGAGGATTAGTAAAGTATCACTTATACATCGATCCTAAATTGTTTTCGAATGGATTGATTTATGAACTTGTTACAATATTGCCTAATAATAAAAAATACATATTCCGTTTTGAAATCATCTAATAAATATAAATTCTTTTTTGTAATTGCTTTGTCTCTGATGATGTTGTCATGCACTGATGATAGTAAATTAGCTTATGTAGATATTAATACCCTTTATGAATCTTTTGAATATAAAAAGGAGATGACACAGGAATTTAATGTTATAAAAACAGCAAGGCAAAGGATCCTGGATAGCCTTGATTTGGAATTGAATCAAATTTCAAAATCAGCAAATACATTAGATAAAAATCAACTCAATGTGCTAGAGACTAAACAAAATTATTTAATTCAGATTACCCGACAATTCGAAGAGGAAAATTCAATTCTGGTAGGGTCTTATAATGAGAGGATTATGAAGCAATTAAATGCCTATATCGATGAATATGGCAAAAAGAATGGATATAAATTTATTTATGGAGCAGATAACAAGGGCAGTTTATTGTATGCTGATAAAAAATTAAATATTACAGAAAAGGTGGTTGAATTTGTTAATGAAAGATTTAAAGGAGAAAAGGTAAAGTGAGATATTTTACATGTATTTTATTTAGTCTTTGTGTAAGTTGTTCAGATACAAAAACCAATACGGTCAATAATGCTGTGAGCAATAGCAATATTTTAAGCTTTGAAAAATCAGGGCTTAATAGTATTGAAGGCGCTCAATCCGAAAAAAAAATTAATGATATAGCTTATTCAATTAAGATGATTGCAGGGGAAGATATTGAAAAGGTATATAAAGGTAAATTAGAAGCTAATTCAATGGAATATACAAATTTCACGTGTTTTATTATGGATATTCAGTTAGAGGATAATTCAGATATTGTTAATTATCCAAGCCCCTACTTTAAAACCCTAAATGACAAAATTCAATATTTGTCGTTTTCGATTAAAGATTTCATTAAAGTCAAATCGGGTACAGGTGAATACAATTGCATTAATTCTACCTATGAGAGATCTTATGGTCAATTGCCCTACTCAAGATTTTTTCTGGTATTTGAAAAGCTGCCTAGCAGCAACATAACATTTACATTTAATGATATGTATTTTAACAACGGTATAATCAATTTTAAAATTTAAAAATAATATGCAATTTTTGAAAAAGATAAGAAACAAAAAGAAAGGAATGTCAAGCTTTCTTTTGGCAGTTTTTGTTTTCCAAATCATACAGCCAACCCAACTTTTGGCTCTAACCGGTGGGCCAAGCCAACCTGAAGTGCAAAGTTTTCAGCCGATAGGTGTTTCCGATATGGTTGATCCTTTTTCAGGTGACTTTTCATACAATCTCCCATTATTAGATATTGATGGGTATCCTATCAATATGGTTTATAATTCAGGCATTTCAACAGATGCAGAAGCTAGTTGGGTGGGATTGGGCTGGAATATTAATCCAGGTGTAATCAATAGAAATATGAGAGGACTCCCTGATGATTTTAATGGAGATATTGTTACAAAGCATTTAAATCTAAGGCCTAATAAGACAATTGGATTTTCCGGCAAGTTTGGAAAGGAAATTTTTGGATATGGAAAAGAGGACTCTGTTGCCAATTTCGGCAATCTAAATTTTTCTTTTGGACTAGGTATAAATTATAATAATTATAATGGCGTTGGTATTGAGCAATCATTTAATTTGGCCTTTTCTGCAGGTGATAAATCAAAGGGTAAAATGACTGCAGGTTTGGGCATATCCTCATCTTCAGAAAATGGATTGACAATTAGTCCATCTTTGTCTTTTGAAGCAAAGGCTAGCGAAACTCAAGGAAGAGATAAGTTTTTAGGGTTGGGAGTAGGTACTTCATTCAATAATAGAGCAGGGTTAAGTGAGTTGACAATTGATGCAAGTTCTTCAAATAGGGCCCATTACAAGAGTAAATCTACAGAATCAAGTAAAAAATTAGCTGAAGATGTATCAAGTAAAGGTGGCTTTTATGATTTTAATGCAAAAACTAGTTCTGATGTTTTATCAGGGGGCCTAGGCTCTAGTATTTCTTTTGGCATGAACAATTATTCACCAACTGCAGAAAATCCAATGGTCAATTATTCAACAACATTCTCTTTTAAACCTGGCGGTACGTTTTTTGGCGCTGATTTCACGGGTAATTTTAGTGGATATTTTTCAATGCAGAAATTAAAGGACAAGACTGTCTCAACACCTGCATATGGCTATATCAATATGCAGAATGCAGCATTGGGGAGCTCTACAAATAATAATTTATTAGATTTTAATCGGGAGAAAGATGGGGGATTCAATGTTAATTTATCAAACTTACCTTTAACAAACTATACGTATGATATTCTGAGTATTAATGGACATGGTATTGGCGGCTCATTTCGGCCATTTAGAAATGATATAGGAGCGATAGCTGATCCTCTGCACAGAAACACAAGTACTGGAGGCTCTTTAGGTGGAGAAGCTAGTAGTGGTAGTTTGTTTAAAGTAGGTCTTGATTTGCATGTTAATTATACCAACTCTCAAAGTAATATCTGGAACGAACAAAATCCAGCAAAAGATAAAATAAAATTTCTTACAAAAGGCCCTAATGAATCAGAAAATGTAAGGAAATATGAACCATTCTATTTTAAACAAACCGGTGAATTATCTGTAGACAATGAAAGCGAATTTCCTGAAAAATTTCTTAAAGATAAACCAGTTAAGATATCACTTGAAAAAGCAGGCCGTAATGTATTTACAAAATCTGAGTTTACTGATAAGGATGGGAATACATATGGCATGTCAGATGAAATGTACAGAAAACAAAGAGCCAGACGAGGGCAGGTGATGGCATACCTTAAAAGGGATGAACTGTCTCGTTACGCTTTAACCGATTATTCGAATATCACTTATAATGCCCCCGGACACCATATGTCTGAAATTTCTGTCGTGAGAACAGATGGCGCAAGATATTACTATGGAATACCTGCTTATAATATTACGCAAGAGCAAACAACGTTTGCAGTTGGAAAATCTCACAGCCCTTTGGATAATTATGATCCGATAGATATGAGAAATGATGAATCAGGGCTTATAAGGTATAACTATGAGGACAATAGTAAAGACAATAAGAAAGGAATTAATGATTATTATAATTCAGAAATAACACCGCCATATGCACATTCTTATTTGCTTACAGCAATTGTGTCTCCGGAATATACAGATATTGACGGAGTAAGAGGTCCAAGTAAAGGTGATTTAGGAAATTACACCTTGTTCGAATATAAAAAACTATCAAAGCCGTATAAATGGAGAGTGCCATTTGATCAATTTAAAGCAAATTATAATGAAGGGCTGAAAACTGATGAAATGGATGATCAGGCGAACTATCAATATGGAGAGAAGGAAATTTGGTACCTCGAAAAAATTGTCACTAAAAATACGGTAGCAATTTTCACAACTGAGCCAAGAAAAGACTCATATGGGGTTGATAATCACGATGGAGGATATGGTAAAAATTCAATTGCAATGCATTTATTGAGGAAAATAAGTTTGTATTCTAAACCTGATTATGATGCTTTAGGAACAAGTGCTGTGCCGATTAAAGAGGTGCATTTTGAATATGATTACAGCCTATGCCCCGGTATTCCTAATAATATAGGATTAGCAGAGATGTCAGGATCTGTAGATTTAAATGAGGCGAAAGGAAAATTGACCTTAAAGAAAGTTTATTTTACATACGGCAAATCCTATAAAGCAAAATTTAGCCCTTATACATTTGAATATGCTGATTTTAATCCGGATTATAATATGAAAGCGTATGATAGATGGGGAAATTACAAATCAAATGAAGGAGGTTCATTTGATGTAAGCAGTTCAACAATGCATACTTCTGAGTTTCCCTATGTAGAGCAAGATAAAACACTTGCGGATGAGAATAGTACTGCATGGCAATTGTCGGAAATTTCTCTGCCTTCAGGTGGTATTATTAAAGTGACTTATGAATCCGATGATTATGCATATGTTCAGAATAAAAAAGCGATGCAAATGTTTAGAATAAATTCAATTGGCTATTCACTTGATCCTGAGGAACAATCTAATGCAGATTTCCTTTCACCCGCAAATAATAAATTAATGGAAGATTATTTGGAATTTGGGGCTTCCAATCGGGTAAATGAGTATTTGACAGTGAAGCTACAGGAGGAAATTCCATCATCAATGTCAGGAGCTGATGCTGATAAGTATTTCAGGGAGAAATATCTCAAAGGGATAGATAATTTATATTTCAGGGTACTGGGTCATCTTATAGATAAAGATAATGCCTATGAGTATGTTTCAGGTTATGCAGAAATTATTTTGACAGAGTGCGGTGTAAAAAGTTATCATCCTGACGATCCGGGCACCAACTATAATTATGGGTATATTAAAATTAAAAAAATAGGCATTGGCGATCGCAATAATTCAAGTGATGTTCATCCAATATCTAAGGCTATATGGCAATTTGGGCGAACCCGTTGTTCAAGACTAGTAAATGATCAACCGCCTGTAGATGATGTAAGTGATAATTTTGTTCAAGTATTTAAAGCGATCAAAAACTCGAATGTTTTCAAGAACCTTTATGAAACTTTTTTAGGGCCAAATAGAGTACTTCAAAATAAGAATTTTGGTAAAGATATTAATCTGAGCAAGTCAGTATTAAGATTAAATAATCCTACAGGGTATAAATTGGGAGGAGGTTGTAGAGTTAAAAAGATTGAAATAAGTGATGAGTGGGGGGCTATGGTTGATCAATTGCCGGGCTCAACAAGTAATCCAACTTATTCATATGGGCAAGAATACAATTACGAAACTACAGATGAAACTACCGGTGATAATATTTCTTCAGGAGTAGCAGCCTATGAGCCATCTATTGGGGGTGATGAAAACCCATTTAAACAACCTGTATTTGCAGGAGATAAAGAAGAAAAGTTATTAGCACCTGACGACAAATCTTATATGGAAACACCATTTGGTGAATCTTTTTTTCCGTCACCTTCTGTTGGTTATAGTAAGGTAACAGTAAGGAATTTGCAATATGAAGATGTCAAAAGGCATGCAACCGGTTATGTGGTGAATGAATTCTATACAGCAAAAGATTTTCCAACTATTGTAGATTACACGAGTATAGATTTTAAGCCTTATAAAACTAAAAAAGTATGGCACCTTCTAAATAAAAGTAGTGTTGATTACATGACTACAAGCCAAGGTTATGTGATTGAGCTAAACGATATGCACGGCAAGCAAAAAGCAACCTGGGTTTATGCCGAAGATTCTGATAAGCCAATATCTGGGATGGAGTATAAGTATAATTGTGAAAAGTATGGAGATGTAAGTTTTAAATTAAAAAACGATGCAACAGTAATCAACAAAGACGGCACTTCAGAGCAAAAGGATATTGGTGTTGAATACGATGTATTTGTCGATTTTAGAGAAGAAAATACCAAAACATACAGTGGGGGAACAGATTATAATACAGCAGGCTTTTTGGCAGCTATATTTCCTGCTGTAATCCCAACTGTTTTACCTGAGTTTCATGTGGAGAAAACACGATACAGGTCGGCAGTTGTCACCAAATTAGTCTATAGATATGCAATGATGAAGGAGACAATAGCTCACGATTTGGGTTCATCAGTTCCAACAAAAAATCTAGCTTACGATGCAGAATCAGGGCAGGTGTTATTGACAATGACAAAAAATGAGTTTGAGGATGATATATATAATTTTCAGTATCCTGCACATTGGTTCTATGAAGAGATGGGATCTGCGTATAAAAATCTGGGAGCAGAAATAAGTGATATTGATTTTGATGTGAATGGGACATTCGCAATTGACGAGGCTAGTGATATATTTTTCCCAGGTGATGAAGTTTCATCCAATGGAGAGAAAGGTTGGGTTTCTGCTATTTCAGGGAATAATGTGACAATGATTAATTTTCTGGGACTACCCTTTAAGCCGAGTCAGAATGATCAGGTCGTAAAAATTTTAAGAAGCGGAAGACGGAATATTATATCTGCTAATATGGGATCGTTGACTACAACAATCAATCCATTAAACTCCCTCGCTGACAATAATATAAATGGTGTTTTATCAGCTAGCGCACAAATATTCAGGCAAGGTTGGAAAACATATTGTGAGTGTTTTACTGATGCTAACGATATCGTACATGTAAGTAAAAATCCATATGTCAATGGTCAAAAGGGAATATACAGACCTTATAAAGCATTTGCATTCCTAACAGACAGAACGCATTCGCTTATTAACTCAAATACAAATATCAGAGTTGACGGACTATATACAACATTTACACCGTATTGGCAGATTCAGGATGGTAATTGGGTGTCAGATGCAACCAACTGGCAATGGACAACTGAAATTACTGAGTATGGTCCATATGGAGAAGAATTAGAAAATATGGATGCTTTATACCGCTATTCATCTGCTGTTTTTGGATACAATCATTCTTTGCCAATTGCTGTTGCTGCTAATGCTAAGCGAAAGGCTATAGGGTATGATGGGATGGAAGATTATGACTTTATCAAGTGTTCGAATGATCATTTTAGTTATAAAACAGCGACAAACAAAACAATTGAAACGGATGCACACACCGGTAAGAAAAGTGTAAAAGTTACAAGTAGTAATAAATCAACAGTAACAAAACCTGTAGGCGATGATTGCGATAATTAATAAAAGAATGAAAAAAATTATTTTTTATATACTTTTTATTTCAATAGTAAGTAAGGGGTATTCACATACAAGTGTAAATGTAAGTGAAAGAGGGAATATTGCTGAAAGAATATGGGTTAATAAAGGCCTGAGAAGTGTTTTGGATAATATTAAAGTGGAGTTGGCAATGTCAGAGTCACTTTATATTAACTTTCAAAAAGTATATTTCAATACATTGGTTGACGATAAGTTGTTTTTTTTCAATACAGCTTTAAGTGATTCTACATTCGTTCTTGAAAATATCGAAGGTAACCATGATGCCTGGCTGAAACAAAAAAAAGAATTTTATACGGACAAGGCGCTTTATTTCATCAAGCATAGCGATTCTTTAATCAAAGATTATGATCACATAAATACTTCGACATCAATAACTACAGGTGGTTGTAGCCCCTCAACAGATTGTGTTAATGTGGATTTTGAAAATGGAGATTTGTCAACTTGGGATGCTTATGATGGCGCTGCGTGTTCTGATGGTACCTTCGGCAATCATTCTTGCCATAATTTTATATTAGCAGCATCACCTGCTAGAATTTCAATTCAAACAGGTGCAGGTTACGATCCAACGGTTGGCGGATCTATTTTGCCTGTTGTTTGTCCAGGAAGCACATATTCTGTAAGATTGGAAAATACAAGCAATGGGGCCCATGCATCCAAAATAGAAAGAGTTATGACTGTTGGTTCAGGAAGTCCAATGTACATATATAAGTATGCTGTTGTATTGGAAGATCCAGGATCTTCACACACCGATGCTGAAAAACCTTTCTTTCGCGTACGAGTATTAGTTTTGGATAGTAATTGTGATTATGTTAGTGAAGTGTCTTGTGCAAAATATGTAGTTATTGCAAATTCATCAAATTCTGAACTGGCACAAAATTTTTCAAGAGTATCTCCAACTAGTAACTTTTACTATAAGCAGTGGACAAGTGTTGGTATTCCCTTAGAGGAGTATGAAGGGAAAAATATTAAAATTGAGTTCATTGTTTCAGATTGCGCCCTAGGGGCACATGTAGGCTATGCTTATCTTGATGGTGAATGTTTGAACAGTCAGGTAACAATAGGTAGTTGCATTGATGATTATAGAGAAATATCTGTATCCGAAGGCTTTCAAAAATACTGGTGGTCGGGTCCTGGTATTATTGGGTCAAATAGTGGTAAAATGATCAAAGTTATTGGGTCAGGGATGTATACTTTCATTGGGACAACTACAACAAAATGTAAATGGGAGCATGAGTTTGAAGTAGATGAATGTCCTCCAAGTTCAGATAGTATCTGTGCAATCAGTAGTATTAGCCTAACACCTTCATCCTGTTCTAATAATGAGTTTACACTTTCAGGTACTGTTAATTTTTCAACGGTTCCTTCATCAGGAGTTTTAGTCATATCAAATGGCTACTTAAGTCAAATTTATTACGCGCCATATAGCAGTTCATATGCCTTTACGATAAATAATTTAATTGCAGATGGAGCATCTCATACTGTGACGGCCAAATTATATAAAGGAAATTTCTTCTCCGAAGATTTTATAAAATGTCAAGCTTCAAATACTTATACAGCACCATCAAGTTGCTATTCACCTGAGATTGATTGTGAAAATTGCCTAACATCGTTCAATCCTGAACCCGGAAAATATATTATTAGTGCATGGGTTAAAGAAGTAGGAGCTGCTAGTGATATTGAAACCTATGCCAATCCATATATAGAGATCCAGTTTTCTGGCGGGACAACAACATTGCCAAAAATATATGCATCAGGTAAAATTATAGATAAATGGCAGAGAGTGTATTTTATTTTTGATATCCCTATAGGGGCAACAGATATCAGTATAAATTTAGGCACCAATAGCGGATCTGCTTTATTTGATGATATTAGAATTCATCCTGCAAATGGAGGTTTCGTTTCTTATGTATATGACCCCGTTTCCTTGAAATTGGTTGCAACACTTGATGATAATAATTATGCAACAATTTATGAATATGATAATGAAGGTACATTATTAAGGGTAAAAAAAGAAACAGAACGAGGTATTATGACAATTAAGGAATCAAGAGAAAACTCACCAAAAAGATAATTATGGATATTAAAAGTAAGTTGATGTTTGTTTTTGTACTGGTATGTTTTAATACATATGCCCAGGATCAGAATTTAAAAAAAACTGATGCAAAAGAGATTGTCAGAAAAATTAACAATAAAATTCTTGAATCAAAGTATTTTACAGCAAATCTCAACTATGAAATTTTTAAAAACCATAATGATACTCTTGTTTTTCAAAGTTTGCCAGGTTTTTATAAGAGAAGTGGTACAAGTGAACATTCTTTACTTGTTGGAATAGAAACAATTCAAAATACAAATGAACGCCTTGTTATTGATACAGTTAATGAAACAATGCTGCTGTCTAATCCGGTTCAAAAGCCTCAACTAATTGAAAATAGTCTCAATGCAGCAATAGAAATGTGCAAATCTATTACGTTGACAAAATATAATAGTCAATCAAAGTTGAGTTTCAACCTGTCTACTGATGCAAATACTGGGTTTAATAAAGTTGAAATAAATTTCGAGAATGCAACCTATACTGTAAGCAGTATAACTATTTATTATACAAATGCAGTGATTCCCGGTTTTGACGATATTAGTAATCCCAAAATAACAATTTCCTATACGAACATCGATAATTCAAAGATTGATAAGGATGAATTTAAAATAGAATCGTTTCTGAAGAAACAAAATAATCTATATGTCCCTTTAGATCGTTTTAAAAATTTTACCTTTTTAAACCAATATATTCAAAAATAATCTGATAACGCTATGCAAAATAAATTTTCAAAATTTATGTCTCTGAAAAAGCACTTTCTGACAATATTTTTCGTGATTTGTGCATTCAATTTACATGCTGTAAAATTACAGTTCCAAACAACAATAAGTGGAGCATCAGTAATTGCAGGAACTGTCGGGGGCAATGTTCAGGATGACCAATATGCAAGTTTGCCAGTTACATCAGGTTTTGTGAACAATAAGGTGACTGATTATGTAAAATTGGCTGTAAATCATCAGTATGCTACGTTGGTATCCAATATATATCATTATAATGTTCAATTAAAAATAGATTATTGGGATAATAATAAAACTTTTTTCACAACAACTAAGACATTATTTGTAGAGTATGATCCAACAGCAGGTGTCGCTTATAAAGATTATGCAACTTATAATTTTTCGGGAGCGCATAGAATGCAGGTTACAATACTACAAGTAACTAATGCTGTAACAGGTGTCCCGGTGACAAATCCGGAAGATAATTTGGTGATCTCCTATGGTGTTAATATTGAGCGTTATTGGAATTTTACTTCAACTTCTACAAGTTGTGTAAGTGGTTCTGCTTCTGATTTGAATGGTGATGGTGAAATGGATGAATTGAATTTAAGCTGGTCGCCAATAAGTGGAGCAGAGGAGTATGAACTGGAATGGACTTATGTGGATGATTATTCAAATACAAGTCTTGCATCAACCATTGCAGCATCTGCAATTGAGTATAATTTTAAATATAACAGCTCAAGAATTACAACAAAAGATTTAACGTATAAACTTAATTTAATTTATGAACGGGGTTATGTTATTTATAGGTTGAGGGGCGTTGGTAGAAAATTAACAAGTTTAACTACAGTTATTAATGGTGATTGGAGTGTACCGGATGCCGGAACAGGATTAACCTCCCTTTCATGTGGCAGTAGTACTTATTATTACACAACTGGACACATTTCATTTTTTAACTGGCAATACAGCAGTATATATGCTGAAGAAGGAAAGAAAAAAGAGGTTGTAGGTTATTATGACGGTGGATTAAGAAACAGGCAGACAGTGACAAAAGTAAATACGACTGATACAGCAATTGTAGGGGAATCTATTTATGATTTTCAGGGAAGGAAAGCAATTGATATCTTACCCGTACCGGCTCAATCACCTGCCCTTACCTATTATCCTGATTTTAATAAAAACATGAGTGGCGTTAAATACTCTAGGGATGATTTCGATAAAGATATCACAGGCCAACCATGTGATGTTGAAGCTGATGGAATGGCAACAACCAGCGGCTCTTCCCAGTATTACTCTCCAGCAAATACTTTAATAGCATATCATCAAAGTTATTTACCGGATGCACAGAATTTTCCTTTTAATCAGGTTGAATATACTCCTGATAATACAGGTAGAGTTAGGTCAATGGGAGGAGTAGGACCCGATCATCAATTAGGGGGAGGAAAAGAAACTAAATATTACTATGGTAGACCAGTTCAAGAAGAACTGGATAGATTATTTGGGTCTGAAGTTGGTTATGTGAGACACTATAAAAAAAATGTAGTGATAGATCCTAATGGACAGGTCAGTATTTCATACCTTGATCAGGAAGGACATGTAATCGCTACAGCGCTGAGCGGAAATACTCCGGGCAATGTTCGATACATTGAGAGTTCAACAACTGCACAAACAACATTAAATGCAGATTTATTTGCGAAAAATCCCGATGAGTCAAGTTTGCTAAACCTTCCTGATATTGCAGAAACATCGTTAATTTTTAATACTCAATATCTTGTGTCAACACCAGGGTTAAATCATACTTTTGATTATGATTTGACTCCGGAGACATTTACAGATCCCTGTTTGTTAGAAAGCATTTGTTTTGATTGTGTTTACGACCTGGAGTTGAAGATTAGAGATGAATGTGGAGTTTTAATCTACAGTAATGTTGTAAGAGTAGGAAGTTTGACACTTAATAATGCTTGTAATGAGATAGTATTTGTTCCATCAGGGAATGCCCCGGCTTCGTTTACTATAACTAACATGGAATTAGGGAATTATCAGATTTCAAAAGTTTTGACAGTTAATAAAGAAGCTTATGATTATTATCTCACTCAATATCTTGATGCAACTAATAATACATGTTTTAAAAGCTATGAAACAATATTAGAGGAAGAACAAGTGAAGCTAGAGGGTATTTCTTGCGAAGATGATTGTGTGTCTTGTATTGAAAGTCTTGGCGCATCCGATAATTTTGTTTTGACAGGAAAAGGTACTTATGAAGATTGGTTGAATCAATACAATGAATGTTTAGAACAATGTAAATCACCTTCAATTTGCGAGCAAGCATACGAAACAATGTTGGCTGATATGATGCCGGGTGGTCAGTATGCTGAGTGGTATGATAGTCTTGAATTGACAGGCTTTAATGCAGATCGTTTCCCATTAAGTATTCTAAATTTTAACAATAATTTACCCGATGGTTTAGCAAGTACAGATCCTAATGCAGCTTATTGGAAAAATCCAAAGTATTTAAGAAGAAACGGAAGTGAGTCGGATGGGTATTTTGAAAAGGATGGATATACAAGAAGTAAGATTCCTGTTATTCCTCTGCAAGGTGGTGGTTATTTTCCTGCAACCACATCCATTATTACAGTCAATAATTTGAAATATACCTATCCTGAGAATTTAAGTAATCCTAAAGATTTTGTAACATACTGGCAAGAAAGTTGGGCACAATCTCTTGTTAAATACCATCCTGAATATTGTTATTATAAGTGGTGTATTTTAAATACCATGGATACATCTGGAAATGCAGTAAAAAGTAGTGAAAACTTTGATGCTGATGTGCAATTTGTTGAGTCGTATTCTACTGCAGTAACAAATGGATGGATAGATGCAGGGAATCAATATGCAATTCTTGATTCAGATCCATATTTCAATGAAGTTGCTGATGGAATTGCACAATATAATGACATGAAAAATGAACTGGATGATTTTCTTATCAGTGGATTTTCTATGAAAGAGATGGCTGCAAAAGTTATTTTGTGCCCATCATATTATGGAACTGTTGGAGGAATAAGTTCAGGTTGTATTTCATTTGGTTCGGGTTCAACTCCTCAGAACGACAAAATGTGGGAACAATATAAATCGTATTATTATTCAGCAAAACAAAAAATATTAAAGATTGCAGCTGATAATTTTGCTATAAGTACAGGAGAATCTTCGTGTGGTAAGGGATATAATGGGTGCATAGGTTCAGAACAATTTAATCCATTCGAGTCTGCTTTTGTGAGGTATTGGGGTTCAGCACCTTTTGATAACGATGTACAGCCCTGTAATTATAATACATTCATACTTTATAAGGACAAAAAAATGCGTTTTAGTATTGGAGAGCATCCAATAAAAGGTGATGAAGAAAAGGCAAAGTTTAATACCTTTTATAAAACAGGTATTTGCCCTGCTGAAGCTGATTTAGCATTTTGGTTGCATTCTTTGGCGTCAAGTGGAGGTTTGTTGACTTCTAATGCATTAAATACACATTATGCATTTACAAATTTATTATATGAAGGTGTTACTGGTTCGGTATCAGGTTCGGGATATGTTGAATACACTTATACACCAACAATAAGCGGTATAAACCCTCGGAAACTTGAAATAACATTTGTCGATGGTAGCAGTGTTTTATCACCATGTTCAATGTATCTCCAATTGCCATCTTCATCTTATACATGGAGTATGGTTAAGGATTTTACAAATATTAAAGTTGGTATATTGAACACCTATACCGGTACATATGGATTCTCTATAAATGCATTGTTGGATGATGACGCCAATCCATCTACCCCTGATATTTTGGTGAAAGTTATAGGGGCAACTTGTCTACCTTTAGGAACATGCAAGTTCTACGATCAATGCAAATCAACTGATTTTGGATCACGATTAATCAATCTGATGAGCTCACTGGCAAATGGTGGGCAAATGACGAGTACATCTGCAATAAACCTTGAAACAGGTTACAATACATTCCTCAATAGATTTATTAGAAATACTATACCAGGGTCAGCCAGCAGTGATTTAAGGTGGAAACAACCGTCATCTTCTGTTGCAGATTTTGAAATATACGATGTGTCTTCTTATGCAAACAAAATAACTATTTCATTTACTAGTTTTAATCCTTCTTTTGCTGTAGCTGATCTATATAAGATTAAATATTTTACAAATCTTGAACTTGATCCTTCTAATACACAACATGGATTCTATATAACGGCTTGGTATGAACCAACTGTAAGTGCCCCATTGCAAAAGGTGATTATAAGAGGAACTATTTCTGAAGGTAAAATGGCTTCTTGCTATGAACCTATTCCACTTGATTGTGAAACCAAGGAGCATCAGGCAGCAAGAGATCTTGAGTTATTATTAAATGATATTTTTACAACTTCTATCACACCACAAAATCTATCTGAAAATATTAGATATACAGACCTATTGGAGTCATATATTGGAGCAGGCGATCATACACAATTTGAAAATATAACTGCGAATACTTCAGGATTAACAGCAGAAATAAATGTATATGCGACATCATCTGCACCAATACCTTTTAATACCTGTAACCTTCATCTATTTCATCTCCCAACAGATGTTGAACCTATTACAGGGCCAAGGGATTTTAGCAATATCATCTCAATTGAACAGCTTTTTGCCGACCAGAGTTTTCAGAATGGAACTAAAACATACCATTTTAAAATGCTTGCAAATTTTGCTAATGGAGAACAGGAAGAGGTAGGGGGGTATACTTCTTGTATTCCAATTCGCTCTTGTTATTGTGGAAAACCTCAGTATAAAGGTCCGGATCCTGACCCATGTGCAGAAAATGCAAAAGCCACTTTTGAAGCTACAATTTTATACAATTCAAATGTATATGGAAATAATCCTAGTCATCTCACGGTTCCGGTTGTGGATATGGAAGATGTTGATTGTAATTGTTTAGGATCTTATATTAACTATTTAAAATCATATACAAGTACTACTATACCACCAGCTTCATATCAGACTTATATGGTTAATAAGTGTAAAGCCACTACAGAGTTGTGTCCAAAGTATATTCTTTATTACAGTGCTGTATTTGAATATAATTTGAATAACCCTACAGATCAAATTACCATTGAACCATTGACATCTGGGTTTGATTGTGATTGTCTAGATAATTATATTAATTATATTAAAACTTTTAAGCTAAATCCTCCACCCTTTCCTTTCCCTCCTAAAACTTTAAGTGTTTATGCATCCGATTGCGCTGAATCAACAGATCCTACTGGAGATGATTGTGAACATTTTGGCTACAATTACTGGCAGATTGCTGATAATGCTGTAAATTTATTTAACAGTCTTACTCCCGGAAGTCCAGTTGATCCAATGCCGCCATATGATGATACTATTGATTGTAAATGTTACTTAAGATATGCACTATATCTTACAGGGGCATATAATAGCCATACGTATTTACAACTTTTCCCAAATCCTGCGATGTCATTTGCGGAGTTTCAAGCTCAAGGCTGTGTTAATAATGATTGTTGGCCTAATTATTATGAGACATATATTTATCTGGCAGAAGCAGCAAAACAATCGGGATATGTACCGCCTTTTGAACCACCTGCTTATGATCCTGAATTATGCGATTGTTATATTGGCTATTCATGGTATGTTAGAAACAATTATGGGCCTAATATGTTGACTGTTGAGGAATGGTGTGAGCAGAATAGTGAACTAATGAGTCCTATGTTCAGCTCGTTTGAAACTGAGACAAATGAAAGGGAATATAAAAAACGTACTTTTTGTGTTCAAGATAGTCTATCTCCGGTATATGCTGAATTCGATGATCCTTGTGAAGTATTTAAAACGAATCAGGCAATTTATAATGCGAAGAAAAGGTATGATGATCAGATACTTGCTATGACAACTGATTTCAGAATAGCTTATTATTCTAAATGTCTTTCATTAACAGAAACTTTTGATGCAACAATACCAACAAAGGATTACCATTACACTCTTTATTATTATGATCAAGCAGGAAATTTGGTGGCAACTGTTCCTCCTGAAGGAGTGCAGCTGATAGATTTGGCCACTTATGGAGATATGATAAAAGAAGACAGAGCCGCAAAAACACAAACCGTTTTCAATGAACATTATCTTAAAACCAATTATGAATATAACAGCCTCAATCAGTTAAAACGACAAAGCGTACCTGATAATGACAAAATAGATGTATGGCAAGTGGATAATAGTGCTGGAATACCAGGAGGTGTTACAATTACTGATATCCAATTTGTTGATGGCAATAAAGGATTTTGCGTAGGTAAAGATGCAACAGGTTACGGTTATATTTACAAAACAATTGATGGTGGTTTGAATTGGATTCAAATTGATCCTAGAACAGCAGATGTAAACAAGGTTCAAATGGTTAATTCAAATGACGGATTTGCTGTGGGTGATGATGGATTATTCCTGCAAACAACAAATGGTGGCATTAACTGGAATATTGTTCTCGTTAAAATTACAGATTATGATTTTAAAAAATTAAATGACCTGTATTTTAAGGATGCTTCTAATGGCATTATTGTAGGAGATGAAGGTCGGGTAATCAAATGTACTTTCAGTTCTTCATGGACATTTACAAATATCAATACAAATATTACCAGTGGAATGAATGTGTTGAGCATAACACCTGATATATATGGCGGAACACCATCTTATGATAAAATGCTTATTGCGGTGACAATGCCGGCTGCTTCAAGTGATATCAATAGAATTTTTGTTAATTCAAATGTTTGGTCTTCAGCAATATGGACAGATTTAGGTATTAAAACAAATACCAGAGCGACTGATTTGAATGCTGTTTATATGATTAATAGCAATGATGGTTTTGCTGCTGGAGTAAATGGAGGAGTTTTCAAAACCAGTGATGGGGGTGTTAACTGGCTGCAAATTGCAACAGGCACAGTCGTCAATTTTAAAAGATTGTATTTCAAAACTACCTCACAAGGCATAGCACTCGCCAATAATGGGAAATTGTATGCTACGGTTAATGGGGGTAATACATGGACGGTTGTTTCTATAATTGGATCATATAATGATATTTCAATTTATGATTTAAGCAATGGCAAGGGGTATGCTGCGGGTGATAATGGCTTGCTGGCTTATATCGATTTTGCAAATATCAGCAATGGTAAATTGGTGCAGAAAAAAATCAATCAGGCCAATACAAGTCAGAATTTTGCAGGGGTCAGTGCGTTAAGTATTTCAGAAATTTATTTGGCATCTTCAGGAACAAATGAGTTGTTGAAGGCAGAAATTATAGGAGATAAAGTGAAGTATGCTGTTTTTGGCACTATTAGTGGGGTAACCGGGTACAGTGGAATCAAATTTGCATCAACCAATAAAGGCGCAGTTCTAACCAATACAGGAAAAATATACAACTGTATATATTCAGGGTCTTATAGTTTTACAGATATTTCTCACTCAGGGGCTACTTATGCTGATTTTGCTTTTTATGGAAGTAGTGGCGATTTGTATGCACTTAATGTTAGTTCTAACAGTGTGCTATACAAAACCAATTCAACCTGGACATCAACCATGGCTATACTTGGTTCTAATAGTTTAACAGAAACAGGCTTGGCATTGTATAAAGACAATTCAAGTATAATAGCGGTAGGAGCTTTGGGCGCCAATGCAAAATTTAATACCGGGTCAAATACGTGGTCAAATAATTCAGCCAACACAAATCCCCTAAAGTTGAGAGATGTTTTTGAGGTGCCTACAACTTCAGGTACAACAACTAATACAGTATATGCTACAGGTGACGATGGAACATTATTGAAATCAACTGATGGTGGAAGTACCTGGCAGATGATTAATACAGGTACAGCCTTGCAACTTAATAGCTGTGCATTTTCTTCCACAACTGATGGTATTGTTGCAGGTAATAATGGGGTACTGTTAAAATGTACAGGTAGTGGTATAACTCTTCCTAATAGTTATACAGCTTACAATTTGAATGATGTATGTTATAATTCAAGTAATACGAAGTTTAGTATAGTAGGACAGAAATTAACTTTATTGCAAACCACTATAGCCTCAGCAGTATCTGTTTTAAGCATTCCTAATGTGTCAGGTGAGATATTAAATGGGGTATCAGATATTGGAGGCAATCTTGTTGTCTATGGTCAATATGGATTTACTACAAAGTATTTGTCAAGTAGTTGGTATAAGTGTTATAAAATGCCATATGCATTGAATGCTGTGCATGTTAATAAGAAAAATGGGCTAGGTTTGACTGTTGGCGAAAATGGGACGACCATTTATACCAATACAATGGGCAATATTTGGACGGTTAATAAAGCACAATTAGTAACAACTTCTACAACACCAGTATTTACAGGCGTATCAGTTTGGAATGCAGACAATATTTATACCACAGGCAAAGCGCAAATAGCACGTAAGTATACCGATCTGCAATGTTCATTGGGATATTATTCTTATAATTCAACAAGTTCAGTAGACTGGAACGATGTATACATCAATGAATTGGGTAAAGGGTATATTGGAGGCAGTAATCAGAATTATGCATACTTTACAGCAACTTACAATACATCTACATTAGGTACAAATACAGGCGCACCGGGTACTTACAGCATCAATAGTATCAGTATGAATTATGATGAAGTGTATTTTGCCTGCGATAACAATAAGTTTTTTAAAGCAAATACGACTACATCTGTTGTAACAGATTTGACATCCAATCTGCCGGCAGGAAGTTCAAATCTACTTCGCTATGTTGCTTATGATAAATTAAATGGCATTTTATTAGGAGCAGGCGGTAAAGTAATAAGATCTTATGATTTGAATGGCAATATGGTGTTTGAAGATAAATCTGCTTTAAATAATAATGGTTCACCGGTATCTACAAGTCTTATGGCGATGGATTACAGTTCTCGTAATCATGTAGTGTTTGCAGGCGCTAGTGGTCATATTAAAAATCTGGAAACAGATAAAACATTTACAAGCCTGTTTTGGTATGATAAGTTAGGGCGAATGACCGTAAGTCAAAATACAAAACAGTATAATAAAGCAACCAAGGCGTATAGCTATACTTTGTATGATGATTTGGGCAGAATTATTCAGGTAGGAGAAATCGCTCAGTCTAATTCAATAAATGATCAATATGTTGGCAGACAAATGGATAACTCATTGTTCCTGTCATGGATAAGTGGGGGTAGTAGAACTGAAGTAACGGAGACCTGGTACGATGAACAATTTGTGTCTACGGGAGTATTCGTGCAGAATAATATACGAAAACGTGTTGCCAGCATAACTTATGAAGATGTATTTGATAATAACAGTGCGACTTATAATAGCGCCACTCACTACAGTTATGATATTCATGGCAATGTAGACCATATGGTGCAGGAAATAAAAGAAGCAAAACTATTAGCAACAGGTTTAAACATCAAGCACATTACTTATGAGTATGATTTAGTCAGTGGCAAGGTCAATAAAGTATGTTACAATGTAGGCAGCAAAGACCAGTATTATCACAAGTATGAATATGATGCAGACAACAGAATTACCCAGGTGAATACAAGTCGAGATGATTTATGGTGGGATAATGATGCTGAGTATAATTATTATAACCATGGTCTACTGGCTAGAACTGAATTGGGCGACTTGAAAGTACAAGGGATGGATTATGCCTATACTATTCACGGTTGGATAAAGGGTGTAAATAGCAATACGATGCAAAGTAATCGCGATATGGGGCAGGATGGGTTGGCAGGCAGTACCCGGCAGTATACTGCGAAAGACGCGATGGGCTATTCGTTAGGTTACTATGTTGGTGATTATGCTGATGTAAAAGGATACAGTAGTACTTTGAAATTTGAAGCTAGTACAGCAAGCAGTGATTTACTGGGATCCAGATATGATCTTTGGAACGGAAATATCGGTCATATGGTCAGTGTTATGCCTGATGTTAGCACCTATAATTCATCGCGTACTATAACGCCAAGTGTAAGGGGAGGTGGGTATAAGTACGACCAATTGAATAGATTAAGTGAAGCTCAAAGCTTTTTTAATATTAATTTATCAACGAATTCATGGCAAAGCGGAGGAGGTTCTCAATTAGACTATTTTGAACAGTTTGAATATGATGCTATGGGTAATATTACACATGTAGGCAGAAGAGGCAATGGTGCTACCTTGATGGATAATATGGATTACAAGTATAATAGAAAAACCGGTTCCGGTCGTCTTATTAGCAATAAGCTTTATCATGTTGATGATGGGGTGTCATTGGGAACCTTTAGTGATGATATTGATGATCAGGGGACATTCACAAATGCTCAAGACAACACGGTGAACACATTGAATAATTATGGATACGATGAGTCAGGTAATTTAAAACGCGATGATACGGAGCAAATACAGGATATCGAATGGACAGTATATGACAAAATCAAGAAAGTGACCCGTACTTCAGGAAGTATTAAACCTGACTTGGAGTTTATTTATGATGCAGGTGGTAATCGTATAGTTAAGATTGTAAAACCTAAACCATTGAATTGTGCAACATATAAGTATTCTTATTATCTTCGTGATGTACAAGGTAATGAGATGGCACATTATGAACTAACAATGAAAAACAATTGTTCAGGGCCTAGGAAACTCTATGTGACCGAACATGCCATGTACGGTAGCAGTCGTTTGGGGATTGATAGCCGCAAGACCCTGTTATACGATAGCGGAGTGAATTTGAGCAATGACACACTTACGTATACTTACCGCAAATTAGCTATTAAACAGTATGAACTTTCCAACCACTTGGGAAATGTTTTAGTAACAGTAAGTGATAAGAAAATTCCTAAGCGAATTTTACCGGGTGCCGGGGCAATTGACTACTTTGAACCCGACATTACCACCATTTCTGATTATTATGCCTTCGGTAGCCCAATGCCAACTCGTACTTGGACCGACCCTAACGCTAAGTATAAATATGGGTTTAATGGTCAGGAAAGTGATGATGAAATTGATGGAGATGATAACTGCTTAATGTTCACCTATAGAATTTATGATTCTAGATTAGGGAGATTTCTTAGCCAGGATCCACTCTTTAAAAACTATGCAGATTATACCCCTTATTCCTTTTGTAATAATAAAGTAATAAGTTATGTTGAATGTGGTGGCCTCGAAGGTATCCCTTCGACTGCAGCTGGAATTAGTGCTGCAATTGCTGCCGGGCAACCATGCAGCCAATATGAATTTGCTGGTTCGATCGACGGAGGAACTGTGAGAAGATCTCATTTTTACAATATTGATTATAATAGATCATGGGGATTAAATAATACACTTTGGTCTAAATGTGATGATGCAGGAGGAGGTGCCGAAACACATGCGGGCAATATTTTGTCTAATTCTTTTACCCCACGTTCTTTTACTCATAAACCTATTGAACCTAATCCACCTGTTGTTGTAAATACTGGATTAATGGATCATCGGCATGGGAATGTTAGCACTGATGGAATAAAAGGTATGGTAAATGGACTCATTAATAATCTAAAAGCAGGTGATGGCATTACTATAAGTCCACCAGTTCCAGATGCTCCTTGGAGTATAGCTATTCCACCAACCAATAGTATGGCTAGTGGATACGGAGGTGTCGTTAATGTCACTAATAGCACAACAACTACCACAACTCTTGTAAAAACAGTTATTACAAAAATAGAAATTTCAGGTAGCTTCAGAAATCGCAAAGCAGTAAGGCAAGCAAAAAGGGACTTACAAGCAGAGCATCCAGAAGCGGAAATAACAACAAGTATATCATTGTTTAGTTGGTTCAGATTATCAAGAACGGGTGCTCGTGGAGGTGGTTGGTCAGATGGATGTCCAGCCAACAATAGAATTAACGGTGTGCAAGTGACTGTATCTGCTACTACTACTACTACTACTACTACTCAAACAACTGATACAAGGTCATTTTCATCTAATTTACCCCCGCCATGATGAAGTACATAATAATTCAAATTTTAATCGTATGTTTATTTGGATGCAATATTTTTTATAAGAATAAACTCATTCCAGATATTCAAAATAAAATGTTCATTCACAATCCCAATCAATCTAAACTAATTATAGATAATGATACTTTTGTCAATAAGCTTTTTAAAAATAACTTAATTTTAGTTGAAAATGATTTATTCATAATATTTGGAAATGGGAAACTTTTTTCCTTCAAAGCTAAACTTGCTGAATTTGATTCAGTAAGTTTGATTGTAATTGATAGTATTGATGGGTATAAATATGATCCCAACTTAAAGATTATTGTTGTGTGGCAAAAAAGTAAGAGCGCTTTCGAATCTTTTACAGTGAATGATTTAAAGAATTTTTATTATTATTTTCTCATGAGAAATGATATAATCGAGATGAATTATTCTCCTGACTATGGTTTTTTATTCATTCAATCTAATTATTTTGCGAACACAAACACCCTCTCTATATATCCAGTTGTTTTAAAGGGTGAAGATATTAATGAAGTTTTTGCGTTAAAAGAAAGGAGAATTCCAATACGTAATTTTCAATCCTTTGGAAACATAAATAAATATTGGATATCTGTAAAAAATATGAAATTAGATGACTCATTAATGATTTATCCATACAACAAGAAAGGAAATTTTTATCAGCCAAATAAGTAAGAATTTGATGTTATAATAATAAGGATACATACAGCCTAAAAATCAATGTAAATGCAGTTAATTTCAATCTATTTTTTTCTGTGGGGTAGCAGAATCATTCTATTACCGCCACTCCATAAACCAATTTAATACAAATGGATATTTAGCCGGCTGGACAAACAAAATTGGAAAAGTAAGAAGCAAAAGAGGTCAACGAAAGAGTACAATAAAGAAGCGTTTATAGATTTTGTGATTTAATATCAAGTCATATAATGTGAAGAGCTGCAATTACGACACTTCTGGTATTGGGTATGCCTGAGCCATTAGTTCTTAAAATTAGATGCATGCTGCCAATAGTAAAGAGTTTCATAAATACGTTAAATACTCAGAAGCAATCTAGGATAGTGAAACAGATAATGCCTTTTGAAAATTGCTTAATACCTCAATTTAATAGGATGATATAGAATCCATTATTGTTTTATAAATACAAGATAATGGTAAATATTTTTTAATTATTTGAAAATTTCAATAAAATACTTTGTAATGTAGTTTTAAGTTCATAGATTTGGCTATTAATGCTCAAATTTTGCAGCTTTATATTGTTGTTTCATTATATGTATTTAAGTGCACAAGTGAGGGATAGTTCATCAACTACACAAAAGAGCAATATGAAAATACAATCAGATAGCATACGCAACGCAAAACAACAACAAGCAAATCAGGCTATTGATTCTCAAAAAAGTATCGCAAAAAATGTTATTCAAAGCAATAAAACAATGGGCAATGCTTGGGTAACAGATCAAAAAACTACAGCAAAGAGCAAAACAGATAGCAACGCTAGGTCACAATTAGCAACAAAAGGCAAGGCTAGTATAAAGCAACAAACTCAACCTGTAAAAGGTGTTGCTACTAAATACCAACAAAAAGCAACAAGCTTAAGCAAACCACCTGTTAAAAAAATATTAAAGTCCGCTTTTAAATTTACAGGCGAAGTGCGTTCTGAAAGTTTTGCCGCTACAGCCCAGAACCCCATGATGCGCAATGAGCCCATGTATAGCCGTTTGTATATTGCTCCTACTATCAGTTTGTTTGGTTTGCCCTTTAAGGCCAATTTCTTTTTTACAACAGAAAACAACAACACTTATCAAAGTAATTTTTTTAGTTTCAGATTGGATGTAAATGCCATGAGGCAACAAGCGGCCAATGATATTCAAAAAGAATTAGACGATGCCAAAAAACTGGATAAATTGAGAGAATTTGATTTACAAAAAAACACCTTAGAAACCCAGCGCTACGAGCAAGAACTCAATGGTCTGAAAAGTAAAATCCCTGATGCTGATGAATTGAATAGAACGCTACAGCAGCAGGCTGAAGAAAAAAGCAAAGCTTATATCGCTCAACAACGGCTGGCAGCAGAAGAAAAACTGAAAAATGCCAGCGAAGAAGAAAAACAAAAAATAGAAGCAGAACTCAAGCAACAAAGTGATTCAATTATCAATCACTATAAAAAAGAAGCAGGTGATTCACTGATGAATGCCAAAGGGCAATATGAAGATAAGGCAGATACTGCAAGATTGGGAAAATATCTGCGGATGCAACAACAGTTAGAAACACTAAAAAACAAACGCCAACAAATAGAAGATCTGCGTCAACAGGATTCAGCCATGTTATTACAAAAAGCCAATAGTATCCGCAATCCTGATGATTTGCGGAAAATGGCCAAAGAACAATTACCCGGTAATAGTTTGATAAAAACAATATTAGCAGTTGATCGTTTTGGAATAGGTATTGTGAATCCGCAATATTCAGAATTTACTTTGTTTGCGGCATCAATAAAGGGTATAGATATTGGGATTAATAAAGATAAAACATTTTACGATATCACCCTGGGTAAAACCACCCAACAATTCACCGGTCCATTCTCAGCCGTTAAACCCGTGTACGACAGAAGTATCGGCATTATAAGATATGGCATAGGTGAGTTAAAAGGCAATCATTTGTCAGCTGAATATTTGTACGCATTTGATCAGTCCAACGCCAATCCTAATTTGCCAATGATTAGTAATGGGGTATTGAATATTCATGCACGATTTGAAGTGTTGAAGAATACATTGGTAGAAGCCAATGCTGCTCAAAGCAGCTACAGGGAGCGCTATTCTGAAAACACTCAAACAATTACTGCAAATAATAATTCAGCTGTGCTTGGCGCATCTGCTAACAAAGCATTTCAAATAAAAGCAACACAAATTGTTAAGCCAACAATAAAAGTAGAAGCAAGCATAAAACAAACAGGCGCAGCATTTCATACAGTGGGCAATCCTTTTTTAAGACGCAATTTCAGAGAAGCTGAGTTTAAGTATGAACAACAATTTTTTAAAAAGAAAGTAAAATTTTCTGGATTCTACAAAGAAATGCGTGATAATTTGATAGAACTCAATAAAGCCACAAACAGAATGAAAGGGTATGGTTTAAAACTGTCTACAGTATTTGAAAAATATCCGAATTTATCATTGGGATATAGTCCGTATCAGCAAGGCAATAATCACCCGGATAGCATTTACAGAACCAATAATCAATTCTCAATTACGACAGCGATACTCACTTATAAAAAACGTTATAAGTCTGTTAATTGGATAGGGCTAATGAGTTACACCCGTTCGGCCATGCAGATAGGTAATTTAGGGACTGTGGGTTATGAACTCAGAACAATGGTGAATACCTTACAATTGGGTAAAAGGCATACCAGTATCATCAGTTGTATGCAGAATATTACTGCGCCATTTGTCGATTCACTAAACTCTAATTCTATTCAAGCGAATCACACCTATTTAGCAGGAAGAAAATTAGCCTTAACTTTCTTAGGTGAGCAAACACAATACAAAAATGGGGCCTTCAAAACCGGAGGAGGGCTACAAGTAACCTCGCAACTATTCAGAAATTTTACCTTAAGTGTTTTAACACGTTATGATAAAATTCACCGTTTATGGAATTTGGAAAATGCAGACGTATTTACAGGTAGGGTTGTGATGGTATGGCGGTGGTAAGGAATTTATGTAATAATTGAGCAGATTACATAACATATTTCTAAACAAAATGAGATTTATCAACTCTTGAATACTAAATGATATACATTCTGATTTTGTAAATAATCACTGCCAGCAAATCGTAGTTTTTACTCTGAAAATCTACCTAATACAAATATCTTATTGTACGTTTGTATATTAATTACCCTTCATCCCTTAAACAATGGAAAAGAAAACTCCTTTAACATTTAAAGAAATAGAATTAGCATTCAGGAGAGCAGTATTAGAAAAAAGGGACGAATATGATACGTACGCTTCTATTATGTTTGAAAGAATGAAGGGTCAGCTTAATCATTCAAAAAATTATTATTTTAATAAAGAGGAACAAATTGCTGTTTTAACCTCAGAGTTAATCAAAACAAGGGATTTCCTTCTAACGACTGATAAGCTTGAAATAACATACCTACTTTCTTTAAATCAACCAGAAGATGTAATAAATACAATATCCTCAATTGAAGCTACTGAATTTAATATGGCTTATTCCCAACTTTTCAAAAGTACTTATGGATTAAATGATGAAGAATTGGAACTGGCTTTTAATAAAATGCAAAATGCCAACGAATTAAACTCATTATTAGGGATAGATGTAATTATGGTGCTTGCTCAACAAAAGTACTTTGATTTTCTTAAAAAAGAACTGCAAATCGCTGGACGGAAGATAACGAATAATTTCATTGAACAAATCAATTCAAAGCCAGTTGTTAAATGGAATCGACCTAAGTCAGACTTTTACCGGTTAGTTTATGGCCTTTTTCATTCTAATGCCATAGCGAATAACACTGTTGAAATTACAAAAGCAATAGAAGGCTTAGCTGTTGTTTTTGATGTAGAATTGGCTAAAAACTGGCAATCTGGTTCCTCAAAAAGTAAAGATTTTAGCAACTCTAATGCTGATAGCACAAAACTATTTGATGACCTTGCAAAAGGATACTTGGATTATGTTGAGGGATTAGACAAAAAGAAACGCAATTAAAAAAATGGATTCAACTTGAATTCAAGTTGAGCACTTACACGAATTTTATAGTTCAATTTTGTGGCAGCATTCAAATTGTCACAAGTGAATAGGGATTCAAATAATCAAAAGAAAATAACCATACAGGAGCTAAAAGAGTGCCCTGAGTTTGCTCATATAGATGATTGTTTGGCACAAAAAATGATAGATACTATTCGAGAGTTTTGTATTATACTTGCTTATCATTACGAAAAACAGGAATTGGATTCGGAAAATGATATTTTAAAATAAACATAATTCATAAAAGCCATATAAAAATGAAGCCAATGAATTCAGACAACAAAGATCTAAGTGTATTTAGTGCTTTTGGGAAGGGAAAGCATCAAAATTTAAATAATAGTAATAATTGCGTTATATATACCCGGGTTTCAACTAAAGAGCAAGCTGATAATAATATGAGTTTATCAACTCAAAAAAAATCCTGCGAACTTTTTGCAATAAAACAGGGTTACAATGTTGTTACTTATTTTGGAGGGACATATGAAAGTGCAAAGAATGATGAAAGAAATGAGTTTAATAAAATGCTCTCATTTGTCAAAAAAAGTAATGAAAGAATTGCTTATATCATTGTTTATAGCGTTGACCGTTTTAGTCGAAGTGGTGGAAATGCTATTTACATAACTGAGCAACTGCGTAAACAGGGTATTTTAGTTATATCTGTAACACAACCAACAGATGCTAGCACTTCCAGTGGCAGTTTACAACAAAATATTCAATACATTTTTTCCGAATACGACAATCAATTAAGGCGAGAGAAATGCATGTCAGGGGTTAAGGAGGCGCTTTTAAGAGGAGAATGGTGCCATAAAGCCCCTACAGGATATGATATGATTAGAAAAGATGGCAAGGCATTAATAACTATTAATGATACTGGCAAGTTGCTCAGAAAAGCCTTTTTATGGAAGGCGAATGAAAATCTATCAAATGAGTCAATAAAAATCAAACTGAATACTTTGGGCCTAAAGATTTCTCATCAAAGAATATCAGCAATGTTCAGAAACCCATTTTACTGTGGTCTTATAAGTCATAATGCACTTGAAGGAAAAGTTGTACCTGGCAATCATGAAGCATTAATTTCTCAGGAAGTTTTTCTCAAGGTAAATGAACTTTTAAAAGTAAACCCTCAAGGGTACAATTTTAAAATAGAGAATGACGCTATTCCAATGAAGAATTTTATCAAATGCGATCAATGTGGTAGCTCAATGCCTGGGTATATTGTAAAAAAGAAGAATCTTTGGTATTATAAATGCAGAACAGTAGGCTGCTGCAATAATAAAAATGCTAAGCAAATACACAATAAGTTCTTAACCCTTCTTGAACCATTTAGACTAACTCTGACAGACCAATCTAATCAACTGGTGAGACAGGAAATGTTAAACACTTTATCTCACCATCTAGAGCAAAGACAAGCCGATGAGCAATTAATCCGCTCAAGACTTCAAGAAGTCAATAACAGAATATTAAGAATAGAAGAAAGGTTTATTCTGGAAGAAATTACCAAAGACCAATATTTGAAGTTTACTGAAAAATTCAAGGAAGAGCGCACTGAAATTAATCGGGAATTGGAAAAATGCAATGTGAAAGTGTCGAACCTTGAAAAATCAATTGATAAACTGCTTGTTTTTACTGCAAATCTCCCATCCCTATGGACTTCCAGTGATTATTCCGTTAAAACCATGCTTCAAAATCTAGTATTTCCAAAGGGAATGACTTATAATAAGAAAACTGACCAGTGTCGAACTCCGGAAATAAATCCATTATTTTCCTACATCGCCCATCTGAAGCAGGTTTTGGTGCAAAAAAAAATCGGCATAACTGATAAAAATTTCAATTATGCCGATTTGGTGGTACCTCCAGGAATCGAACCAGGGACACAAGGATTTTCAGTCCTTTGCTCTACCAACTGAGCTAAGGTACCTCAAAATTGGGAGTGCAAAAATATTAAAAATTTTCTCAATCCCAACTTTTTTTCTCCTTTTATTCCAATAAATCATGCCAAGCCCCGATAATACAACTACTTTTATGCAACATTCCTCCCCCATCCCCCCATATTTACCCGCTAATTTCTATTAAATTTCTTCCGTTTTCTCCGCTTTTGTTTTAATATTGAACCCAATTTAAAGCATGGTCTCACAAATTATCTTTTTTATCTGCTCTGCCATTGGTGTGTATTTCTTTGTTAAAAGCATTGGCACCATCAGACGCAATATCAATATGGGTAAACCCCTTGATTTGAACAATCACCATGCCCAACGCATTAAAACCATGTCACTCGTGGCCCTCGGTCAAAGCAAAATGGTGTTCCGCCCCGTTGCCGGTTTCTTCCATATCCTTATCTATGTAGGCTTTGTACTCATTAATATAGAAGTGCTCGAAATCCTCATTGATGGTCTTACCGGTGAACACCGCATTTTTCAACCGCTATTGGGCAGTTTTTACAATATCGCCATCGGCTTTTTTGAAATTCTTGGATTAGGTGTGATCGTGGCCTGTGTAGTATTTCTATTAAGAAGAAACGTTTCAAAAGTAAAACGCTTTTCAGGAACTGAAATGAAAGGCTGGCCTATTTTTGATGCCAATGCCATCCTATTCATTGAAATCATTTTAATGGTCGCCTTGCTGTTAATGAACGCAGCCGACCCTACTATCAGCAATATGCCCGTGAGCAGTTGGTTCAAACCCCTGTTTAACGGTGCTTCAGAAGACAGTCTGCACTTTATCATGTTAACCTGCTGGTGGCTGCACTGGATAGGCATTCTGATTTTCTTAAACTATGTGCCGTTCAGCAAACACCTGCACATCATCATGGCATTTCCCAATACCTATTTCAGCAATCTGAATCCAAAAGGCAAAATTGAGAACATGCCGGCTGTTACCACCGAGGTACAATTGATGCTAGACCCTAATGCCCAACCGCCTGAAGGTTATGAAGCGCCTCTTGGTTTTGGAGCTAAAGATGTGACCGACCTTACCTGGAAAAACCTGATGGAAGCCTACAGCTGCACTGAGTGCGGCCGTTGCACATCTGTTTGTCCTGCCAATATCACCGGCAAATTATTATCGCCACGCAAAATCATGATGGATACCCGCGACCGTATTGAAGAATTGGGTAAAGCCAAAGCAGAAAACGGCAAAGAGTTTCATGACGGCAAATCGTTGCACGACCGTGTATCAGCCGAAGAACTGTGGGCCTGCACCACCTGCAATGCCTGTGCTGAAGCCTGCCCAGTTAACATCAGCCCGGTAGACATCATCATGCAAATGCGCCAATACGTAGTAATGGAACAAAGTGCTGCGCCTTCGGAACTGAATGGCATGCTCACCAATCTCGAAAACAATGGTGCCCCTTGGCAGTTTTCGCCTATGGACAGGGCCAACTGGGTCGACTAAACCTAATTATAACGGGCACTTCCATTTTTTTTGCAATCCCTTGTAAATCAATTTTTATCTTTTTTTAAAATTCTGTACTTTTGCAGCCTTTAAGAAAAGTATGAGCATTTCAAAAATTCAAGAATTATTAGGCGCAGATGCCGATAACCTTTTAAACCACCAATCTAAGACAATCAGTAAAGACTTATTACATGTACCGGGTAGCGACTTCGTAGACCGTGCATTTGGTCTTTCAAACCGCTCACCTCAGGTATTGAGAAGCTTGAGTGATTTGTACAACCACGGTAGATTGGCCGGCACAGGTTATATGAGCATATTGCCTGTTGACCAAGGGATAGAACACAGTGCGGGCGCTTCGTTTGCACCAAACCCTATTTTCTTTGATCCTGAAAATATTGTTAAATTGGCTTTAGAAGGTGGTTGCAACGCTGTTGCTTCTACTTACGGTGTATTGGCTGCATGCAGCAGAAAATACGCCCATAAAATTCCTTTCATTGTTAAAATCAATCACAATGAATTTTTAACTTACCCTAACAAATTTGACCAAATCATGTTCGGCAGCGTTGATGATGCTTGGAACATGGGTGCTACTGCTGTAGGTGCAACTATCTACTTTGGTTCACCTGAATCTGGCCGTCAAATCGTAGAAGTGGCTCAGGCTTTCGAAAGAGCGCACGAATTGGGTATGGCAACTATCCTGTGGTGTTACTTGAGAAACAACGGTTTCAAAAAAGATGGCATCGATTACCACACTGCTACCGACCTTACCGCTCAAGCCAACCACTTGGGTGTAACGATTCAGGCAGATATCATCAAACAAAAATTACCTACCAACAATGGCGGTTATACAGCTTTAAACTTCGGTAAAACTCATGCAAAAGTTTACAGTGAATTATCAACTGATCACCCGATTGACTTGTGCAGATACCAGGTAGCAAATTGCTATATGGGCAAAGCAGGTTTAATCAATAGCGGTGGTGAAAGTAAAGGCGCCAGCGACCTTGCTGAAGCAGTAACAACTGCAGTTATCAACAAGCGTGCAGGTGGTCAAGGTTTAATCAGCGGAAGAAAAGCTTTCCAAAAGCCAATGAATGAAGGTATTGCCTTGTTAAACAACATTCAGGACGTGTATTTGGCTAAAGAAATTACACTTGCTTAATCCGATTCTTTCCTTTAATCTTGTAACACTATGAGTTGGTTTAAACGTGTTTCGGAGGGTATTACCACCAAAACAAAAGAAAAAAAAGCAACCCCGGATGGCTTGTGGGATAAATGTCCGAGGTGCAAGACCATTACTCCTCATAAAGATCTGATCGAAGGCAAATTCGTTTGCCCTGCATGCGATTATCACTATAAAATTAGCTCTAAAGAATACTTTGAAATATTATTTGACGATAATAAATTCAAAGAACTCGACCCCAATATTACTTCAGGCGACCCTTTAAACTTTACCGATACCAAGCCTTACAAAGCTAGGATCAAAGACAGCATTGCAAAGAGCGGATTGAAAGATGCCGTTAGAACTGCTGTGGGTAAATCAAACGGCCGCAAAATAGTGGTGGCGTGTATGGACTTTAATTTCATCGGTGGTTCTATGGGTAGTGTGGTAGGTGAAAAAATTGCCCGCGCAATTGATTATGCCAGAGAGAACAAACATCCCATGATCATCATCAGTAAAAGTGGTGGTGCCCGTATGATGGAAGCTGCTTTCTCGCTGATGCAAATGGCAAAAACTTCTGCTAAATTGGCTCTGTTGGCTAGAGATGGTGTTCCTTATATCTCTGTATTAACCGATCCTACAACAGGTGGTATTACCGCATCATTTGCAATGCTGGGTGATTTCAATATCGCTGAACCTGAAGCGCTGATAGGCTTTGCAGGGCCACGTGTTATCAAAGAAACTATCGGTAAAGATTTGCCAAAAGGTTTTCAGAGTTCTGAATTCTTATTGGAACATGGCTTTGTCGATATCATTGTTCACCGCAATATTTTAAAAGAAAAAATCAGTCTTCTCCTCAGTCATATCTGGGATTAATCCTACAGCACAAAGCCACTAAAAATCAACAATCAAAAATTTAAAATCAAAAATAATATAATGAACTTTCCTGAAAATTTAAAGTACACAAAAGAACACGAGTGGATCAGCATCGAAGGCAATATAGCAACTGTAGGTATTACAGAATTTGCTCAGGGCGAATTGGGTGATATCGTATTCGTGGAAATAGAAACCAAAGGCCAGACTTTAGCTAAAGATGCTACTTTTGGTACCGTTGAAGCTGTTAAAACTGTAAGTGATTTATTCATGCCTGTATCAGGTGAAATTACTGAAGTAAATCCTGCTTTGGAAAGCAATCCTGAACTCATCAATTCTGACCCATACACTGGTGGTTGGATGGTAAAAATTGCGTTGAGCAATGAAGGTGAAGTGAGTGAATTGTTAGATGCCGCTGCCTACAAGGCATTGATCGGACACTAATACCCGGCCTTGAAAAAAGCTGTTGCCATATTTAAATACCAGATCCCCTCTGTATTATGGGCGGTATTTATTTTTGTATTGTGCACCAGCAGTACCGGTGGATTTTCGTCAGTAAAATTATTGGGGTTTATTCCAACCGATAAATTAGGTCACGCTTTTATATTTTCTGCACTCGTTTATTTTCTCATTCTCGGATTCGTCAAATACTGGCGTTTTCCTTTTATGATCAATAAAATAAGATTATTGTCTTTTATTCTTGCGATTGCCTATGGCTTGTTTATTGAATTATATCAATTGTATGTAGTCGTTGGGCGCACTGCCGATTATTGGGATTTTATAGCAGATGTAGTGGGTGCAGCACTGGGCATACTGATGTTTCACAGTGTATACGGCAACCTCAAATTTTTAGAAGAAAATTAAATACAATTGCTATTGGGCTTTAGCCATGCCCATATAAAGTGCTTTTTCACTTTTATCAAAATGCTCGATGGCATAACGCAACGTTGTGCGGGGCATTGTTGCTGCATAGCGGTTCAAGAATTCCCTTAATATCACCGGAGCTTGCTTACCGGCTTCTCTTATCCATCCGCCTGTGGCTTTATGAATCAAATCTTCGGTATCATGCAAGAGTATTTCTGCTATTTTAAACGTATCGCCCACTTCTTTCTTGCGAAGAAAAAATGAAGTGCTGACAATGGCTGTTCTCCTCTCCCACATGTTGTCTGATTCTGCCAGTTGATACAAAATATCTCTGGACTTGTTATACAAATATCCCCCTACCACATATTGTGCTGAACGGTCAACCAAATCCCAATTATTAATGCGGTCGTGTCGCCTAATATATAAATCAAACAGTGCCTTGTATTCTGCTTCAGTTATTTTCTTTTTGCGTGCTCTGAAATCCATAATACTGACAGCGCCTACACGCATTTCATGAATCGCACTTTCTAATAGTATTTCAACTTCATCAAGTGGCATTTCTATAAATTCCTTGGCAAGATTAAACACATCGCCCATGCGTACGGCTATGAACACATCACCTTCGCTATATTGACCTTCGCCCGACTTGAAAAACTTCTGTATTTTTTCCAGTTCGCTGTCAGACTGCAAGGCCTTCAATCGCTTTTCAAATTCTATTGCCGTTAATTTCATTTTGCCTGAATAACGCTTACCAATTCCTTAATAATTCTAACCAATTCTTTTTGGTTTGTTTCAATTTCCTCCAGACTGTTTAAAGTCACCAAACGCCTGTCTTTATAGGCACCTTCTAACAACGCAGATTGAATTTCAACTATGTGAGGATGATGAAATACCAACATGATGGAATTGCCGCCTTTTTTGAGAGGACCAAAGGTTAAAAAATCTACCGGGCAGTAGTAACTCGGGGCATTCCATTTAATTCTTTCTTTGATGGCGGGATGCGTACTTTTTATCAAAGTTCGCAGTGTCTCAATACCTCTCTTTAACGGATGCTCTAGGGCAGCCATATACAACTCGACTTCTTGTTCGTCTGTCAATTTTTCCTTGCCTGTTTGTTTGGCCATGCTTTAATTGTTATTGTTCTTTAAAATGTAATCCTTTTGATGCAAGGGCTTGTTTCAGTATCGGCATACTTGCAGGGCCCATACCATGTCGCGCCAATAATTCTTTCTCTGTAAACATGGCCAACTGTTCGAGCGTATGAATACCCATACCCTCTAATGCCCTTCTTGCAGGTGCCGAAAGTCGCTTTAAAAAATCAGCTTCAGGTTGTCGTTCTTTTTCACAAATCGGACACACAGGACAACTGCTGCTTTTATAAAACGCGTGTCCTTTACTGCAAATTTTCAATTGCCCTTGCTTAGCCATCTACTATGTTATTAGTTAATCTCCTGTCGGTTGTATGGCACTGGTTTCCACCATCAGCATCACCGTTTTTTTCGGTGCTCTGGGGCGGTGCATCACACCCTTCGTTATAGTCACACCCTGACCAGGATTCAATTCAATGGTTTGGTCTTCGAGATCGATTAATAACTGACCTTCCAGCACAAAGAAAAACTCATCGTCATTATCGTGCTTGTGCCAGTGGTATTCGCCTTCAACGATACCTATTCTCACCACACTATCATTCACCTTTGTGAGGGTTTCGTTGAACCATTTATCGGTGCATGCTTTTACCATTTCAGGAATATCCATGCGTTCGAGATGCTCGAATTTCACATCGAGTTTTGTGACATAATTATATTGTTGATCCATTGTTTGATGTATTACTATTCAAAAATAGCCGACCGCGACCCGACTGCCAAATTAATTATGCAGTGGTTGATTCAGCGTATTTTTTGAAATTGTTCATAATCGCCTGCCAGCCTTCTCTCTGCATCTCGATAGGATTTTCGCCTTCAGGATCAAATGTTTCAATAATTTTTGTAGCACCACCTTCGCTTACAAAAGCAATGGTCACTTTACGACCGTCACCCATTGTGTAATCAATGCGTTCGTTATGATCAACCCTGTCGTAAACACCACCGAAATCAAATCCGAAACTGCCGTCTTTGGCTTCCATGCGGGTTGTAAATTCTCCACCAACACGCAAATCATTAACTGCAGAAGGCGTGTGCCAGTCATCTGATGCATTGGTCCATTGGGTGATATGTTGTGGTTCTGACCATAATGTCCATACTTTTTCTACCGGTGCATTCACTGTGCATTCTACGGTAATTGTTTGTGCTTGTTCCATATTATTTTTTATTAAGATTTTATGTTACAAAGATGTGCCTGTATTTGTTATCCAATGAAGTGTAAAAGCGACCCTTTTGCATGGCAATTACGACAAATTATTTTAAAACACATGGGCAAATTGCCCTGAACATCTATTGTTATTCAAAGAAATTACAAGCATTTGACATTTCATAATTCGGTCGTTTAAAACAGAATATTTTAGTGCTGAATCAGGACTTTTTTCATCAATTCTTGCGTTTGGTGAAATACGCCATGAATCTTACCTTTGCAGTATGTCTACGAATATGGCTAAAGACAAGGAACAAATAGATTTTGAAGCGTTCAGGAAAGAAGTGCTTGCAGATTATCAACTGGCTTGCGAAAGCCGTCAGGCGAGTCTGTTAGGCCGCAAAGAGGTATTGACGGGCAAGGCCAAATTCGGCATCTTTGGTGATGGCAAGGAAGTGGCACAAATAGCCATGGCCAAAGCCTTTCAACACGGAGATACGCGCAGTGGTTACTACCGCGACCAAACTTTCATGTTTGCAACGGGAATGAATACCATTCAACAGTTTTTTGCCCAACTATACGCGCATACCGATATTACAGCAGAACCCAATAGTGCCGGTCGCAGTATGAACGGTCACTTCGGTTCGCGCATGCTCGACATGAATGGCGAATGGATGCCACAAACCGACCGTTACAATTCATCTTCAGATATTTCACCAACTGCAGGTCAAATGCCCCGCTTACTGGGTCTTGCCCTGGCATCAAAATTATACAGACAAAATCCCGCTTTACACCAATACACTGATTTTTCAGACAAAGGCAATGAAGTAGCATTCGGTACCATTGGCAATGCCAGTACCAGTGAAGGTGGATTTTGGGAAGTGATTAATGCCGCAGGTGTTTTACAAGTACCAATGGCCATGAGCGTTTGGGACGATGGTTACGGTATTTCTGTGCCGGCCAAATACCAAACTACAAAAGAAAACATCAGTGAAATTTTAAAAGGTTTTAACTCCGATGAAAAAGGCGAAGGGGTTGATATTTTTGTAGCGCGTGGATGGAATTACGCTGAATTGTGCCAGGTATACAGAGATGCAGTGGCACATTGCAGAACCAATCACCGCCCTGTATTGATACACATTACCGAAGTAACACAACCTCAGGGACACAGTACTTCAGGTTCTCACGAACGCTACAAGAGCAAAGAGCGTCTGCAATGGGAAGCCGATTTCGATTGCTTAAAGAAAATGAAAGAATGGGTGGAAGAAAATAAATTGGCAACTGCCGAAGAATTGGAAACCATTGAGAACAATGCAATCAATCATGTTAACGAATGCAAAAAGAATGCATGGGATGATTTTGTTGCCCCTATAAAAGCTGAAGTAGCAACAGTTGTTGAATTGCTGAATACCATCGATCACCCTTCTGCAGCTGATGCTGTTAAAGAATTAAAATCTATCAGAGATGTTATCAGAAAAGATATCGGAACAGCTTTACACAAAGTATTGTCTGCTACTATTGGCAACAATACTGCTGAAAGAAATAACATCAAACAATATTACCTCGATTTTATAGATACCAACTTCGAACGCTACTCGTCTTACCTGCACAGCGAATCAGACAGCAATATTTTTGCTTTCCCTGAAATAAAAGCTGAGTACAACGACAGTAAAATAGTAGATGGTAGAGAAGTGGTATTGGCTTGCTTTGATGCTGCCCTCGACCGCGATCCACGTGTGTTTGCATTTGGCGAAGACGTAGGTGCCATTGGTGACGTGAACCAGGGATTTGCTGGCATGCAAGAAAAATATGGTGAGTTGCGCGTGAGCGATACCGGTATTCGCGAGCTCAGTATCATTGGTCAGGGAATTGGCGCTGCATTGCGCGGTTTACGTCCAATTGCTGAAATTCAATATCTGGATTACCTGTTATACGCCATCCAAATTATGAGTGATGATATTGCGACCTTGCAATACAGAACACGTGGTGGTCAGAAAACGCCTATCATTATCAGAACACGTGGCCACAGACTGGAAGGGATATGGCACAGCGGTTCGCCAATGGGTATGATCATCAATGCTGTTAGAGGCATGCATGTATGTGTTCCCCGCAATATGACACAGGCAGCAGGTATGTACAATTTATTGTTAAAAGCTGATGAACCTGCATTGGTCGTTGAGTGTTTGAACGGTTACCGTTTGAAAGAACAATTGCCTTCTAACATCGGTGAATTTACAGTTCCATTTGGTGTTCCTGAAGTATTGAATCACGGTACTGATGTTACAATCGTGAGCTATGGTAGCACTTTGAGAGTAATACAGGATGCCATGGTGAAATTAAACGAGAAAGGTATTTCATGCGAACTGATAGATGTGCAAACACTGTTGCCGTTCGATATCAATCACAACATAGTGGAGTCATTGAAAAAAACCAACAAGGTGGTATTCATTGATGAAGATGTGCCGGGTGGTGCTTCTGCCTTTATGATGCAAAAAGTATTGGAAGAGCAAAAAGGTTATCTGCATTTGGATGCACAACCTTTGAGTATAACAGCTAAAGCCCACCGTCCTGCTTATGGCACCGATGGCGACTATTTTTCAAAGCCTAATGCTGAGGAAATATTTACTGTTATTTATCAATTGATGCACGAGTACAATCCTACTCAATATCCTCAATTTCTCTGATACGAATAATGCGCTGCTTGGTGTAGCGATTGCGCACGGATATGTATATACCGCCTAGCAATACTACGCCTATAAAGAGTATGCTCAATTGTGCCGATAATTTTTTCTGAAGTGGCAACACAATCACTACTATTGAAATGAGTGCCTGCACACCTGCATAAATAGCCGATATTTTTAAATGTTTTTCTTTGCCCACATGCACCAGTTTCTTGAATAAGAAATCGCGGTGAGGCACGAAAATATTTTCTCTTACAATGAGTTTATAAATAACCGTTAATCCCGCATCAATCCCAATTACTGAGAACAACAACAGATATGCATAATTGCCTGTTTTGAAAATCAAATTCATCATCAGATAAAAGATGACGAACGCTAAACCGATACTGCCCACATCTCCTGCAAATACCCTTGCCTTTGTTCTCAAATTGAAGAATAAGAATGTAATAACACCCAAAATCATTGTGTAAATGAAGTTAGGGCTTACAAACATTATTTTATGGCCTTCCAAATCAACTGAATTGCCGTTTAACCACCAAAAGCTAAGCAGTATTACCAAACTATTCAACCCCAGCATGCCATTGATGCCATCCATGAAATTAAAGGCATTTAAAACACCTATACCCAATATCACACAAGCGATAATGGTGGGCCATTTTTCAGCAGAGATATAATCAAAGGGCAATTCTATTGCTAACAGTGTGAGTGCAAATACTTGAAAAATTAAGCGGATAAAATGCTTGATAAAAACAATGTCGTCAATAAAGCTGATGATGCTGAGCATAACCAGACCTATGATAAAAAAAGACTTGAGGTAATAGGGATATGAAATACAATAAACAGCCAGACCATATAAAATAAAAATACCGAATCCAGTAATGGTTCTATTGATATGTGAACTTCGACCTACAGGATGATCATAGATATTGAAATATTTGGCTAACCTGAGGTAAAGAAATGCAAATAAGACAAAACTGAGGGGAGCTGCCAGCAGATAATAATCAAATTTAAACTCTTGCATTCTGTGTGTGCGTTTTCAGACTGTAAAATTAAGCTGTTTTAGTGTACAATTGTTCAATCCAATTGCTGTATTTCTGTTCAATGAATTTTCGCTTCTGTTTCAGCGTTACTGTAAGCTCTCCGCTTTCAACAGAGAATGGTTTGCGCTTAATAACAAAATCTTTGATACGACTGTAATTGGCTAATTGTTGCGACAATTTCTTCAAATCTTCCTCCAACCAATTCTTGATTTGCTCATCATCTGCTATCGGATTTTCATCTTCGAAAAAGGCATCGTTCAATCCAAAAAATTTCTTGAGGTGATCTTCTTTAGGCACCACAATAGCTGTTACAAACTCGCGCTTATCACCAACTATAAATATCTGCTCAATGCGTTCGCTTTGCAAGTAGTTATTCTCTATAGGTGTCGGATAAATATTTTTACCAAGACTCGTTTTCAGCATGTTCTTTAAACGATCCGTTATTTTCAGGTAGCCTTTTTCAAACTTGCCGATATCGCCTGTGTGAAACCAACCTTCTTTGTCCATTACGATGGCTGTTTCTTCAGGATTGTTGTAGTACCCTAACATAATATTGGGGCCTTTGCACAGTATCTCACCTTCAGCACTTTCGAACTCAGGGTGAAAACTATCATAGCTTTGCACCGTAATAATTTCCATGGTATCGATGTTTTGAATGGCCACTTGTTGTCTTGGTGCCACTCGACCGCTGGTACCGTGTACCTGTCTTTCAAATTCATTCACAGATACAAATGGCGAGGTTTCTGTTAACCCATAACCTTGCTGACATCTGATGCCAATATTTCCAAAAAACTCACCCACGTGTTGCGGTAATGCACCACCTCCTGAAACCAATAATTTCAGTCGGCCACCCAGCTTTTCCTTTATTTTACTGAATACCAATTTTTCGGCTATTGCGTGTTTTAATTTCAAAAATAATCCCGGTGTTTTGCCTTGTTCCAATGTATTGCGGTGTTGTTCACCCACCTTTAGACTCCAGAAGAATATTTTGGTTGCAATGCCGCCTTTATCTACTGCATTGCCTCTTATACGACCTTCCAGTCTTTCGAGTAAACGCGGCACACAGGCCATAATGGTAGGATGTATTTCCTGAAAATTTTGAGATATTTTTTCTATGCTTTCTGTATAAGCAATTTGAGCACCAATATATGTTGGCAAATAATAACCCACCATGCGCTCATATACGTGACTCAAGGGCAGGAAAGATAAAAAGCGGTCGTCTTGATTGATGGAACTGCACAATTCTTTACCATCATAACAATTGCTCATAAAGTTGTAATGACTGAGCATAGCGCCTTTTGGCACCCCTGTTGTTCCGCTGGTATAAATCAATGCACTTAAGTCATTGTGACCAATGGTTGGCAATATGGCTTCGATATCATTTTTAAGTGTCGGCCATAATTGTTCGCCTTCTGCCTTCACATCTTTTACCAATCTGAATTTATCAGTAGTTTCTTTACTGTCGAAAGCTAAAAATACTTGCTGAACGGATGGGCAATCTTTTTCTATTTTTAAAAATTTCTTATACAGAAACGGTGTTCCTACATACAGCAATTTACTGTTGCTGTCGTTTAATATAAAAGCAGTTTCTTCTGCCGTTAAAGTCGGGAATATCGAAACATTAACTGCGCCTAATTTTTGAAGCGCCTGGTCGATGTAAACGAACTCAGGACCGTTCTCCATAATGAGCGCTACTTTATCATTTTTTCTGATGCCTGTCTTGTACAAATAGGCCGCCCATTTTTCAATGTTTAAAAATGTTTCACGATAAGTAATACTCTTGTATTGCCCATCCACCTTTTCAAATAAAAACTCTCTGTCAGGATTGTGAATGACATTGGCAGAATTGAGTAGAAATTCGTGCAGCGACTTAAAATCCGGGTCTTTTTTTAACATGTTTCGAAAAACTAAATGATGATGCGAAAATATTGTTTTTTTATGGAAATTGGTTTCCTTAAAAAATACTTGAGATTTTTACTGTCAAAATGAGCGCTTTATTTCTTGAAAAGCCTTGCCCACCAAGGCAATCGGTTATTGGTAATTTGCAAATAGTAACGGGGCACCGGGCCAAACTTGGCATAAAAATACGCGACAGAGGGTATATCCGAGCCTTCGAAGTCGAATGTGTAGGCCGTATCCGCATATTCTTTTAACACGCTGTCTATCAGTAAGTGCGTTGCGCCAAATCGCTTCCCTTCAGCAGTTGGTGCTGCCATGGCATAGTGAATGATGTTGTGCGACTTGAAGAAAAAACCCGCACACCACAATTGTCCGTCACCGCCATAAATTGCTTTTGTAAAGCCCATTTTATACTGCAAGGCCTGATGGGCGCAGTTAATGATTTTTGCGCTCAACTGATTGTTATCAGGGTAATGCGACCCATAAGCTGCAAAAAACACTTCGGCTACTTTTTCTACCGGTATCTCATTGCTAATGGTGTATTCCTTCATGGCAATGCGTGCCAAATTCTTTTTCGCATCATCGTTGTATTGATTGTATATCAATGGATAGGGCTGATTCAATGCAATGCAGTAAGTGGTACGTGTAATGAAACCTGTATCAGGTGTATAAAAACTATTCTCTGTATTGAGGTGAAAATTCCAGAATCGGAACTTGCGCGGAATAGCTTCAATACAAGCATTCATCATTTCAGTTGAAATTTCTGATGTCGAAAAAACACCCAGTTGTTGGGTAAAAAAAGGTTGATACAAATAGCAGATGCCGTACTTGCGGTTCCACACCAATGGGAATACTGCTTTGTAATCATCCACCACCAGGGCATCCCATTTATTGCCGGCCATGGCATCCAAAAACCAGGAATAGCCGTACACCAATCCATTAAAACTATTGCGAATAGTGGTATCCCAGCGAAGGCGGTCGATAGCGGAATGTTTTAAATACTCAATCTTCATGTTTTAAACACGCTTCAAAAACTTTTTCCCATCCCTGCCAACCCCTGTGTCCACTCAGTGATTCATTGTGATACACAAAACAAAAATTGCCATGCAACTCTTTCAACTGCTGTTTTATTTTCTCAATCTCACCAATGGTTGTAGTAACATCGTATTGCAAAAATTGTTTAAAAGCCACATCCATGGCACAAAAAGGATGTATCCGCAAATTAGTGCTTTCTTCATTTTCCAAATCATACCAATTAAAAGCGTGTGATGTCCCAGCTCTGAATCCCGGCACTTCAGAATAACCCATGGAATATTCATCTGTAATACCGGCCTGTACCAATGCTTTATAAGTATGTGGCAAATGGTATTTCAACAAATGCTGGCGCGAAGCTGTAACAGGTATTTGCAACACTGCTTCAAGTGCCTTTTTTTCCTTCATTATTTTTCCTGTATCGCTGTTTGACTGATAACTCGGATGAACGCCTATGCTGTGTCCGCTCTTTGCTATTTGCTGAATAATTTTTCTGAAATTTTTATTCTTCAGTGAAATATTTTTATCAAAAGGTCCATACGGCCCAACCTGTATAAAATAATTGGCCTTCAACCCTTGTGCATCCAGTGCCTTCAATTGAAAATCAAAATTGTCATTTGGGTCGGTTTTGCCCAATGTAACGGTTGAAAAACGCTTGCGTACTTCGTATAAATTTGCTGTTATCAATGCCTGTCCATAGCCTGCTAATTGTCTCACAACACCACGCCCTTTGTAAGCAAATACAGAATCAACATCAATGGTTGGTGTAATTGTAAATGCTGTTGACTTAAATACACTTGGGTGCATATCATATTGCTCAATCAATACCCTTTTCAAATACTGAATCCACAGATCAACTAAGGGTATATGCAGGCAATTATTGTTATGGAAAATGGAGGCTGTATGCGGAAATCGGCCGTGTGAATCTTTTGTTTCGGCAGTGTATTCCTCGTAACGAGAGAGACAATAAAATACGGCACTGAAAATATCGAATCCAAAATCACTCTTGTCGGCAAACATCACTTGCATGGCCCCAAATTTTGTAATGTTGATATTTTTAAAATGATGTCCTTTTTCTTCGAGCAGGCCTGAAGGATGAATATCAAGTCCGGGCGCAGCATCCGAAACTGTATAGTATATAACAACTTTGGCTCTTGGATCTATGGCTGCCATATCATCGGTCAGGGTATAAGCCACCCCGAGTTGGTCCGAAAAAATATGATTCAGGACGTATTTTAAGCGTGCTGTGATATGAAGCGTATAGATTGCAATCAAAACTTTCTTATTTTTGCCTTTTTACGCAAATAAACAATATTTTTAATGAAAGTTGCTCTTATTACCGGAATTACCGGTCAGGATGGCGCCTATTTAGCCGAGTTTCTCCTTAAAAAAGGCTATAAGGTTCATGGCATCAAAAGAAGAAGTTCCTTGTTCAATACCGATAGAATCGACCATCTGTATCAGGATCCTCATGTATTGAATGTGAATTTCAAATTGCATTATGGCGACCTTACCGACAGCACCAATTTAATTCGCATCATACAGGAAATACAACCCGATGAAATTTACAACCTGGCGGCACAAAGTCACGTACATGTAAGTTTTGAAACACCTGAATACACAGCCAATGCCGATGGTATAGGCACCCTGCGTTTATTGGAAGCCATTCGCATTTGCGGACTGGTTGAAAAAACAAGAATCTATCAAGCCTCTACCTCCGAATTATACGGCCTGGTGCAAGCAGTACCGCAAACTGAAACTACGCCTTTCTACCCGCGTTCACCTTATGCCGTGGCTAAAATGTACGCTTACTGGATTACGGTTAACTACAGAGAAGCTTATAACATCTATGCCTGTAACGGTATTTTGTTCAATCACGAATCACCTATTCGTGGCGAAACTTTTGTAACCAGAAAAATAACCAGAGCTGCGGCAAAAATTGCTTTGGGCTTGCAGGATAAATTATACCTGGGCAATATGAACAGCCAGCGCGACTGGGGACATGCCAAGGACTATGTTGAAGCCATGTATTTAATATTGCAACAACAAGTAGCTGAAGATTATGTCATTGCTACGGGCAAAACAACTGAGATTCGCCAATTCGCCAAAATGGCCTTCGACTATCTAGGCATTACTTTAGAATTTGTGGGCAAAGACATTGATGAAAAAGGAATAATTGCTGCCGTTGATAAAGCGAAAGCTGAAGCCATGGGATTGAATATTCAAGGATTAACAACAGGGCGTGAAGTGATTCACGTTGACCCTAAATATTTCAGACCAACAGAAGTGGAATTACTGATAGGCGATGCACAAAAAGCCAAAACCAAATTGGGTTGGGAACCACGTCATTCATTACAGGAATTGGTAACGGATATGATGCAAAGCGATTTGCACCTAATGAAAAAAGACGAGTACCTGAAAAAAGGCGGCTTTACTACTTTGAGTTATTTCGAATAACACAAGAGCTTTTTTAAATTAGAATTAATTACGGGCGCCTTAACCTCTCCCGCAAATGCGGGATACGCTCCGTCCCTTTTAATAAGGGACTGCCCCCGAAATTCGGGGTCACCTCCAGTCTCAGGGCGCTTGCTTACGCCAGCAACCATGCGGCTATTTCCACTACCCTTGTTGAATTCTATGGCAAAAAAGACAAGAATGAGGATTATAAATATTGGTATATTGCGAAGAAAAATAGACAATAAAAGTTTCGAATAAAAACCTTGATAAATAAATTAGCCATTAGCAGACTAAATCGCTCCGATTAACCGTTGCTACTAAATTGAACAGACACACAAAGTATGAAACACCTCTTGACTATATTTCTGACAACTACTATCATATCCAACTTGTTTGGACAGGATACAATTTGGATAAAAGAGGGCAATAAAAAATACATGTATAAGGGTACAGGAGAATGGCTTTTTAAAGACAATTTACCAGACGGACACTATTGTTCATATGATTATGGAGACAAAAAATTTCCTTCAGTTGAAGTTTCCTTTGTGAATGGAAAAAAAGAAGGAATTGAAAGCCGATACTACTCCTTCAGTAAGGAGAAATATGCAACAATAAGTTGGAAAAATGGCATGAAGAATGGACTTGAAACACATTACAACGGAAATAAAACAATTCATCATATTCTTACTTTCAAAGACAATATACTTAATGGATTTTTCGAAATTAATTGGAGTGAAGGACAGAACAATTACAAAGGGTTTTATAAGAATGGCTTCAGAGATAGCATTTGGACTTATTACGAAACAGGAAACAAGATTCAGGATTCTTCTGATTACTGGATGATATCCAAGCAATATCAATATAGAAATGGAAAGCCGTATTTAATTTCAGCCTGGAATAAACAAGGTTTACAAACCTTATATAACGGCAACGGAATATTGACAGATAGCGGCTATTTCACAACAACAACGACTTACTTGAATGGAATGAAAAACGGAAAACAAGTAACAACAAAGATAGGCGGCACGGTAGACAATGAAAGAATTTACAAAGACGACTTACTACTAAAAGAAATTTTCTATTCAGACAACAATCAAATTAAATATATTTCAGAATGGAGTTATCCTTCACCAGCAATTATTGATACAAACAGAGAATGGGTAGATCCTTATATTACTGACATTTATTACAATGCTATTTCTTATACTTACACTCCTGTTCCTAATGGACAATGGGTTGCTTTTTATTCGAACGGAATAAAAATTTATGAAGGCGATTATTGCGATGGAAATAAAATTGGTGTTTGGAAATGGAATTTTCCAAATGGAAAACAAAAAATATTTGCAGACAATGAAAAGAATATTTGGCAACATTATGACACAACAGGGAAAATCATTTCAATACTTAATAATGAGTATTTAACTTTATTAACTCACAATACATGGTATTTGAATCAGACACTCGATACATCAGTTGTTACTTTAGAAGCTTTATTTTCTTTTACTAGTGAACTACAATTAACCTTTCAACCAGATGGACAAGTTAAACTTTCTTGTTGGGAATGCCCAACAAGTACTAATAATTTTTCACTCTCTGTTGACACACTTACTCTTGTCATTGACAACAATGGAGCTGGTGACTTTAAAATATTTAAGTATCAAATTGTATCAGCTAATAATGAAAGTATAATGCTAAATCGAATTAACTAATTCAAATCAATTCGACTTCTGCCGTTGTTGGGGATCAGATTTACCTGTGAGTTGGTCACTATAACAAATACACTACACGAAATTTTAAATTTATTGACACTTTTTGCATCAGACATACGATAGCGGTATGGCTATATTGTTCCCGAAGTTTCGGGACCAACAATGACGAACAAAACGACCCTCAACTAACATCATCTGAAAACACTGAATTATTGAACTACCTGAAACAGCATCAGCAGGATAATTTTTGAGGAAGGGTGAGTTAAGTGATGAAAATGTGCTATTTTTGATTGAGCACTTTAAGAAAATTTAGATTTCATTTAATAAAGCAATATGAAAGCAGTAATATTATTAGCAATAAGTTCCTTAATGTGCTTAAATCATAATATTGACAAAGAGACAATAAAAAATGAATCTATTGACTTTAAACTTATTGAAGGTGATAATTTTTTAATATATACTGATAGCAAAGACCCAACAAGTCCAACTTTCAAGATAATCAATAAAAACAAGGATACTTTTATTGAAAGTTGGTGCTTTGCAGAAATTGATTCAGGGGTTAATATTAAGAGTTTTACAAGTTTAGATATCAAAAAATATATTGCTCTTGCTAATAAAATTGGGAAACCAAGTGTTTATCAAGTAGTTTATATCCAAAAGGACAGTAATAAAATTAATAAAATAGATGGAGAACCTTTTATCGATTTAAAAGCAGAAATTTTCGGAAGTTCTGATTTACAACTGCAACATATTTTTTTTAGAAAAAACCCGAAAAACGGGCAGTTATTTCATTTTTTATATTTAGACATGTTTAGATCTCATAGTCAACGTGAATATATTTACTATAAAGATTTGTGGGTGATTGCCTATATCTGGCATGATTATCCAAATGAAACTCAATACGTAAAACTAAAAATGATTAATGATAGGATTGTAGATGTGGATAGTATGCTGAAATGGTGATATTAAAATATTACACAAAATAAAAAGGAGTTACAATGAATTCTAAATTCTTTATATTGATTACTGTAGGATTACTATCATGTTCTAGGGAATGCTATCTAAGTAACCTGCAAATTAAGTATAGTTGGGTAGTAAATAATTACAAGAAGTACAGGGACTCAATGAGGTGTTATAATTATATAGAATCGTTTCCTAAAAAACAATGGAAAAACATAAAAAAAGATTCCATTTATTTAACTAAAAAATACATAAGTCACAGTTTTTTTCAAGATACTTCAGCTCAGTATTTAATTGTTCTTGCTTATGGGGAAAATTTCTTTGATTATTTTAAATACGATATAAAAAACAATAAAATTTATTCGAAAAAATATTCCGTTGAATTTATTAATCACAAAAAGGCTAAGCCTCGTTTTGAAAAAATGACTAATCGCGAAAAAAATTGCTTGTGTAGTACATTAGTAAGGTTGTGGCAAGCTGGTTGCAATTAATTCTGCCGTTTCTGCCGTTGTTGGTTTTTTCATCAACAACAAACACATGTACGATGTTTCTAAATTTATTCATACTCTTTGCAACAAGCATACGGCAAAGGCATAGTAATAAATATTCGATTTTGTCGCCACTATATTTCATCTTATCGCCAAAGTATAATATCTTGTCGCCAAAGTATAATACCTTATCGCCACTAGTATTTATCTTGTCGCCATTGTATTATACCTTATCGCCATTGTTATACATCTTGTCGCCACTAACATATATCTTACCGCCACGGTATTATATCTTATCACCACAGTATGCTATCTTATCGCTCAAATAGACCCTTAACGGAACATAATAGGCACTATGAGTATCAAAAAATCTATTTATATAGGCTATTTAAGGCCCATTGGTCATAAATATGGCCATTCTGCTGTTGTTAGTGTCGCGCATAGCTCCCCGAAGTTTCGGAATCTTCAATGGCAAAAAGCGATTTTCATTTAATGAAAAAAGACGAGTACCTGAAAAAAGGCGGCTTTACTACTTTGAGTTATTTCGAATAACTATTTCCTCACTTTATAAATACTCACAAAAGCATCCTTTGCTTTAAAGGTGGTATCGTGTATCAAATTCATTTTAAATGAATCGATGAAATTGTCATTGCCCGGTCGGATGAACACTAGGTAATCCATCGTTGTATCAAGGGTTGAAGGAAAGTCGTGCGTGTATGAATTTTTCTTTAAATCTGGATAACCAAACTGATGATTATAGGTAGCTGCAATGAGTGGAAACGACATGGCAATATGCTGTCCTTTAAACCTTGAATCATTGGCCATGTATTCACAGGCTTGTAAGGATGTTTGTACGTGAGGCACATAACTGAAATCTACATCTGTATAATGTGTATTGCGCAAACTGTAAACAGTGTTAAATAATAAATAACCACACAATAAGTAACTCCATATTTTCTTCAATTTTCCGAATTGAAACAGGAGCATAAAACAGAGTGCATACGCAAATATCAGAAAGAATAAGATGTAGCGACTCAGAAAAAAATTCAGTCCTGTGAATGCAATGCCACCTGCCAACACCACCAACAATACTAACAGGTGCAATGATTTGCCTTTAAATACTGAAAGCACATAACCCCACCATTTAAATATACCGAATAAAAACAATGCAACAGTGGCAATAAAAAACCACCCTCTGCCCTGATCGTTGAAAATAAAATCCATCATCAGCAACAAACGCTCCTTGATGAAGTACCATTCCATGTGCATCAACGATGTATGCAATGGAAAAAAGAAATAACCGTTTTGAAGCTTTTGAATCACTAAAAACAACCCAAACAATCCATAAGGTACAGCCAATAACAACAATGGTTTTGAAGCTTTGAATGAACGCTTATTGATCAACAAAGCCAACCACAAAGCCAGCGGTAATACCAATGCAGATTCCTTCACCATTACAGCCAAGCACAAGATGATTGATACAGCCACCCAGCGTTCAACCATGGCGTAATACACTGCGGCTATGGCGAGTGTCATTAACAATATTTCAGGCAATACGATAATCGACTGACTGATGAAACAAGGTTGCAAACCTATGGCCACTGCAACAGTTAACGCCAGGCGCCAATCGGTCCACAATTGTAAGATGCGGTACAAAAAACAGATGCCGATAAAATACAATGCATAACAAGTAACATGTGCAACAAACGGTGTACAACCAAACAACTTAAATGCAATTGCTACGACTAATGGAAATAATGTTGGATGCCCACGCGATAAGATATCGGGAAGGTCGCCCGGCAATATGCCTATACCATGTTCGTACAAATGAATGGCTGCAGGTGCATACACACCCATCTCATCCCAAAAATAGGGTTGAGTAGCGATGCCCATCTGCCATTGCAATACAACCAATACTGCTGTAAATACAAGCATCAGTATCAAATATGGTCTCAGTTTTTTTAACAAAATTGGTTTGACAATAATACTGAATTTAGCGCTGTTAATTAAAATTATTTGGGATTGATACAGGGAAGCAATACTTTTGGAAATACACTGACAATAACCATTTACATGACCACTGAACACACACGATACATTGAAATAGGCAGGGCACTGAAAGGCGCTGAAGAAAGTCAGATGTTCGGCAAACCTTGTTTTAAAATTAACGGCAAGGCCTTTATGAGTTTCTTTGACAACGAAATGGTTTTCAAACTGACGGGTGATGCACATAGCGATGCATTGAGTTTAGACGGCTCTCAACTCTTCGACCCATCCGGCAAAAAAAGACCAATGAAGGAATGGGTGCAGGTATCAGCTCACTATGTAGATAAATGGCCGGTGTTCGCTAAGGCTGCGATGGAATATGTAGGAGGGTAAATAGACTAACAGCTTCAAAGTAAGCCCCTAGTCTTTTCCATTAAAACTTTTTAAGATCAACTGCTGTTGTTTGGTAACTGACTATCCATGCAATCACTAGGCCTTAAAATCACCATCTGCATTATTATATGCCTTACACTTGGATTCCTGAGCGGCATTAGTACGGCAGAGGCTATTCGCGGTTGGTACGCCACCATTCAAAAACCGGCATGGAATCCACCCAACGGCATCTTCGGACCTGTGTGGTCGCTCTTGTATTGTCTCATGGGCATTTCACTGGCACTGGTTTGGCATCAAAAAATGACTGATAAAAGCATGGCCTATATTTTCTTTGCAGCTCAATTGGCATTGAATTTATTGTGGTCATTTATATTCTTCAAATGGCAAAGTCCGGGCATTGCCCTGATAGAAATAATGGTGATGTGGTGCATGATATTACTCACCATACTTCAGTTTTATAACATTAATAAAACAAGTGCTTACTTGCTGCTGCCCTATTTATTGTGGGTGAGTTTTGCCACTGTTTTAAATGCCACCATCGTTTACTTGAATTAGACACATTAATGAAAAATATTCTCATCATAGGTGCAGGAAAAGGGATTGGATTAAAAACCACAGAGGCCTTACTCAGTCACAATGTTTTCACTGTTTCAAGAAATTTAACACCCGAATTAGAACTATTAAACACGACTTTTTTTCAAGCCGATGTCACCACCGATTCACTTGATCAATTGAATGACTTACCCGAAATATTGCACGGCTTGGTGTACTGCCCCGGCTCCATCAACCTTAAACCTTTTAACCGATTAAAGGAAGAAGATTTTCTGGCTGATTTTCATCAGAATGTATTAGGTGCTGTAAAGGTGATTCAAAAAGTATTGCCCAATTTAAAAAAAGCCAATGGTGCTTCTGTTGTTTTGTTCAGCACTGTTGCTGTTAAAGTGGGCATGCCATTCCATGCAAGCATAGCAGTTAGTAAAGCAGGTATCGAAGGATTGACAAAAAGTCTGGCAGCCGAACTGGCCACTAACAACATCCGTGTAAATGCCATTGCACCTTCATTAACAGATACACCTTTGGCTAATAATTTACTGAATACACCTGAAAAGAGAGACGCTTCAGCCAAGCGCCATCCTTTAAATACAATTGGCGCGCCTCAAGATATTGCTGCCTTAACCGCATTCTTAATCAACGACCAATCATCATTCATGACAGGACAAATAATAGGAATGGATGGGGGAATTGGGAGTTTGAAGGTGTGAGATTTTACCGTTTGTATTTCACAACATACCTTCCCTTGTCATCTACACGCATAGCAGGAGGCAAACGCATCAGCTCAAAATAATTGTAGCCGTCTTGCAGGTTTTGCCAAAACACAATGCGGCTTGGGTCGAACTTGTAATAGGATTTTAAAAACGCCCAGTTAGTGGCATTCATTCTGCAGGGATAAATGTGAATGGGAATATGATAATTGGTGTCGCGGTTGCCCTGGGCCTGAATATTGCACCAGTATATTTCTTTGATGATATCATTGCTCATGGGCATACAGCCTATTGTTAAACTGTCGCCATGCACAAATATCTGACCGCCATAATTGCCTTTGATGCCTAAAATACTATCGCTTTTATTGGGGTATGATACTTTAAAAGACAAATAAAAATTACTGTAGGGATTGTACTGACTGATGTGATAGTACCCTTCAGGCACCTGCATATCTCCCTCGAAACGCTTAGGCCCCAGCATACCCGACATGCGCACAATGTAATACGTTTTTACCAGTGTATAGCGGTGATGGCTGCTATCTGCGGCCCACAATTCCAACTGTTGCTCGCGTTTAAAAGCACGCCAGTAAACAAACTTGGGTGGGTATTGTAAATTCGCTTTTTGAAAGGCTTTCTTTAAATTTTCATCGCTGCTGATGCGGGCATTCCACACCCTTTGATTGCCCAGTTGCTGTTCGGTCAATACCTGCGGTTGTGCCAGTGTTGCCACTGCCCAAAAACAAAAACTTATAGCAAACCAACGCATCATTTCAACTATAACGCTTAATCGACCACACTTATTTTAATACTGTTGGCCATCGACTTTTGTTTAATCGGCATACTGGCAGTATGAATTACGCGGTCGCCAACATTCACAAGGTTTTCGGCTTTTAATTTTTCTATCACATCGCTGAAAGTTTGATCGGTACTTTCAAATTTATTGTAATAAAATCCTCTGATTCCCCATACAAGGTTCAGCACTTTTAACAAGGGTTTATTACTTGTAAAAATATAAATATCTGCTCTTGGGCGGAAAGATGAAATTTCGATTGCTGAATAACCTGAACGTGTCATCCCTACTATCGCTTTTGCTTTCAGGTGATCGCTCATACGCACTGCTGTAAAACATATTTCATCAGATATAAAGGTATCGCTTTCTGATGTTGGTCGCACACCTTTGAAATACACCCTGCGGTCTTTTTCTACATCGCGAATAATTTTCTCCATGGTTTCTACCACTTTTACAGGATAGCTGCCCACGCTGGTTTCGGCACTTAACATTACCGCATCAGCACCATCAATTACCGCATTGGCCACATCGGTCACTTCGGCACGTGTTGGCGTAGCATTGGTAATCATGCTTTCCATCATTTGGGTAGCAACTATCACTGGCTTACCTGCCATCAAACATTTTTCAATGACATTTTTTTGTATCAAAGGTAAATCCTGCAAAGGCATTTCAACACCTAAATCTCCACGGGCTATCATAATGCCATCGGCTACTGCAATAATGGAATCGATATTTTTAACTGCTTCCGGTTTTTCTATTTTTGCCACTACCAAGGCGTGTTTGCCGGCTGCTGCAATGCGTTTTTTTAAGTCAATGATATCATCTGCCTTGCGCACAAACGACAAGCCTATCCATTCCACATCGTGCTTCAATCCAAATTCCAGATCTTCAATATCTTTTGGTGTTAAACTCGGGAACGACACATCGGTATGAGGTAGATTAAATCCTTTTTTTGATTTCAAAATACCGCCTTCTATCACAGTTGCTTTTACATCAGTTTCGTTCACTACTCTGTCGATGCGCAATGCCAGTTTACCGTCATCCAGCAATATCATTTCACCCGGTTTTACATCTCTTGTTAAATTGATGTAGCGAATACCCACACGTTCGCTGGTGCCGATAATTTCATCTGATGTTAAAATGATTTGTTTGCCTTCTTCAAGCATTACCCCGTCATTTTCCACGATACCCACACGCAATTTGGGTCCTTGCAAATCCTGTAGGATGCAAACGTCAGAATTCAATTCTTCGTTTACCTGACGGATATTATTGAGTACCGCTAAATGGTCATCGTAATTGCCATGAGAAAAATTGAGACGACAAACATCTACTCCGGCAAATATGATTTGTTTGATTTTTTCTTTTGAAGCAGTGGCCGGGCCTATGGTTGCAATTATTTTTGTTTTGTTGAAATGAGACTTATACATGGAGAAATTCTGAAAATTGTTTGCTTTTTTGTAAATTATTGTAAAAATGTTGACTCGCTTTTATCATTGAAAACTGAAATTGATAAATGCCGTCAATTCTGTTGCTTGTTTTTATGGCTTCCATTGCACGTTCAAAATAGCCATACATGTCATCACCGGTGCAAATCAGGAAATAATCGAAAGGTGGTTTACTGTTGAACAATGATCCTGCCGTGCCCCTGTTTTGAACCAGGTGCCAATTCAGTTCCACATCTTCAAATGCCTGAAAAAAATGTAAGTGATCGCTGATGCCTTTGTCCTTCACTTCTATTTGCCAATCAATATTCATACCCAATTGCATGTCAAATAAGGCATTCACCTGCCAGGCTACCTGATAGGCTTGCAAGTTCGCTTTTATCCCTGCAATCTTTAAATCCATAGCGTAAACATGACTCTTATTTAAAATGCACCGCAAACTTACAACAAGTTAGGGTGATACTTACATTAAATCTGCAAGGTGCGCTGTACCGCTTGATACACCTTATCTGCAGGCAAATCTGCCATACAACTTATACCGGTAACGCATTGCCCGCGATAAAAACACTGG
>JAZKEQ010000034.1:0-4231 GCA_040386935.1 Bacteroidota bacterium | reverse complement strand
GGTAGGTGATCGCATGATTTATGGTGGCCCATCGTTCGATAAAAACACTGGCAGGCCTTGTCAGGACCGACAATCTCTCCGTTGCCGAACAAATCAAATTCGTTAGGGTTGAAAATATTGTTCATCAATACGATTTTCTTCTGCAACCCAAGTGTAAGGTGCATCCCCATGGTGACTTGTGTTACGATTAAATGACATTGATCAATCAGGTTGATGAATTGCGGCAAAGAGAAAAAGCCCAGGTATTTAGCACCTGACAATTGTTGAATCTCCTTGTTGCGGGCGTCTTCCTGTTCGCCACCCAATAACAGTACTTCATGTCCGTCTGCCATCAGTTTTTTTGCCAGTTCGGCAAAATACGCAATGGGCCAAAGCCGCGTTGTCCAGCGGTCGCCACAACCGGTATTCAATCCTATGACAGTTTTTGTTTTATCAATTTGTGGCCATTGGAAATTTTTATCGGCATGGTTGTCGAGCAAATACGGCTCACCTTCGTAGGCCATATTGCACATTTGAAATATCTCCTGACAGTAGTTCAAGGTATTTGCTTTGCTCACATCGTCAAACAAACCTGTATGGTACTTATGATTCGCTAAAGCATTGACAGGTTGAGAGATATTGTCTTTCAACACATAGCCATATTTTTCAGTCGCCTTCACTGTGAGCAACAGGGCTGAAGCTTCTTTTTCTTTATCGAGGTTAATGGCAATGTCGTACTCAGCGTGTTGCAGGTACAAAGCCGATGCATAATCAAATTTTAAAATTTCATCAATCTGTCCTTTTGGTAAAATTGCCGGTGTCATGGTGACCCAGGTAATTTTACAGTTAGGATACAGGGTTTTATACCGACTTACCAGGGGGGTAGTTCGAATAACATCCCCAATGGCTCCGAGTTTAATAATTAAAATTCTTTTTGAAACAGGGGTGTAAGCCGGACAATCACCACAGTGATATCCATATTGTTTGTGGGGATTACAGGGGATATCGCCTTTTAAAAACAGACAGTCGGATTTATAAAAATTCATGCTAGTAGCTATGCAAATTAAAAAGTTTTTGGATGCAATAAAAAATATTGTACAACTTTTGCTGTAAATAAATTGTCTTTTTATAGAAAATCTATAAAAAACTAAAGATTTTTAATTATTTTTGATATTAAGTTTCATGAAGCGCATTGTTTACATCCTTTTACTGTCATTGTTTGTTCTCTTTACAACTAAAGCTAACGCAACTCACCTGGTAGGTGGTTTTATCAGTTACCAATATGTTGGGAAAGGGAGCTTTGGAACCCGCTATATTATTACGATTACAGCTTACAGGGATTGTTCAAACCCTAACAACATAGACCTTGCAAAAGAAATTGATGTCTGTATTTTTAACAGATCAAACGGCAGCAATTACAGCAAAATTCTTTTTACCCTCACCTCTCTCGACAAAGTATTGCCCGTAGGCCGTACTGATTGCCCTGAGGTGTCAAACGCCTGTTTGCAAAGAGGTATCTATCGGAAAATTATTGATTTGCCGAATAGCAATTTCGGCTACTACGTAAAATACGAGGTATGCTGCAGGAACACACAAGTCAATTTAAAAAATAATTCGGATGGCGATCCATACTTGGGACAGACTTATGAAGCGGTTATTCCGCCAACAAGTGTCGTTAACAGTTCTCCATTTTTCACAGATGTTCCGGTGCCCTTTATGTGTGTGAACGATACCACTGAAATCAACAACTACGCAGTGGATGCTGATGGAGATTCACTGGTTTACAAATTGGCTACACCATGGGTTGGCGCTAGTTTAGCAAATAACTTTCCGGGTTGTACTGATTTCTATTCCCCTCCTGTAGATATTGACCCGGGTGATTATGTTACGGGCTATAGCGGTGCAAAACCCTTTGGCAATACGGGTATTTCTCTGATTAATTCCCAAAATGGGGTCACTACTTTTTTGGCAAAACAGGTGGGCAATTACGCCACAGCTATTGATTTATTCGAATACAGAAATGGTGAAGTAATAAGTAGAACGAGGCTGGATTTACAAATACTCGTATTGAACTGCTCACCCAATAACAAGCCTTATATTACCAATGCCGTCAAAAATATTTCCATTGTAGCAGGCGAAAGATTGTGTTTTGATATTATTGCAAAAGACAAGGATAATCACACCATTACCATGAAAGGTATAGGCGATATGCTTACCGGAGCCAATGGCTTCACCGGCAATAAAGCAACATTTGGTGTTGCATCCGGCAAAGGCACTGTAACATCGCAATTTTGCTGGCAAACCCAGTGCGACCAGGCCCGTACTGAACCGTATCTAATGACCGTTCAGGCGGTTGATGATGGTTGCCCTTCAAAAGTATCGTTAACGAATTTTTCATTTGTTGTTCGCCCTTTCACAGGTAAGGCCACTGTCACCGGACCTACCAGTATCTGTCAAGGAGCAAAAAATATTACTTACACCCTTAATCCCACGGCTTCAACACCCGGTGAATTAACAGGGATTATTTTTAATGTCACCGTGAATAATGGCACTCTGGTAAGTCAAACCGGCAATCAACTGGTTGTCGCATGGAACAGCAACACCACCACAGGCAGTATATTGGTTGAATCGGTTTCACAAAACGGTTGCAAAGGACCCTCAACATTATTTGTTGTGTCGCTTGCTCCGGCACCTGCCAAACCTGTTTTATCTCCAATTGATACCATTTGCACCAATACAAATAAAAATTACAGCATCACCGCAACATCAGGTTACACCTATAGATGGTGGGTATCTAATGGCACCATCAATGGCACCAATACCAGCAATGCTGTTAATGTAACATGGAGTGCAGTACCCGGAAATGCTGTTCTTAAAATGGTTCAATACAATCAAAATGGCTGTCCGAGTGATACCGCTTTTGTGAATGTATTTGTATCAAAACCATTGACCTCTCCTATTCTTGGCACCAAAACCATTTGTCCTAACTCCAGAGGTATCAACTATTCTGTTAATCCTCCTGCGGCAGGCAGCACATACGCATGGTTTGTTTATGGGGGCACTCTGGTGTCTCAAAATAAAAATACAGCAATTGTCGACTGGGGCAACGAAGGTCAGGGCATGGTGAAAGTGATAGAAATTAATCGCCTGGGCTGTCCGGGTGATACCGTTTATCTGCCCGTTAATAAAACATACTTCCTGATTGGTGAGACCATTCAGGGTGATACATCGCTTTGTGAATTCAGCAAGGGTGAAGTGTATAAAGTGATTTACACCAAAAACTCCGAATACCATTGGAGTATTTCGGGAGGCACCATTATTTCAGGACAATTAACCAACTCTATTATCGTTGATTGGGGCGCTGCAGGAACAGGCAGTTTAACCATGTATGAAACCAGCTACGATTCTGTAAATTTCAGACAATGTATCAGTAATCCTACAACGCGAATCATCAACTTAAGACCTTACCCAACTGCCCGATTGATAGAAGGCGATTTTGAGGTTTGTCAATTAACCGGCAGTGGCCAGTTTACCATTAAAGGATTCACCAATTCAAAATACCTGTGGGCCATCAATGGCAACACAGTGGGTATAACAGGTCAAGGCACCAATACCATTACCTATCCTTACCTTAATGCCGGCAGTTTTACCATCAGCGTTATTGAAACATCAGAATTCGGTTGCTCAGGCCCGCTGATTGATTCTGTATTAATTATACATCCTAAGCCAACTACAACGCCAATTATAGGTGATAGTATTATCTGCTATCCTCAATTGACCAATTACCCTTATCAAACAAGCGGTTTTGCCAATTCCAATTTTTACTGGTTTGTCAATGGCGGCACTCCTGTTGCACCATCTAATACCAATACAATAACAATCAATTGGAATGGTCAACAACTCAATACCATTAAAGTACTTGAAATTTCTGAGTTTGGATGTCCGGGAGACACCATGCGTTTGAATGTTTTCTACGACAATCCTTCCATTTACCTCAATTACATTACGGTTAATCCTCCACCTGCAAGTGATAATGGCATCGATGTTTTCTGGGAATTAAAAAATGCACCGCGTTATAACAGTTCTATTTTTATAGAAAGAAGAGAAGCCGGCACAACAGCTCCATTTGTAAATGTTGGTACTGTTGCAGGCACACAATTGACTTTCAACAATGGCAATATCAATACCGACCTGAATGCTTGGGAATACCGTGTAAAAGGATTTGATTTATGCGGACAACCGCTTTATACAA
>JAZKEQ010000033.1:0-13999 GCA_040386935.1 Bacteroidota bacterium | reverse complement strand
AAGCAAACTTAATTTAATTTAATTGTATTAAAAAATAAGTGATGGCATTCAATTGAGTTAAATCATTTTCTGTTTATTTTTAGTAGGTTTGCATGCAATGATTTTTGAAACCGAACGTCTCTTTGCTCGCCCTATTCATGAAATGGACCTTGAGGGATTTTATGCCATGCACAGCAATCCAAATGTGATGCAATACACCAGTCAGAAGCCCATGAGTTTTGATGAGTGCAAAACCGATATGCAAAGAGTGATGAATTGTTATAATGACCCTGCTCAAACATTTTTAGTATGGTCGGTCGTGCGCAAAGTTGACAACTGTTTTATTGGCACCTGCGCCATTATTTTGAGAGAAGACAATGAAAATGATATGGGTTACAGAATAATGGAAAAATATTGGGGAAATGGTTACGCAACTGAAATTGCCGCAGGTCTTATTCGTTACGGATTCGAAGTATTGAAAAAGGATGACCTGGTGGGTGTAGCAGATATTAGAAATGTAGCCTCAATAAAAATCATTGAAAAACATATGATATTTGAAAAAGAATTTTATAATACCGAGCTGGAATGCACTGACAGAGAATACAGAATTACACGTCAGCAGTATTTGGATAGCTTTAGCTAGTCTCCGATATTATACAACTCTTTACCTCTTACGACTGTTTTAAGTACTTTGGTATTGAGTACATTGTTTTTATCGGATATAAATAATTCCTGACTCAATACAATAAAGTCAGCATCTTTACCCGCTGTTATACTACCCTTTCTGTGTTCCAGTCTGCACGCTTTGGCAGCTGAAATGGTCATCCCTGCAATGGCTTGCAAAGGCGTTAATTGTTCATCTATCTCAAAAGCAGGTTGCTCCTTTTGATTGGCATTCAACCTGAATACAGCACTGTAATAAGTATACAATGGATTCAAATATTCAACCGGAAAATCTGTACCCAAAGGGAGATAACCATTTTGAAGAAACAATGTTTGATAAGCATAAGCACCCTTTTTTCTGTAATTGCAGAGTCTGTCAGCCACCCAGGGTCCATCACTGGTTGCATGCGTTGGTTGAACAGATGGAATGATGCTGTATTTTTTAAATAAAGGAAAATCATTTGGGTCAATTACCTGAGCGTGTTCAATGCGCCATCTTTCATCGTTTTTACCTTTTAAATATTTGCCATAAACTTCCAATAACAAGCGATTTGCAGAATCGCCAATGCAATGGGTATTCACCTGATAAGTTGTATGATTTTTTATTTGCCCGCACCAATAATCAAAATAAGTAACATCATTTAACAACATGCCGCTATGGCCCGGGCGATCGCAATAAGGTATTTTTAATTTTGCACCACGGCTACCCAGTGCGCCATCGGCATACAATTTAAAACTGCATATTTTTGAATGATCGTTTTCAAGCACCCCTTTTTCTTTGGCGTACTTCAATCCATTTTCAGTAGGATTCAACATCATGTAAAGATAAATGGATAGTTCTTTGCTCCTTCCCAATGAATCCAGATAAAGACAGGTTTCAACATCTAGTCCTGCATCCGCCAGTGTTGTCAATCCTAAACTGAGACATTCCTTTTCAGCTTGTTTCAATACCCTGGTCATACTTTCAGCAGATGGCTGAGGGATGATTTTTTCAACTGAATCTACGGCATTATCTACCAAAACACCCGTCAGTTGGCCTTTGTCTAAAACAATTTCACCACCATTAATAGAAGTTTTATTCGTAATTCCGGCAAGTGTTAAAGCCTTTGCATTGCATATGGCTGCATGTCCGTCAACACGTTTAAGTATCACCGGTCGGTCAGGGAATAATAGATTAAGTTCGTTAAAAGTTGGATAGGCTTTATTATCCCAATCATTTTGGTCCCATCCTCTCCCCATAATCCAGGCATCACTTGTTGTTTCAGAAAAACTATCCACTTTACTGATAACTTCTTGCCAGCTTTTTGTACCTACCAAATTGCATGTCAATAATGTTTTGGCATACCCGTAAAAATGGCAATGGGCATCAATCAATCCGGGCATTACAAATTGCCTGTTGAGATTTATTTTATGTTCATCGCCACAGGTATAACGATTCAATAAGGTACTGTCGCCTACTGCAAGTATTTTTCCGTCTTTAATAACTATTACTGAAGGTCGTCCTCCCCTTGTAATATTGTCATCCATTGTAAAAATATTGCCATTGTAATAGATACTGTCAACTTTTTCTAAATTGCTTTTGCAACCCAAAAGTAAAACTGTCATCAATAGAATGACAGACTTAAATGTCAATGATTTATTTTTCAATGTATTTTTTCCAGGTATCGGTTCTGCCAAGCGCTCTGATGCCAACATAGCCGCGAATGTCGAGATTGTTTTCGTCTTTCATGGTAATCACACAACTGTAAGTTTTGCCATTTTTAGGATCGTAAATTGTACCGCTGGTCCATTCGTTTTTGCCTTTGTATGTAAAGTCTTTCAGTATTCTCAAACCTTTTAAAGCCGCTTTTCGCATTGAAGTATCGGGATTGTTCTTGTCTACTTTTGGTTTAGATGTTTCAGGGTCATTCGGCACTTTTAACCAAACGATACGACCGTAATACTTGGTGCCTATCTTTTCAATTTTAATACGCGACAAACCGTTGCTTGGCTCCCATATGGCTAACAATCTGTCGCCATCATCTGTAGTTGAACGCCCGGTAAAACCAAGTAATACTGTAATGAAGAGAACAAATGTTAATGTTAAAAAATGTTGTTTTTTCATATGATCTTATTTTTTATAGTCGATAGTAAAATTCAAATTGGCATTCATCAATATATCCATCGCAGTATCCTTAGCTACATTAACATCGGCCACCATTGTAAAGTTATCTTGTTTCAATAAATCCAATAAACTCTCCTGCTCCTGAGCTACTGTCATTGTAACACTGCTTTTACCCTGAGGAACCGGATTGATAACAGCCGCTTTAAACATGTCTGTTTTCTCTGATGCAAATTGCAATATCAAACTGGTATAAATATCGAAGTTAAGACTATCCGGCATCGACAATGTCACACTGTTAAGTTTAATAGATTGAATTTTATTCATATCTAACTCTTTCTCCTTAATAAATGCCGACAGGGCATCCTTAACATTGCATTGCGCTGTATTAGCACCTTCGAACAAAGGCCCCTCACCTTTCAATTGTGCTGCATCTATTGAAAATGTAAGGGTTTCATTTTTACTGCAGGCATTTAAAAGCATACAGATTGCAATCAGAAATGCCGGTATAATTTTATTAGTCATTATGCAATATTAAATAAGCCGACTAATTTATCAAAATTTAATAATTCCACTATTTCATATACGGCTTTTAGCATATTTTCGCGGTAATGTTTCTCCCTGAATCAAATGCCCTGATTTCAAATGACCAACTGTTTAAAACCATTGGTCGTAAAGCCGATGAGAAGGGATTGGAAGTGTATTTAATCGGTGGTTTTGTTCGCGATATTTTTTTACAAAGGGAAAGTAAAGACATCGACATAGTGGTAATAGGCAGTGGTATTGAATTTGCCAAAACATTATCAAATACCCTCCCCAATACAAAATTATCCTATTTCGAAAATTTTGGCACAGCTCAACTGCTCTACAATGATTTAGTAATTGAGTTTGTAGGTGCACGAAAGGAAAGCTATTTGCGCAGCAGCAGAAAACCGATTGTTGAAGAAGGCACATTAAAGGATGACCAGGACAGGCGCGATTTGACCATCAATGCAATGGGCATCAGTTTGAATGCAGCGACCTATGGTAAAGTAATAGATCCTTTTAACGGATTAGAAGACCTAGATAGTCAAATCATACGCACCCCGCTTAATCCCGACACCACATTCAGTGACGACCCTTTGCGAATGATGCGCGCTATCCGATTTGCAACACAATTGGGTTTTAGAATACACGAAGAAACCTATGATGGTATTGTAAGAAACAAAGAACGCATCACCATTATTTCTCAGGAGCGCATTACCGAAGAACTCAATAAAATTATCCTATCGCCAGTTCCCTCAATTGGCTTTGAATACTTATTTGATACAGGTTTACTACACATCATATTCCCTGAAATGGTAGCCTTGCACGGAGTAGATACTATTAACAATATCTCTCATAAAGATAATTTTTACCATACCCTGCAGGTACTCGACAACCTATGCAAACTTAGTAGCGACTTATGGCTGAGATGGGCCGCCATACTGCATGATATCGCTAAGCCAGCCACTAAACGCTTTGAACCGGGTACCGGTTGGACGTTTCACGGTCATGAAGACAAAGGCAGTCGTATGGTGAAACCTATTTTCAGAAAATTGAAATTGCCATTAAATGAGAAAATGAAATTTGTAGAGAAATTGGTGTTGTTGCATTTAAGGCCAATTGTTCTCTCTCAAAATACCATCACTGATAGCGCCATAAGGCGTGTAATGGTAGAAGCAGGTGAAGATCTGGATGCACTGATGATGCTTTGTAGAAGCGATATTACGAGCAAGAATGAAAAGAAAGTTGAACGCATCAAACAAAATTTTTTCATTGTTGAAGAAAAGATGAAGCAAGTGGTGGAAAAAGATACATTGAGAAACTGGCAACCGCCTATTGATGGCAACGACATCATTAAACGCTTTGTTATCAGCGATCCTCCTCAGATTGGACTGCTAAAAAATGCTGTAAGAGAAGCCATTCTTGATGGTCAGGTAAAGGATGAATTTGAAAGTGCCCTGCAATTTTTAAAAGAATTTGCAAAAGCCAACGGTATAAAAGAAAAAATAAGTGAAAATTAATTTATTTTTGCTCGAAATATGAATTACCGATTCAAAGTCTGGTTTGAAGAAGATGAAGATATCAATAGAACAATTGATATACATCCTAGTGCTACTTTTTTGGAGTTTCACAATATTATCCTTGATTCAATTAGCTTTAATAAGAAAGAACAATCATCGTTTTTTATATCTGATGACAATTGGAGAAAAGGCAAAGAGGTAACTCTTGAAGATGCAACCGGCAAAAAATCACTGATGACTAAAGTGATGATAAAAGATCTTGTAAATGATCCGCATCAGAAATTTTTATACATCACCGATTTCAAAGAACAGTGGACACTTTGTATTGAATTGCAAAGTATACAGAACGACATCAAAGGTGTTAAGTATCCAATAGTAGCTAAGTCTAACGGCAAAGCCCCTAAACAAAATGAAGGTCTTGGTCGCTTTAAAATCGTTGACGAATCGGAGTTTGATGAAATTGCCAATAAGATTGTCAGCAAGCAAGCGCCTACACTTGACGAAGGATTTGATGAAGAGGGATTTGGTGAAGAAGGCGAAGATGACGAAAGCAGCGATGAATTCGGAGAACAATTTGGTGATACAGAAGAAGAACACATCTAGTATCAGTCAGCCCTTATAATCAGTAGCAAATGAAAATAACCTTTCTCGGTAGCGGTACATCACAAGGAGTTCCTTTGATAGCCTGCCAATGTAAGGTTTGCCAAAGTACTGAACCAAAAAATAAACGCCTGCGTTCAAGTATTCAAATTGACCTTGACGGTAAAGTAATCGTCATCGACAGTGGCCCCGATTTCAGACAACAAATGTTGCGGAATCACACCATGCAATTAGATGCCCTCATCTTTACCCACGAGCACAAAGACCATATTGCCGGAATGGATGATATACGGGCTTATAATTACATTCATCAAAAAGCCATTGATGTGTATGCCACAATAGGCGTACAAACAGCATTGCGAAGAGAGTTTCAATACATTTTTTCAGATTTTAAATATCCGGGTATCCCTCAGTTGAACTTTAAAACCATCTCTGCTGATGCTAAATTCGAAGCCGCAGGAGTTGAGATAACGCCCATTGAAGTGTTGCATTATAAATTGCCGGTACTTGGTTTCAGAATCCATGACTTTACCTACATCACTGATGCTAATTTTATTGATGAAACCAATCTTGAAAAAATAAAAGGCAGTACTCACCTGGTCTTAAATGCATTGAGGCATGAGCAACACATCAGTCATTTTACATTGGCTGAAGCAATAGAGGTTGCTAAAAAAACAGGGGTTCCAAATGTATATTTTACACATATTTCACATCAATTGGGATTACACGATGAAATAAACTCTCAGCTTCCAAAAGGTATGCATTTAGCTTACGATGAAATGGTATTAGAATTGTAATCTCCCTGCTATCTAAATTTCTTTCTTCCTTATAATTTCCCCTTAATTCACTAATATTGCACTCGCTTTTTTATGCTTACCAAAGAACAAATTGCTGCACGCATTGCACTCGAATTAAAAGATGGTTACTATGTTAATCTGGGCATCGGTATTCCAACGCTTGTTGCCAACTATATCCCCTCGGGTGTTGAAGTTGTACTTCAATCAGAAAACGGGTTATTGGGTATGGGCCCCTTCCCTTTTGAAGGTGATGAAAATGCCGATTTGATTAATGCCGGAAAACAAACCATTACCACTATTCCGGGCTCTGCTTTTTTTGATAGTGCGGCCAGTTTTGGTATGATTAGAGCGGGTAAAGTAGATCTTACTGTATTAGGCGCTATGGAAGTAAACGATCGTGGCGATATTGCCAACTGGAAAATTCCCGGTAAAATGGTAAAAGGCATGGGTGGTGCAATGGATTTGGTAGCAAGTGCCAAAAATATCATAGTGGCCATGCAGCATGTGAACAAAGCTGGTGAATCAAAATTATTGAAAGAATGTTCTTTGCCAATTACTGGTATCGCTTGTGTAAAGAAAGTAGTCTCTGAACTAGGTGTCTTTAATATCAATGAAAACGGTTTTGAACTAATTGAAATCGCGCCCGGTGTAACAGTAGAAGATGTTCAAGCTAAAACAGAAGGTCGTCTAACAATTAGCCCTGACCTAAAAACAATCGCAATTTAATTCTCTTCATCTACCTGTTTGGTGATTTGAAGCTTTGGCTTTTGCTTAATCAATTCTCCGTTCTCATTATACAATTCGTATAATACCATCTTTTCTTCTTCATTGAAGTATTTCCACTCACCTACCATCACGCCATTGCTGTAGTGACCTTCAACATGTTTTGCTCTTACATGTAAGCCTGATTTAAATTCACCATCTAACTTACCCATTTTATAGGTGCCATACTCTTCCAGTTCATGGATATATTCTGACTCATAGGTCTTTTTTCCTTTCGCATCAACACCTGTAGGGTGGTCTATTTTTTCAGTCATATAGATCCTGTATGGTCCATCCAGAATATTATCATTGTAAGTATACGTTGTTAAAGTATCGCCAATTTCATTAAAGGTAACCCAGATGCCTTCCTTTTTACCCATGTCATAGTTTTCAATTTTCAATATGCTTCCAAAAGCATTGTCCCAATAATATGAAACGCTGTCCTGAAAACCATCTTTGAAATAACTTTCTTCGGCAACAGTACCATTTAAATGATAACGCAAAAATTTACCTTCTCTTACACCCAATTTATAAGTAGTTAATAAACGGACATTGCCCGCCTCATAAAAAGTCTCCATTACACCATCCGGTAATTCATTGACAAGCTTGGTTCTTTGCTCTACATTGCCATTATTAAAGTATGAAATAGATGTGCCGGTTTTTACACCCAAAACGTAATCAAAAGTGTATTTAGGATTGCCGTTGTCATAAAAAGCATTGACAGTACTGTCCAATAAATCGTTGATATACTTACCGCAGAGCTTTAATTGTCCATTCTGGTGGTAGTATTTAAAATAGCCATTGCGTTTACCTTCATTAAAAGTTAAAATCGCTCTTACCAATACTCCGCCTTTGAAATACTCAGTTTTTGTGCCGTGAAGCAATCCGTCTTTCCACTGAATTTCCTGCATTTTGGTTTTTAACCCGGTTTTGGCATCCTGAGGAAAATATTCAATGCTGGTACCTGTAAAAGGTTTATCATTGAAATAATAGACATCGTTAATATTCACTAACTGTTCAAACGGCACCTTCCTCACCACCACTTTTGTTTCTGTTGGTGTAGTAGTTGTAGGCTTTGCTGGTTTGCCTTTTTGTGAATACCCGGCTATGCCACAAAATACCGTTGAAAATATCAATAGAAATTTAAACATCCTGCAATATTAAATGTATTCGAAAATTTCTGCAATTTTAGAATTCAACATTATTAACGAAAAGGGTACAAAATTATTGCCAAATATTACAGTGCCAATTTTCAGACAAAAAATACGTTTAACCGCCAATATCTTGGTTTTAAATAAAATAAGGCACTGTTTTTGATGTGAATTGGCGTATTTATATTAAAATTGCATTAATTTTAGCTTAAGGAATGTTTGGTCCGCTTATCAACAATGTAGGTTTTCGCAACGCAGTACTGAGTCTGGCTTTAAAAACCATCAAGCTCAGGTATAAAAATTCATTGCTGGGGATATTTTGGAGTATGCTGAATCCCTTGCTATTCCTTCTTATCTTAATTCTGGTATTCAAAGACATCAGCCATATTGATAACTTTGCTTTATACGCCCTCAGCGGACTTATTTTTTGGAATTTCATTTCAGGCTCTATACTTCAGGTGCTCACCTCATTTATAGACAATGCTTCAATTTTAAAATCTATAAATCTCCATCCTCTCAGTTTTCCTTTATCAGCCATATTGGCATCAGTTTTCAATCTTTTGTTAACCCTTATCCCATTTTTTTGCATCATGTTCTTTTTGGGTTATCGTTTAAATGCAAGCATGCTGGCTTTTATCCCCTATTTATTCATTGCTGCTGTATTTGTATTGGGTGTTGGTATGTTTTTAGGAACCATCAATGTTTATTTCAGAGACATTCAATTGTTATGGACAACCATTATTCCGGCTTTCTTTTATTTTACACCCATCGCCTATACCCCTGAAATTATACCTGAAGCAAACAGGTATTTGCTTAAACTCAATCCTTTCTATTACTTCATTGAGTCATTTCACGACATATTTTACCGTTCAGTATTTCCATCACTTGAAAATACATGTATGAGCATATTACTGGCAACATTTAGTTTTGCTATTGGTTATTGGGCATTTAATAAATATAGGAAAGGGTTTATATCCAATATATGATACCTGTAAATACACCAATGATTCGGTTAACTGATGTGGACATCTGTTTTTATGTTCAGGAGAATGGCTTTGTTTCATTGAAAGATTTTGTTTTACATCCCGGCAAATACAAGCTTCTTCAAAAAAGTTTTGTATTGAAAAATGTCAATCTTCAAATCAATAAAGGTGAATCATTTGCCTTACTTGGCAAGAATGGATCGGGAAAAAGCACTTTACTAAGAGCCTTATCGGGCATTATAACTCCTGATAAAGGTAAAATAGAATTATTTGGAGGTGTAGCGCCATTACTTGGACTTGGCGTAGGCCTTGAACATGAACTAACCGGTATTGAAAACATTCGCTTGTCGTGTGCCTTAATGGGCATGAGCAAGCAGGAAATCAAAGAATTACTACCGGAAATTATTGATTTTTCAGAATTAGGCGATGCCATCAACTGGCAGGTGAAGCGCTATAGTACCGGGATGATGAGTCGATTGTCGTTCAGTATTGCAATTATTAAAAAGCCTGAAATACTATTGATAGATGAAGTGTTGTCGGTTGGGGATGTTGGCTTTCAACAAAAATGTTTGAAAAAAGTAATGGAGATTAAAGATAGCGGAGCAACAATTATTTTTGTTTCCCATAATTTTAAGGAAGTAAGCAGCATGTGTACCAGAGCTGCACTTGTCAATAATGGCACCGTTGAATTTGTAGGTACTGTTGAGGAAGTCGGACTTAAATACAATCAATTATTTGAGCATTAATAATGACTGAACTGGAGAAAATAAAAATAAAGAGCGGAATACCCCGCACCACCAGCCAGGAAGAGGAATACAATGCCCTTTTGAATACGGTTAAAAACTATGAAGACCGTATCAAAGAAATTGAAGGCAGTATCTATTGGAAAACCTATTTATTTTTAACCAAAACTAAATTAATACTTACCAGTGATAGTTATTTAAAAAGTGATAAATGGCGTTTCTTTCAGCGAATTCGCTTTCTGTTTTCAAAGCCAGGCTTGTTTCTTATTAGTAAATTTTTTAGACAATTATTCAGCTTATTATTCGGTAAAGTAAATCGACTCATTGCATTCAATAAAATCAATCAGAATGCCGTTTACGACTTGTATAAAGAAAGGAAATTCCCTAGAGCGATAGAACTTAAGGGCATGAAAGACAATCTTCACAATTTTTCAATATTGCCTGCAATAGAAATTTATGTGATGGTGAATACTGAGAATTTTAGATACCTTAACGACTTTCTCAACAAAATTGAAAAGCAGATTTACACCAATTTCAATATTACCTTCTTCCTGCAATCTGAGTCAGAAAAAATTCTATTTACCCTCAATAAGATTGTTGACAATGACGACAAGTTTAAAATTGTTCGCAAAAACAATTTTGAAAACGAGAAAAAATATTTACCTGCCGATTATGTTTTAGTAGCTGACCTGAGTTGTGCTCTTTCAAGTCACTGCCTGTACCAGATGGTGTATGAATTGAACAGCCGTAAGAAAGCTGACTTCATTTATGCGGACAATGATTTTATTAAACCTGAGAATCCTGAAGTAACAGAGAACCCTTACTTCAAACCCGATTGGAGCCCTCATACAATCTTATCGAGAAACTATATCGGAAAAGTATTTTTTGTTTCAAAGCAATTGTGGATTGGCACATCTGTTACACTCATGGACAATACCTACGCCATGGTGCTCGATATAACCCACCGTGCCAAACATGTTTGTCATATTCCAAGTGTATTATATCACGAGTATCCTGAACATCTGCATTTCAAAAAAATATTATCCAATCACGATTCATTGAATAGTTTTTTAATTAGCCAATATGGCAATGCCTACGCAAAACTTTCAGAAGAGTCGCTCGGTAGCTTTGAACCAATTTTTAAATTACAAGAAGAAGCCCTGATTTCCATTATTATTCCAAGTAGAAACAAGGCCAGTGTGTTGGATACATGTCTCAGATCTCTCTTTGATAAATCACAATACCGACATTTCGAAGTGATTATCATTGACAATGGCAGCACAGAAAAAAGTTTCTTCAGCACAGTAGCTGAATGGGAATACAATTACCCAAAACAGGTGCGTTGTATCAAAGAAAATATTCCTTTTAACTATTCGATTTTAAATAACAATGCCGCCAAGATTGCTAATGGCGACTATTTATTATTCCTGAATAACGACACAAAATTAATCTCTGACAATCTGCTTGAAAATTTATTGCAGATTGCACAGCTCGACAATGTTGGTTTTGCCGGTCCTAAGCTCTTATACCCCAACAATACTTTACAACATGTCGGTATTGTATTGTCTGTTGATGAAGCAGGTGCTCACGTGTATTCAGGTGCTCACAAAGACACGGCCGGTTATTTCAACAACACCAACTGTCTTACTAATTACAGCGCAGTAACAGGTGCTTGTATGATGATTAATAAAAAGAAATTTGATGAAGTGGGTGGCTTTGATGAAAACCTTGCGGTTGATTGTAATGATGTTGAACTTTGTTGCCGTCTGATGATGCATGGTTATTACAACGTGTATGTGCCCTGGGTTAAAATGTATCACCACGAATGTTTAACCAGAGGTAATCCTATTATCAGTAATAAATCACTTGTGAAACAAAATCAAGAAAAAGATTATTTCATTGGCAAATGGAATGATTTGATTAACAACGATCCTTTTTATAATATTAACTTGTCGCGCACCTCCAAATATTTTGATATCAATAATGAGTAATACCGCTACTACCCCATTATACAGCTTTATTATTCCTGTTTACAATACCGGAAACTTTATTTACGAAACACTTGATTCCGTAGCTGCACAAACATTCGACCTCAACTTATTTCAGGTGATCGTGATAGACGATTGCTCAACAGATAGCCATACACAGGGCATCATTAACCAATTGATGCAGGAACCCGTTTATAAAGGCCTACAAGTTGAAGTGATAAGAAACAGTAAAAACAGTTGGTTGGCAGAAACCCGCAACATAGGTGTGCGCATTGCTAAAGGAAAATATCTTGTTTGCCTCGACAGTGATGACACCATTGAACCTGATTTCATTAAACATACAACCCTTGCTTTTGCAGCCTATCCCGATGCATCGTGGGTGTATCCAAGTGTTCGCAAATTCGGGTATCGCAATCAAATAGATATAGCCCCTGACTTTTCTGCTAAAAAATTATTTCTTGAAAATTATGTTGTTGCTGTCTCTCCTGTAAGAAGAGATTTATGGGAAAAACTAGGCGGTCAACGCACTTTCAAAATCTCAGAAAAAGTTAAACTTTTCGAAGACTGGGACTTTTGGCAACGGGCATTGGCGCTGGGTAAGTTTGGTGTGCCAATTAGGAAAGTTATTTTTAATTACAGGCAGAATGTGACCTCATTGATATCGAGAAGCGAAGAAGAAGGCAGCCTCTCTTCACTGATGTCTTACAGAAAAAACTGGACGGCACTTTTGAGTTTGCGTTCTTCATACAAAAACTTCGAAAAAAACAATTTTAAGAATCTGAATAATTATGGTTTGCTTACCAAAATTTTCAGAAAAATGATTCAACTCATTTTTAAACGAAAGCCTTATAACTTTAGTTTAGGTGATATAATGTCTTATGTTTTTGTTCCTTCCGGATTTGCTCAAAAGCGATTAAACACCGGTAAAAGCTTAACAAAAGCACACAAATTTGCAGGATTTAAACAAGGTTTTGAACTAAAAGTAGGCAATGGAGAGCCTGTTAAGCACATTACAAAAAACACTTTGCTTTGCACGCATTTTACTTGGGCTGTTGGCGGTGCTGAAAACGTCCTGTTTGATTACCTGAAAGTGGTAGGCCAACAAGGTATAAAAATAGTTGACGTGGTTACATTAAGTGATGGTGGCAATTCAGCGCTACGCGCAAAATTTAAAAATATTGCGACCGAACAGTTTTCATTAGATGAAATTGCTGATGGTCCTTATCCCCGCTTACTGGCATTATGGGAACTCATTAAAATGGAGCGACCTAAATATATTCTCAATATGAGTAATCCGTTTCTATATTTATTAACGCCTTTGCTTAAAGAGAAATTTCCAAATACTGTTGTCTGTGATTTATTGCATTGCGAAGAATACAATGAGAATGGTTGGTTTGAAGCCGCATTCCCATTCCAGTCATTTATTGATAAACGAATTGTTATCAGCGAATTTTGGAAAAAAGTACTGATAGATAAATACAAGGAACAAGCGGATAAGATCAATGTTGTTTACAACATGGTGGATACTGAAAGGCTTTTGAAAAACAATTATTCAAGAAATGAATTATTGACGCTTTCTAAAATTAATCCATCAAAAAAAGTCATTGGATTTCTTGGCCGTTTTCATGAGCAGAAACGCCCTGATATATTCATAGCACTTGCTGAAAAAATGCAGTTTAACAGCGACTACCATTTTGTAATGGCCGGAAGTGGTGGTTTATTAAATGGGCTTAAAGATCGCATGAGCCAATTGTCAAACCTTACTTATCTTGGTCCTACTCAATCTCCTGAAAAAATATTTCCGATGTTTGATGTTGCAGTATTTCCTAGCAGATTCGAAGGCTATGCACTAGTCAGTATGGAATGCGCCTGTTTAAGTATTCCCGTTATTGTGCCGGATATTCATGGATTTAATGAGCAAATTAACAATGGCAATTTTGGTTTGATGTATCCCATTGTTAATGATGAAAAAGATGTTGAATCAATCAGTAATATTCTGATTAATCGTTACGATGAGTTGCAAGGATTAAAAGTAAACGGTCCGACTTTCATCAAACAATATCATAATAAAACAGAAATAGAACAATCTATTAAAGCACTGTTTTAATTATTCCTAAATTCTTACTTATCTAATCAGCGTAATGGTCTGCTCAATGGCTCTCTTAGGGCCGTATAGCGGTATTACAT
>JAZKEQ010000032.1:0-24732 GCA_040386935.1 Bacteroidota bacterium | reverse complement strand
AAAAGCGCACCCTCGCAGCAAAAAAGACTAGTCAAACAGACTTCATCCTGATATTCACGCGTTCAATCGTCTTATTCACAGTTTTTAGATATTTAATTTTGAATACTCATTTTTGTATTATACATTTGAAATAAGGTTATCGAATTGTAGCTTTTTAAGAACAATTTATATATGCAAATCTCCCACCCTCCTTAAGCACTTCTTTAATTATGATGATAATCTACATAACCAATTCAAATTAAAGAAAACCAACAAATGACCCTTATCAATCTGAACCAAACACAAGACCTATGTTTTATGGGGTTCAGCGTCTTTTTTTCAACATTTTAATCAATAACCATTATGGAAATCGTATTTCAAAACACCAACTTCAAAGCCGACCGCAAACTGTTAGATTTAATCGAAACTAAGCTTGCCAAACTCGAGCATTTTTATGACAAAATCATTGATGCCTCAGTTTACCTTAAAGTTCAAAAAACAGATGACAAAATCAATAAAATTCTAGAAATAAAACTCAACGTCTCTAATTCAACATTATTTGTTGAAGAACACGATCGCACCTTCGAATCAGCACTTGATAAGGCTGAAGATGCGCTCAAATCTCAATTGATAAAATACAAACAAAAATTACAGTCGGGCACAAATTAATCTGTCCCTGTACGCTTCATATCCTTTAGTAGGGATATGGTAATAAAAACAACCACTAGGCCAACTACACCAATACACACCCACATGAACCATCCCGACTGCCAGAAATGGTTTTCAGATAGTTCCTGTGGGTGTTTTTGTATCTCTACAGGCCCCAGATACGCCAATGGCAATACCTTGTCTATCTTATCCGTAAAATAACGCAAATCATATTCAGGCATGCGCATATCGCCTAACCCGTACATGAGGGCATACTGCTTATTAGGTTCCAATGAAGCAACCAAATAGGTGGCGTATTGAAAGAACTCAATCTGTTTAATTTCAAGGGGTGCATTGTCCTCATTATTGATAACAAGTTCTATTGATCCGGCAAATACCTCAGGGAATTCAAAATCAAGTGAATCGTCCGAATTGATGACAATTGAATACTCAATAATCTCCTGCTCTTGTTTCTTTCCCTTTGCCTCTTCTACATTTGTTTTGACACGAATAATGGCTTGACGTCTGAACATGGCAGGTGACGCTACTTTAAGACAAATGCGATGAATGGCTACATTGCTCAAAAAATTTGTTGTCAAAACAGTTTGCTTTTTTTCAGGATACTGCATTGTACTTTGACCCGCTATGGTGCGCACTTGCTGATTTACAGCACCCGGTATTTTACGCATTTGCAGACTACCCACCTGCACAATATTGTAGGGCTCGCTGATGGTATCGCTGATAACAATGCGATAGTATTTGTAGGCCACTGCCCGAAAGTCGACTGTTTTAAAATATTTTTTACTACCACTATTGAAAACATCTCCAAATAATTTCGACTCGGTAATACCATACCAATGGGCATTGTCATCACTTCCGCTCAGCACATAATGTTTATTCAACTCCGTCTCTTTTATTTGCAACATCAACTGATTGAATATCTCATTAGTTGAATTATGAATCAGCACTGTTGTTTGCTTGCCCTTATCTACAGTTATACTATAAGCTTCTTTTGCAAAAGGGATGAACAGTTTATTCCACTCAAAGTCGGTTTCCTTGCGAATGATAAAAGGCACCTCTTTATTTTTTTGATCAAATAACCTGATATTACCCAACGACTGATTGGCCAACCCTGTGTATTCACTGCTCAATTGAATTCTGTGAAATCCGGTGCTTGTTACCGGTTGTACCTTTGCCTGAGCTATAAACTTATCGCCACCATACAAGGAAATACTTGCGGCAAGCATCAGCAACAATACACTACTGTTTTTCAGCATCCTGTTTTTCATCATACAAAATAATGGCTTTAATTTTTTGATACATAAACGACATAATCAACAAGATAATACCCAGAATAATAAAGGCAATGATTTTACCTGCTTCTGATACATTATTGATGTCGTAAATAAATAATTTAAAAATGGTAACTGCCTGTAAAAATAAGGCAATGATGCGCATGGTTTTATTCTGCTTTTTAATACCCCATACCAGAAATAGGATAGACAGAATACTCCATAAAATAGGCCAACCTGTTTTAACCACCTGAGTCGTATAATGCAAATACAAATCGAAAGGCGTAAGGTCAACGGGCTTTATCCACTCATCTACCTTATTGACTGCAAGAAAATACTGCAACTCACCTGTGAGAATAAACACAATCAAAATAGCCATCATCCAACTCATGCCCTTCTTATTGATTTTAATCACAACCCGCTCGTTAGTCAGTACACGGTAAATGAGCATGAAGTGAACAATAATCGCCAGGAATGCAATTAAATGAATACCAAAACTGTAGTGTTCCACTTGAAGCGATACTAAACTGTCTTCGATGGTCTGAAAGAGAATTGATGTGTAGAAAAATCCATAGATCAGCATATTGAATAATGCTGCTATAAGCACCATAGAAAAATTGAAGGCTGTTGGATATCGGTAAATATAAATTAATACCACTGATGTAAAAACAAAATGGTAAGCCAAAACAACAGCTGAGTTGGCCTCTTTAAACGGCAAATGCATATTCAACTGATAACTCAATTCACTTATACCAACCAGATACAATAATATTATCATCACTGCTCTGATGAAATTGCGATACAATGGCACATTCAATTTAAATGAAGACAGCCTCACTTCTATCCCATCCTGTTTCAGCAAGCGGTGCTGAACATACAAACTCAGACAAGTAAACAACCCTGTTAAGAAGATGCGGTTTAACAACACCGGCACATCGTTTGAAACATTGATACCATAGTATTTCACCCAATCAATCAATAAACTGATGAGTGTAAGAAACAATACCGCAGTTGAGGTGAAGAAAAAATTGCGCATATTTGATTTCACTGATAACCAAAGCAACAAAAGTGTTTCAGCAGCCCAGAATAAGGTGATTGAATTGCCCTTCAACTGAACGGGTGCTGCCAGTGTTACAAATGTTAAGGCTAGTCCGATTAAGAGATACACCAGTTTTGTATCGGCTTTGTATTTCTTGAATACCAACCATCCCAATCCCAAATTAAATACCGCCATTAGCACAGTGAATAAACCCTGATACATGGGCCAACCCAAGTGCATGAGTTTCATTCCCACACCATAATAAATCGCAGTGTTGCTTAACAACAGCGCCAATTCCAAAGAACTGAATGCCCTTCTCTCTTTCAAATCATTGACCAATACCATGGCAACAAATACAACGTAAAACAAAGTAGCAAACAACAATGCACCACTTAAAGGTAGTACGCCTACATGCACATTGAATACTTTCTGAAATACCCATACCAAATAAAATAAAATCGTAAATCCATAAGTGCACACATTGACAATATTCCATTTGCGCAAATACGCAATGACTAAAATGCCAATATCCAACATGAGCAGATAAGTGAACAACACAATATAATTACCGCTACCTGTGCTCACCATCAATGGTGTAGCAAACCCGCCTATTAACGATAACACGGCCAACTCCTGCCTGTTATAAGCCAGACTCACCAGTGTACTGAAGATGGTGATTACAATCATTAATACAAAAGCAACTGTTTGACTGAATATATGGTACTCCTGAAAACCTATGGCGATGGTAAAATAATAAATGGCAATGGCCCCAGAAACCAATACGGAACTAAACGCTTTAAACTTAATTCTGAGGCGATGTGCTACTGCATTCACAATTAATCCGCACAATACGCCAATACCTACCCTGGCGGTTTCATTGATCCAATTTTTATCGATGGCATACTTTACAAAAAATGCAATACCCAATACCAATATGCCTATCCCTATTTTACTGATCAGATTTTCACCAATAAATTTTTCAAGATCGGGATTGGCCACTTTAAATTTATCCCAAAATGATAATCGATATAACTCAATGGGCTCTTCAACAGTAACGGGTTGCTTTTCAACAACAGGTTCAGGGGGCCTAACGGGTTGCGGCACTCTTACCGGCTCCTGCATTACCACAGGTGGTTCAAATGTTATAGGTTTCACCACTTCAACAGGTGGTGGCACTACCGGTCGCTCTGCTGTGCGATTCGTGGTTTCAGTTTTTTGAGGTAAATTAAGTTTGTATAGCTGCTTCGAAATTTCATCAAAACGCTTGTTGATGCGGTTGTTGAACTGATCTAATTTTATCAGTAGAATGACAACCAAAACTAAAACTATTACGAATAGAAACTCCATTATTTAATTAAATGTATTTAAACAAACCTAATTAAAAAAAGGGGAATAGCAAGAAATCAAGCCATCAAATTACTGCGAATGTTTAGATATTATCGCTGATGACCCAGGCCTCGCTCCACGCTGCCTGAAAATTAAACCCACCTGTGAGTGCATCAATGTTCAGCACTTCACCTGCAAAGTAAAGTCCCGGTATCAGTTTACTTTCCATGGTTTTAAAATCCACTTCTTTCAAGTCGACACCACCGGCTGTTACAAACTCTTCTTTAAAAGTGCTTTTGCCATTTACTTTCAATCGACAATCAGTAAGCCCCTGCGCTACTTTTCTTAAATCATTTTTAGAAATATCAGCCCATATCATCCCTTCAGTAACATTACTGAATTCAATCACCTGCTGCCAGAATCTTTGTGGCAAGCCAAGTATGGGTGTATTGATTAATTGCTTTTTTGGTTGAATGGATTTTTGTTCCATTAACAACTGCAATACATCTTCTTCGTTTTTATCACAGCTAAAATTAATACTGATATCAAAGCGATACTGCATGGCGTGTAATACCCTTGCAGCTACTGATGATAATTTAAGAATGGCCGGACCGCTAAGTCCCCAGTGCGTAAACAATAAAGGACCTGTTTGCGTCACATCATTTTTATTCATTCCTGCTGACTTCATAATTGCTTTATCTATCAAAGCTGTAACACTCACCTTAGGTATTGCAACACCCTGCAAGGGATCTATAAAAGCGTGTTGAATATTGAATGTAAACAGCGATGGAACGGCAGGCACTATCGCATGACCGGCAGCCTGCAACATATCCCAAAAATGGGTACTGCTGCCACTGCTTATCACCATTTTTTTTGCCTGATAAGTGCCTGCTTCTGTAGTGAGTGAAAAACCTTCAGGTGTTTTATTGAAATGTGTGAGTCCTTCCCTTGTTCTGATATCTATCTTCAATTGCTTACAGGCTGTCATGAAACAATCGATGATGGTTGAAGAATCATCTGTTACGGGAAACATACGCCCATCATTTTCCTGTTTAATGGCAACACCTCTTTCCTTGAACCAGGCAATGGTATCGTTAGGTGAGAATCTTTTGAAAACAGAGAGCAACTCTTTGTTCCCTCTTGGATAAAAACGAATAAGGTCTTCAGGGACAAAACAGGCATGGGTGACATTGCATCGACCACCGCCACTAATGCTGACTTTACCCAGCATTGTTTTGCTTTTTTCGAAAATCACCACATGTAAATGCGGCTGTTTGATTTTGATATTAATGGCTGCAAAAAAACCTGCAGCACCTCCGCCTATGATAGCAACATCTATCATCGGGCAGTTAATTACAGAGATGAAATATGAATCGTGTAAGACTCCATGACCAGATTGGCCAATAGTTTTTTACAGGCGTTTTCAGCTTGTTCATGCACTTCGTTAGGGCTATTGCCATCTGTTTCATAACTGATGTGTTTACCCACTCTCACATTATCAAGTGCTGTAAATCCGATATTATGCAAACCGTTAGTAACAGCTTTTCCTTGTGGATCCAGCAACTCTTTGCGTGGCATGACGTCTATTTCAACTAAAAATTTCATGTTTATTTCTTTGAGGTGGCAAAATTAATGATTACCGAAGACAAAACATAGAAACAATAAATAATTGGAACAGCCAGCCATTTGAATACAATCACACTGCCTACTGCCACAACTATCAGCATGATCTGCTGTTTGTCAATTCCTTTTTTAAATTTAAGAGCCGGTAAAGGAATTTCACTGATTAACAAAAGTGAAATAACTATACAGAAACTTACGAATGCCCAGGTATTGGCAAATATCATATTGAACACTTCAGGGTGACTGCTTTGAATAAAGGCCCACGAAGCGCACATAAGTCCGGTGATAGGAGTTGGAACACCTATAAAAGAGGTAGATTGTCTGGTATCAATATTGAATTTTGCAAGGCGATAACATGAGAATACTGCTAATAACAAAAACGAATATCCGGCCCATCCCATTACAGCTTCGGTGCTCACCACATAGTGAAACAATAGAATGGAAGGCAATACCCCAAATGTTACCATATCGGCCAATGAGTCGAGTTGCTTACCCAATTCACCGCTTACTTTGAGCAGGCGGGCCAGAAAACCGTCAAAAAAATCGAAGACTGTAGCCAGTACCATTAACCATGCTGCACTTTCAAGGTCGTTGCCGAAAGAAACAATAATAGCGAGTACACCACAGGTAATATTGCCAAGGGTTAAAAGATTGGGAATTTGTTTTTTAATGGCTTCAAACATGGCACAAAAGTAATAGACTTGTTATCCTAATCCAACATCAAGTGCCATCATCGTGATAAAGCCAATGATAAAACCGATGGTTGCAAAATCGGCATACTTATCTCTTTGGGTTTCGGGTATCACTTCTTCTACTACCACATATATCATGGCACCTGCTGCAAAAGCAAGCGCATAAGGCAAGATGGGTTGGGCATACATTACAGCTACTGCACCAATAACACCTGCTATAGGCTCCACAATAGCACTCAACTGTCCCCACCAAAAACTTTTGAATCTGCTTACACCCTGCCTGCGCAATGGCATGGCAACGGCAATACCTTCCGGAAAATTTTGTATCCCAATACCAATTGATAAGGCTATGGCAGCTGCGATACTGAAATGAGGATCGCCCATGGCTGCAGCACCAAACGAAACACCTATGGCCAGTCCTTCCGGTATATTGTGTAACGTAATGGCTAACACCAATAATATGGTTCTGTCCCAGGTAGTTTTCAACCCCTCTTTCTCACTCATATTGGCATTTAAATGCAGGTGAGGAATAATTTTATCAATGATGTAAATGAATCCGGCTCCTATTGTAAAACCAATGGCAGCAGGAATCCACGACCAAGCCTTGCCATACGACTCTTCAGCCATTTCAATGGCCGGTGTTAAAAGGCTCCAGAAACTGGCAGCTACCATCACCCCACCGGTAAATCCCAATAAAAAATCGAGCCATTTACGGCTCATATCTTTAAAAAACAGGACAATACTAGCGCCTGCGGCTGTTAACAACCAGGTAAAAGTAGTGGCTATCAGGGCCTGCATAACAGGACTCAATCCCAAAAAATAATCTAACGCTGACTGCATGTTTTAAACCGATACGAATGTATTGATTTTAAAGCATCTAAAAAATTACATTTGTAAAGCTGTTCTTCAAACTTATGAATGCTGCTCAGCCAGCTCTTCAATAATTTCTTTGAACTGTTGCGCAGTAACCGGCTTAATGATATAATCTGATATTTCGCTGATGCGTTTAGAACGCTCAACATCATCAGGATCATTGGATGATGATATCATGAACAGGGTGATTTTTTTGCCTATTCTCGGTTTAAGGTCTACGTATTTTTCCAAAAACTGCCAACCGTCCATAATGGGCATATTAACATCCAGGAAAATAACATCCGGTAAATCAGTATTATTTGCAATATTGTCGGTCATAAAATTCATGGCTTCTTCTCCGTCAGAAAACACCATGATTCTTTTGGCAATATTATTGGCCTCGATCATTTTGGATGTTGTGTATTGATAAATCTTATCATCATCCACTATACAGATAATAAATGGTTTACTCATTGCTTTTATTTTTTTTCAAATATATATAAAATGTTGTTCCTTGATTCACTTTGCTTTCAACTTGTATTTCACCCCCCATCGCATCTATCTGATTTTTAACGATAAATAGTCCTAACCCCTTGGCGTCCTTATGTCTGTGGAATGTTTTATGCAAGCCAAAAATTTTATCTCCGTGCTGCCCAAGGTCAATTCCCAAGCCATTATCCTTAAACTCAATGATGCTTAAATCGTCTTTGATTCTGCTGCGTATTTCTATTTCAGGTTGAATGTTAGGTTGTTTGTATTTAATGCTGTTTGAAACCAAATTTTGAATAATACTTTCCATATAACCCTTATTATAGTCGATGGTATCAAATGCTGTAAAATCTACCGATATTATTGCACCTGATGACAGTATTTCCCCTTTTAAAATTTCACCAATTTTATTGACCGTTTCGTACAGGTTGACTTCTTCGAATACCTGATGACTATCGCGAATTTTCAATGCCTGCATCAAATCATTCAATGTGTTGGTGAGGTGATTGGCCACAGTTTCAAAATGCCCAAATATAACGTGCTTGTCATCATCCGACTTAGAGGTATGATATAACTCAAGAAGCGATAATAAATTACTAGCCGGTGAACGCAAATTATGGGCTGTGATATGGGCAAAATTCTGCAATTGTTTGTTTTGGCGTGTCAGTTTGTCGGCCAGCATTTCCAATTCTTCTTTGGCTTTTCGCAACTGGGTTTGGCTATTCACCTGTTCAGAAATATCTGTGGCGATGCCGAGAAATCCTTTAATCTCACCTTTACCATTTTTAATTGGTGACACTACTAACTGTACAGGAAAGGTGGTGCCATCTTTTCTCACATAGGTCCATTTTCTTGAATCGTGCAAACCCTGACGCGCCATCTCTACGAAAATAGAGAAGCCTTTAATAGGGCGTTTGAATACACGACTGAGGGCCTCTCCCCTTTCTTTGATCTCATGTGGCTGGTGCAATATACCCGGACTTATCCCTATCATTTCAGAGGCTTCGTATCCCAACATTAGTTCAGCACCCTTATTAAAGTGGGTGATAAAACCTTCAGTATCTGTTGAAATAATTGACACATTTCCTGAATCCAGAATTGCTGTCAAGTCGGAGTTCAAATCAAGGAGATTTTTTTCTATTTCTTTACGTACTGTAATATCCTCTATCTGCGAAACAAAATGTAAAGGCTTGTTATCGGCATCTCTTACTAAAGACACATTGAGCAATATCCAAATTATCTGTCCGTCTTTTTTAAAGTATCTTTTCTCAATTGAATATTTATTGATTTCGCCATTCAACAACTGATGCATCTTTGAAAGATCGAGTTCCAAATCATCGGGATGTGTGATTTCCTGAAATGTTGTGGCCAGTAATTCTTCTTTTGAATAACCCAAAAAACCGCTTATTTTTTCGTTGATCTTCAACCATTTTCCTTCCGTAGAAACAAGTGCTATGCCTATTGCTGAATTTTCGAAAGCTCCCCTGAACTCTTCTTCACTTATGCTCAGTTTTCCTTCAATATTTTTTTGTAGTGTAATATCTTGTATCAAACCAAAATGCTTGATTGTGACATTATTCACCGATTCACTTTGACCAATGATTCTAACCCATCCATCTCTACCATTGTGTGTAACAATTTCACACTCCATGTCATAAAAAGTTTCGTTTTCTATGGATTCACTGATGGCTACCATTAATTCCGCTTTCTGATCTTTGTGTTTGATGTAATCAACAATGGAATACATTTGAGGTTCAAAATCAAAAGGCACTTCAAATATATCTTTACAGATATCGCTCCATGTATTCTGCCCTGTAAGCAGATTACTTTCCCAAGCACCGATTAATGCAATACTATTCGATTTATGCAGAATATCTTCAATTTTACGCTTGTCAATTTCTTTCTTTTTAATATCTGAAATTTCAGCTGTGTACATAATAATGCCGCCTATTTTATTTTCAGATTCATACCAAGGTCTTACATCCCAGGTAATCCATTGCTCAGCTCCATCGCCTCTCACAAAATAGGCCTCATCGCATTTATTAATACCGCCTTTCAAACAGTCTTTATGAATGGCTTTCCAGTCATCGCCTATTTCAGGAAACACATCGTAATGCGACTTACCGATAATATCTCTGCCAATGATTTGGTAATCTTCGTACCACTTGCCTGAAGCAGCCAGATACCGCATATCGTTATCGAACATCGCAATGGCATTGGGCGATTGAGTTACAAATATTTTATTTCTCTGTGCACTCTCTTCAAGCAATTGCAGTGATTGTTCCAGTTCAGTTGTACGCTTGCGAATGGTGACTTCCAGATTCAGGTTGAGCTGACGCAATTGCTCTTCAGCCTCGCTCCTTTTTTTATCACTATTATTTAACATCCTTGCAGTTACAGCTATTAACAACAAACCAACTAATAGAAATGATAAACCGTAAAGGGCAATTCCAAATTCTACAGATACTAAATTGTATTTATGCGAAATCAACCGCAAATAACCCAGTATTAGTACCATTGCCAGCATCATCGGAAATAATTTTCTGGCCATGGTATTACCTATCATCGTTCTTGTAAACAAACCTGTTGTACCAAAGTGAGGATTAAACAATGAAGCGGCAATTGACAGAATAAACATGACTGTTGCAGTATGCAGCGCCATAGATGTAAGGAAAGACCATTTGTAAAATGCAGGAATTACGTAGATATAACCAATAAGTGCTATAAACGTCATCAGGGTAATGGCATGCAGCAGATTTTGTGCTATCAGTTTAGCGACCTTATTATGCATGCGAATACCGAGAAATGCGAGTCCGAATAAGCTCAAACACACAGCAGTACTGTACGACATACGACCTGGATTAATACCCGACTTCATGCGTGTATCCATATCAGAAATCAACAACTCATCAATTTTAAAATCTACATTTAAAATGTATTGGAGTAAGGTTGTAAAACCCAAAATGAAAATAAAGATTGAAATAAGATTGGCAATTAACCCCCAAAGGCGTTTTTCGCGCTGAAGGAGTAAAACAACAATACCGCTAAGGAGAAGTCCTATAGCGGTATTTAATTTCATTGAGTTATAATCGGGTATAATACTTTTGAGTAAGGGGATATCGCAGTACCATCCCAATATCACCATTTGACCAAATACTATACTTAAAAAAGCACTGTATCTGATGATGATCTGGTTTTTAACGGCACTCATTTTTAGTTTTGTTTTAATCGGCTGACAAATATCTTAAATATTATATGTTTTAGGATGTTTTTTTTAAATTAATGCTAACAATCATTCCATTAAATAAAACACCTGGCTACTTTTTTTTAAGATTAATGTTTAACGCTGATTTGTTGAGCGATGTTTTCGGTACCTGTTTGGATAGTAATGATGTAAATACCTTCGTTCATATTTTGAGTATCGATACTGTAAACACCGAAAGTATTTTCTGTTACAGTGCTAACTACCTGACCGAAGCTGTTGGTTACAGTGATCACCACATCATTTGATTCAACCCCTTCCAATGCTATATTTACTATAGCATTGCAGGGATTCGGGTATATATTTGCTGTATATTGTCTAGAGGTAGAAGTATAATTTACAAACAGGATGTCTGATACACTTTGATTGTTGTTTAAATCGCGCTCGATAAAACGGTAGTAGTTCTGACCATTTTTTGGTTGCGCATCGAAATAAGTGTAAGTGTTTAAAGTATTGCTGTTACCTGCTGCGTTCAGAGTAGCGATGTTTGACCAAACGATACCGTCAACGCTGCGTTGTACTGTAAAGTTTTTGGTATTGATTTCTGAAGTAGTGCTCCATTGGATTTTCACTTTGTTGTTTTGCAACTCTGCAGTGTAATCAATGATAGTGATAGGTAAAGGTGTTATCATTGTCACAAACGCCAATGTACTAATGTTGGCAAATGAAGGTCCGGTTTGCGTATTTGAACCGCTCCAAGGACCACTGATAACACCTGTTGACCCACTATTCCAAGTAATTTTTGTATTTGAACTACCACCTGTAATTACGCCACCTGATTTGATGAGGATGGTACCGGTGCTGTTCATGCTCATTGTAATATTGTTGCTGAATGTAAGTGTACCTTCTACTACAATGGTATCGTTACCGATACTGTTTGCATTGATGCTTACATTGTCACCTGCTTTCACTATGTACTTAATTGTTCCGCCAACACCTACTGTGCTCCATGTAGAAGCTGAATTAAAACTACCACTTGCTTGTGATGTTTTAATAACATTAGCGAAAATGCTACCTGAAGATTGTAATAAGAAAAGAACGAAAGCCAGTTTTAATGCTTTTGATATTTTGCTGATAGTAATTGAAGATGTCATAGTTTTTGTTAGTTTTATGGTACAAAGGTATGTTCACCTTCAGCCCCCGTTTGGGATTTTCGTTGATGGCTTTAAAAAAGTAAGGTGAACGGCACAAAAGTGTAGACGAACGGAAATATCCTTCGTTGAACGGAAAGCTCCTAAAATGTTAGTAAATTGATTTACAGTATATTAAGTCTTTTGAAGACTGCTTCCCTATAAGTTTTTCCAATGGGAATTAACTTATCGGGGTAAGCGATGCAATTGTCCTCAATGTTTTTAATCTTATCAAAGCGTATGATATAAGAGCGGTGTACCCGCATAAACACTTGAGATGAAAACTTTTGCTCCATGGCATTCATGGTGGTGTGCACCACGAAATTTTCTTTTTCTGTATGGATGGTGACATAGTCGCCCATACTTTCAATCCAGAGAATATCGGCCTTACTGACCCTTACAATAGACCCTCCTTTTTTAATATAAAGAATATCTTCTTCGGGAGTGGGCTCTTCCTTTTTGCGTTCAAACAGATTACGGGCCTTGCTAACGGCATTCATAAACCGGGCAAAGTCCATGGGCTTTACCAGAAAATCTACTACACCATAATTATACGAATCGAGTGCGTAATCGGAATGAGAGGTCGTTAATATAATAAGTGGGCTTTTATCTTTTAGCAGCAGTAGCAATTCAAGTCCTGAAATTTCGGGCATTTCTATATCCAGAAAAACCAAATCAACAGAATGTTCATTGAGATAATTGAGTGCTTGTACCGGATCCTGAAATGATTCAAGTAATTCGAGGCCACCTGCTCTGCTCACCATTTGCTGAGTAATTTTAAGTGCTATGGTGTTGTCTTCAACAATAATACATTTCATAGTTTTTTTAAGTACTGATGCTGTTACTCAAGAGTAACAAGTTACATATATACGACAAATAACATGACTTTGGCTGAAAAAATCAAATTGATTTTAAATTTTTAGATATTCACCAATGTTTGTATTGTCGGTCATTCCAATTTATCGAGAGGGTTATTTTCGTTTAGACAAACGATTATCTATTATTTTTATATTTACATATTTTATTATACTTTTTAATTTAATATTGTATATTTTACATATTTTAATATACATTTTTACATATTTCAAAATTATACATATTAAATTATGTAATATTCGATATTTTTAGTAATTTTGCATATTATATTTAACATTTTATGCGTTTAGAGACTGTAACTATAAAGGATGTAAAACTAGCAATAGCTGAACTGACAAGAACTATGCGCAAACAGCAATCACTCTCACGTAGCGACTTAGCGGAGCAACTCAATCTATCGCGAATCACTATACAAAATCTGGAAACCGGCCAAAATGTAACAATTGATACATTGCTAAAAGTACTGCAACATTTCGACTTGCTGAACAAATTTGATGACCTGTTGAAGAATGAAATGACCGACCATTCCTACAAATCGCTTTACTGATCATGTCTAAAAACAATATCATAGACGTTTATTGTTTTGGAAAAGAAATTGGCAGAATTGGATTGGATGAAAATCTCAATAAATCATTTTTCCAATACAATAAAGAATTCCTAAAGTCGGGCGAATACACCAATCTGTTTCCGCTTGTATTTAAAAGAATTCCGCAGATACAGGTATTCAGTCAGTTCAACAATGAGGTATTTCGCAGCATGCCGCCAATGGTAGCCGACTCATTGCCGGATGCATTTGGCAACATCATATTTAAAACCTGGCTTGAGTCCAATAAAAAATCTCTTAAAGCAATAACGGCACTGGAGCAATTGACCTATGTGGGCAACAGAGGCATGGGTGCTTTAGAATACCATCCTGTAAAGACCATCCCAAAAAACACAAGTATCAATATTGAAGACATCGTGCGTGTTCTAAAAATAGTGCTCGACAACAAACAGGAAACTTCTGCTACAGGATTAAACAGTGCTGCCTTATTGAATGTATTCAAAATTGGCTCTTCAGCCGGTGGCGTACGGCCAAAAATACTTATTTCGGAAAACAAAAAAACCAAAGCAATCATCCCCGGTGATATTATTTTCACAAATGATTACAACCACTATCTGGTAAAATTAAATATAGATGATGAAGCCGGCTATCAGCGTGAAACAATTGAATACAGTTATTATTTAACAGCAACTTCAATAGGCATCACAATGATGCCTTCGCATATGATAGACAACAAGCATTTTGCCACCTTGCGTTTCGATAGGCAGGAAGGTCAAAAAAAGCACATACTCACTGCAACAGGTATGACCGGTTGGGGCCCCAATGACCCGGTTGTATCATCGTATGAAAATTTATTTGAATTGGCTGTTTACCTGAAGCTCCACTACAAAGACATTGATGAAATATTCAGACGCATGGTGTTCAATGTTGTTTTCTGCAATCAAGATGATCACTTAAAAAATCACGCTTTCATATACAATGAAACAGATGATAAATGGGAACTCTCACCGGCCTACGACATCACCTACTCCCTCAATCCACTATTAAACTTTACGAAAACAGCCAGAGCACTTTCCATCAATAATAAACGTACCAATATTCAATTGGAAGATGTGCTTAAAATAGCGGACCAATACACCATCAAAAATCCGAAACGTATTATAGAAGACACGCAAAACGCCATCAAAGCATGGGAAGTAACGGCTAAGCAATTAAAGATTTCCGCAAAAGTGATAAAGGGCATGAAGGATGATTTTGTTATTTTATGATTTTACTGTTTCTAACTATCTTAGCTGCTCAAAAAAAAATCATGACCCATAGATTTACAATATTGGTATATCTTTTCTTTCAATTGGGCTTACTTCAAAGTCAATCGTTGAATGAGAGTATTCCATCGTATATGAGTCGAAACGGCTACCATCTGTTAACCATGATAGACAGTGCAACGAATCAAATATTTGCAAAATACCGCATTCAAAAAAACATCGTAGAACAAGAGTTTTTCCAAAATGGGCCGGATAAACATTATCGAAAGATTATCATTAATAGCAGCAATCACGATACTATACTTGACAGCACAAAAAAATATTGCATAAGGAATGAGAGAATGAGAAACTTCCTAAAATCAACTGAAATAAGAGGCAAAACAACAACAATAAACTACACAGACAGCTTACTAAAATACACGCTTATTACAGGCCCTACAACTAAAGATACGCTTTATTTCACCTGGGAAAAACTCCAAAACAAAAAAATCACCAGAGGTTATTACCAAGCCGATAAGTTAACTTATGACACCCATCATGACCGCTATTATAAGCTGCCTACAATTTTACAAATTATAGAATTTGATAAACTCAATAGAATCACGCGCAACAAACTCTCTTTTAATTCAAAAAAAGGGCGAGCTGACTTTCTAAATTATCAATACACATACAATAGTTCAGGCGAATTAACTGTCTCTACTCTTACAACATTAAATGATAACCGCACGAGAATAGATACAATAAAACATTACAACCTAATGATAAATGATGGTATTCTGGAATTCGACACGCTTATAAATGGCCAATCAAATAGCTTTTCTAATTTAATGTTGCTATTGGATAGTGGGAGCATGCCTAACAATTTGAACTCAAATACTATTAGGTTTTATAAAAATGACATATTTGAGTCAGACCAGTATTCTCCGTTAACAGTCGACCTTGAAAAAATTCAACCATCATTCCAACTGGGGTTTATTGAATTTAATTATTATGATTTTCGTCACTTGAATGGATTAAGAAAACACAGAAAACATTATGGCATATTAATACGAAGAATCAATGATACGCAATATTATTACAACAGTCAAACCAGTGCTTATATAGGAAGAATACAAGACAAACAACTTATCCAAAATGGTTATAAAATCAAAGGGGAGTTACTTAAATTTGATAAAGCTATTTTCTTAAGCTCGGATGACATTAAACTTACTGAAGTAATTAATCGGTCAAAAGTAGTTGGTACATTTTCAGATTCATTAACACTGAATCAAACCAAAATCAGCCGATTTTATAACGAGCAAAACGTTAATCAAAATTCTTATTGGTCGAACCTACCACACCAAACTTTACTGTATGACTCAATATACCATACTTCAAAGAAATATTTCACAACATCATTTAGTATAAAAACCTCTTCAAATAACGAATTTTACAATCACAAACGCATCTATAACACAGGCAATTATGCTTACCAAAATCTGCTGTTAACGGAATACTCAAAAAACCACAGGCTCATCTATCAAAAAATAGCACAAGGACCCAATCTACGATGTGAATACAAAGATTCTTTAAATTATTATGTAATGAAAGATGTACTATTTTATACTTCAACATATGCAATTTTTCAAAGGGCCGGATTCCATCTCACAAACGCAAGCAGAAATGCCATTTCGTTGAATTATCCTGTCTATTTTGAAACCATCAGTTACAGCAATGATACGGTTAAAAGAATGAATGGATTTTCAGCCACGGCTGACAACTATTTAACATTCATCCATTCCCATTATTTCCTTACCGATGTAATTGCTTTGCGCTATGGCATCAATGAATCACTTTTTAATATTCGCTATCAAAATTCAACGCCTATTTTCATCACTTTAAAAAATAGCTATTTAATGAAAGAGCAAGGACAAATGTTCACTTATATTATGGGCTGTATGAATCCTACTTTAACTCTAAAGTTAAATTTTACAAAATAAGTATATGGTACTTGCTTGAGTCACCTACTGTTTATTTCTCTCACATATTGACTCAAATACTATTGAAACTTTACTGTAGTGAGCATTTAAACTAATTTCCCAGACGATTTTACCTCAAATTTAAAAATATTTCCATTCTCTTCAATTTTTTTATAACTTTGTTTTCAGTCAAATATACCGGCTATGAAAAGAATACACCTCCTATTAGCTTTATTGCCCTTGTTTTCGCTTACACACCGCAGCGTTACAACCAATTACATGTTTGTGATGTTGCGCCCCATCCCTGCCTGTGCGGGCAAATGCAACAATTACGAACTGAAGGAATACCCACTGACATCAGCCGAAGCCTGCAAAAAACAGGAAGACAGTTGCAAAGCCCAATACGGCACCACTGCTACCTATTACACAGTAGCACCCGGTGAAGCCGTGATTTATTACAAGCACAATAAATTCGTTACAGAGTGCGACTGTAAAATTCTTGGCGTTCATAAATCAACATCAGTAGCCAAGGCCAAAGAAGAAATGGAAGCCAAGGTTGCTGAGGAAAGGAGTAAAAAGCCAAAGGCTTATCACAATTACGAGGTGTACAATTGGTGGCCGAGGTAGGTTGACAATCAATTAAAACCACTCAGTTTACTGCTAAATTTTAGTTGCCATCGTTGATTGACCCATAAGGGAATTTTTCCATAATCATCCAATAAGTCAATTTACAGACAATCCAACCATATATATACTTTTTCCGATATTTACGTATAAATACGGATAATTTATTGCATTTTAAAAGTATTTTACGGATATTTGCAGATAAATACGGATAAAATGACCCAAAAAATACATACATTACAGCTAGACCTTACCATGAAATTAATCAATGAAATTAGCAAAATTGATCGATTTGATGCTGAATGGAATAGTATTGAAAGGCGCGAAGGTGCAACATTGAAACAATTGAAATCAATAGCTACCGTTAGAAGTACCGGTGCATCAACCCGTATTGAAGGGTCAAAAATGACAGATAAGGAAGTTGAAGTATTGATTAACAGACTAAAGATTGCAACACTTAACAAAAGAGATCAGCAAGAAGTTGCAGGTTATTTCACTACACTTGATATAATCACAGAAAACTACCGCGATATTCAGGTGCAAGAACGTGATATAAAAAATCTTCATAAAATTCTAATGCAATTCAATGATAAAGATGAGTGGCACAGGGGCAACTATAAACAACAAGCCAATTCAGTTGACGAAACGCATTTGAATGGAACAAAAAGAACAATATTTCAAACAACAGAACCGGGATTAGCTACCGAAATTGCAATGCAAAACTTAATCAACTGGTATAATACTGATCATGAGACACTGCCCATTATAAAAATTGCATTATTTGTTTATGATTTCCTAAGTATTCATCCTTTTCAAGATGGAAACGGTAGGTTAAGTAGATTATTGGGAACTCTACTCCTTTTAAAAAGCGGCTACTCATGGGTACAATATGTAAGCTTTGAACATGAAATTGAAAACCGTAAAGTCGATTATTATGGTGTACTCATGCATACACAAAGACAAAGACCCGGAGAGAATGTAAGTGAATGGCTAATTTTTTTCATGGATTGCTTATTGAAAATACAAAATCAACTAGAGGATAAACTGAGAACCCAACAAACTATTGCCAAACTAAGCAACAAAAACCAATTAATAATTAATTTTATAGATAACAACCCTTATAGTAAATCGAGTGAAATGGCTGAAAAACTGGGTTTGAATTTACCAACAGTAAAGAAAATATTAGCAAACCTCTTAATGAATAGAACAATTTCAAAAGTGGGAACCGGAAGGAGCACAGCCTATATTAATGAAACAAGTAAGTTGATTAAACAGAACGTTCAGTTCATTTTAAAAAATTCCAATAGAATTCAAAACTTTCAACTTAATAGCCCTATACAGGAAATTGTTATCAAAAAAATCATTTTAACACCAAAATTCACTTGGACCATCCCAACAGAATGGGGAGAAAGGGCCACTCAGCAAAATTTAGGATTTATTATTTCTATAAAAAGTAAAATAGGTAGTATTTCAAGTGTAATGCATTCGATCACATCAATGATATCAGATTTTCATTATCAACCTGTTTTTGATTTAGAAATTCCTATTAATATTCCTTTATCAATTATTGAAGAAACACCCTTTCAATATGAATATCCCTTACAAATTGAAATTGCATTAAACAATGGAATTTCTGACATCGATTTTGATGTGCACTTTATTTACGATGCTGTATTGTAAATATTACTTGAACAATGCCTCCCTTTTACCCAATCAGTGAATTATACAACAATTTCATCCTTTTGTATAATGCTTCACAACTAAATAACCCCCATCTTTGTTTTATATCTGGTGCATAATAACAGCATTGGATAAAACAAACACTCCTGACCCATCAATGAAGCTTAAGCTTTCAGCAAAACTCAAAAAAAGACTGATTGTAACTACCATTACACTTATCAGTATTGTTACGCTCATTGTTGCGTTCATCTCTCCTTTCGCCAAATACCTGATTGAAAAATACGATGAGAAATACACCGGCCGTCAAATAACAACCGACTGGGCCTATGTCAATCCATTTACAGGTTATATCCATTTAAGCAATCTTAAAATAAAGGAATTAAAAAGCGACAGCGTCTTCTTTTCCTCAGAAGGTGTGAGTATTGATATGGCGCTGTTCAAACTGTTTACCAATACCTATGAAATCAGCAAACTGACATTGAACCGCCCGGTAGGCAATATCATACAAAAAAATCGCGATTTAAATTTCGATGATATTAGAGAATTGCTTTCACCTAAAAGAGATTCAACTGTAAAACACGTCCCTTTGCAATTTAATGTACTGGCCATCAAAATAATTGACGGCACATTTTACTACAAGGAACTCGTTACACCGGTGAACTTTGCCATCAGGCATGTTAACATCGAAAGTGAGGGAAAGTTTTGGGATGCCGATACCATCAACGCCACTTACAACTTTTCAGCTGACACAGGCAGAGGAACTGTTAAGGGCAATTTAACCATTAATGCCAAAACCAATGACTACCGCTTTGCAACTGTCGTCAAGAAATACGATCTGGAATTTATTCAGCAATACCTGAAGGCCTTGACCAACTTTGGCAATTTTACAGCCAACTTGGATGCCGATGTAATAGCTACAGGTAATTTTTTGGATGGCGAAAAAATCAATACTACCGGCATTATCTCTATCAACGAACTGCACCTAGGCAAAACATTAAAAGACGACTATGCCGCCTTTAAAAAACTAACGGTCGACATCATTCAACTGAATCCCAGAGAAAAGAAATACATGTTTGATTCTATTTCAGTTGTTAACCCATTTTTAAAATTTGAGCGCTACGATCACCTCGACAATATTCAGAACATGTTTGGTAAAGAAGGGTCTAATATTGTAACTGCCAACGCCAACTCAGGACGATTCAATCTGGTAATCGTACTCGGCAATTACATTCGCCTGTTGTCAAAAAACTTTTTTAGAAGTAATTATAAAATCAACCGATTGGCCGCTTACAAAGGCGACTTGCATTTCGTTGATTACGCCATTGGAGAAAAATTTTCTGTTAACCTGTCGCCCCTTACCATCATAGCAGACACCATTGATAAAAACAGGAAACGGGTATTTGCTTCGCTGACAACCGGCATACAGCCGTATGGCTCAGCCAGCGCTAATTTAAGTATTAACCCGAACGACAGCGGTGATTTTGATTTACATTACAACATACAAAAAGTACCGGCTGCTATTTTCAATCCTTATACCATTTACCTGACCTCCTACCCGCTCGACAGAGGGACCATAGAATTTAAAGGCGACTGGCATGTGATGAACAGCATCATACAAAGTCGCAACCGCTTAACCATTATCGACCCCCGCCTTACAGGGCGATTGCGCAATCGCAATTCCCAATGGATGCCCATGTCGGTGATAATGGCAATCGTGCGAGAGCGAGGCAATGTCATTGATTACGAAATACCCGTTACCGGTAATCTCAGTGACCCCAATTTCCATTTTAGCGATCTTGTAACCGATATCATTGAAAATATTTTCATTAAACCTGTTAACACACCTTACATCGTCAAGGTAAAAAACACTGAGTCGAGAATAGAGCAATCACTAACTCTGAAATGGAACATGAACAGCAGTGAGCTCGAATCGAAACAGGAGCGCTTTCTAAAACGCATGGCCAATTACCTCGAAGACAATCCCAAAGCGTTCATCACCATTCATCCCCAGCTTTATACGGTTAAAGAGAAGGAATACTTACTGCTGTATGAGGCAAAGAAAAAATATTACTTAGCTAAAAATAAAATCAAAGTTCAAGAATTTAATGATGGAGACAGGCGATTTGTAGAGAAAATGTCTATCAAAGACTCGCTGTTTATTCAGTATTTAGATCAACACACCAAAGGCACCATATTATTTACAGTACAGGAAAAATGCGAACTGCTCATCGACCCTTCTGTTATCAATAAACAACTGAAGGAATTGAACAAAGAGCGGATAAGCATATTCATGGCTTACTTTAAAGATGAAAATGTTCAACATCAGATTAAAATTACAGGTGCTAACAATATCATACCCTACAATGGTTTTTCTTTTTATAAAATAGACTACAATGGTCAAATACCCGAATCGCTGATCAATGCATACAGCGATATGAATGATTTCAATGAAAGGGTTCCCAGAAAAAGATTTAAAAACACAAGGAGTAAAAATAAACGACAAACATAAACCTCATTTAAATTATAAAATATGCGAATCAAATTAAATGAATTATACCTTTTGTTTAAAATAGCATTCAATGAGTGGTTCAACAAGGACCCATTCAGAGAAAGTGCCATTATTGCTTACTATGCCATATTCAGTATTCCCGGACTATTGCTGTTAATTATCACAGTTGCAGGTTATTTCTTTGGCAATGAAGCAGTGAACCAAAACATCATCGCCCAAATATCCGGCACCATGGGCAACGACACGGCCATGCAAATAAAAGACATGCTTGAAAAAGCTGTGAAAGCTAAATCTACTTTATTTGGTTCCATAGTTGCCATATTCATTTTAATCATTGGTGCTACAGGTGTATTTGTGGAATTACAAAAAACTTTCAATAGAATTTGGGAAGTAAAAGCCTTACCTGAAAAAGGATTCCTGCGTTACATCAAGGCACGTGTTTTTTCTTTTGGATTAATTTTAGCCATCGCCTTCTTACTCTTGATTTCACTGGTTGTTTCAACAGGCATAGCAGCTATGAGTGAATTGATAAAAACGGATGCTTCCATCTTTTTAGGCATCATTTTTACTGTACTTAATTTCTTTTTCTCTTTAGGTGTTGTATCCATTCTTTTTGCATTGATGTTTAAAATATTGCCCGATGCTAAAATCAAATGGAGCCATGTATGGCTGGGCTCATTTGTTACCGGCCTGCTGTTCGAAACAGGTAAAACAGTGCTCGCATTTTATTTCGGAAAAGTACAACCGGCTTCCATCTATGGCACGGCAGGGTCTATCATTTTAATCCTACTTTGGGTCTCATACTCGGCAATGATTTTATTTTTTGGTGCTGAGCTAACTGCTGCTTATGCTAAAATCCATTCGGGCACAACACCTCCTACCGACATTGCCAAAAAAGAACCAGACATCAGGCCGTAGATTGAATAAATAAAACATTTCAAGGATTCACTACAATCAGTGAACAATGTAAATCATCTCAAAAAATCTGTAATACTTTTAGCTACTCAATGCGTCACTTTTGTTTCTGCAAATACTTTTAACTTAAAAATAAATAAAAATGATCGTAAGAATTTTGGGAATTATACTAATCATCATAGGGATTAACATGCTGGTGTATGTTGGATTCAACTATGAGACCACTGAAAAGGTGGTAGATATTGGCGCTATCAGCATTAGCAAGACCCAATCTCATCCTGTAAGGTGGATGCCCTATACAGGGGGCATATTGATAATTGCAGGTATTATTATCCTTGCTTGTTACAAGAAAGTTCGTCCATAGTCATTGTAATTGTTTAATGTGTGAATAATACAAGTAATCACAGTTATTGTGTAACATAGGCAGTACTGGATAACAGCATCTTTGTATGTCTTAATTACACTATAAATACCCAACAAATTATGAATATTAAAAGAATCTTTGGCGCATTACTCACTGTGCTCGGCATTATAGGCCTCATATACACTGCTATTCTATTTGTGAATACACACGGTGGAGTTAAGGACGTCAGAGCATTGATTATATACGGCATACTGGGATTTCTTTTTTTCATATCCGGTATCACCCTGGTGCGTACTACGAAAGATGAATCTTAAATTCACCTATCTGCATGCCCAATCAACCATTTCCGATATTGCCTAATCAATTAAAAGAAAAGGGCAAAATCCTTCTGAAAAAAGTAACAAGTACTGACAACCAATACACCAAAGGTCTTTACAGTTTTTTTGAAGAAATCACAGAATTAACAAGGTTTACCATGCGCTTTTTTAAAGAAGCATTGAAACCGCCATTTGAGTTTAAAGAATTCATCAAACAGGCTTATCTCATCGGCTATAAATCATTTCCATTAATTGCCATTACAGGTTTTATCATGGGCTTGGTAATGACCATACAGTCGGCACCCACGCTGGCGAAATTTGGAGCTGAATCGTGGCTACCTTCAATGGTGGCATTGTCCATTATTCGCGAAATAGGCCCTGTTATTACTGCCCTTATTTTTGCCGGAAAAGTAGGCTCGGGAATTGGTGCTGAACTGGCCTCAATGAAAGTAACCGAACAAATAGATGCCATGGAAGTATCGGGCATCAATCCTTTTAAATACATTGTAGTCACAAGAATTGCTGCAGCCACACTAATGCTGCCGGTATTGGTGGTAATGGCTGATGCAGTATCGCTCTATGGCTCCTATATTGGAGCTAATTTAGATGGCGACATCAACTTTAAATTATTCTTCGTAAAGGTATTTGGCAAACTCATTTTCTCGGATGTATTTCCTGCCATTATCAAAACATTTTTCTTTGGCTTTGCAGTTGCCCTTATAGGATGCTATAAAGGCTATAATTCTGAAAAAGGCACTGAAGGCGTAGGACATGCTGCCAATGCTTCGGTTGTACTGGCTTCCTTATCCATCTTTATCCTTGATATGATCGCTGTTCAAATCACCAACATATTTGTAACAGAATGAAAGAAGCTGTAATTACAATTGAACATTTAAAGAAATCATTCGGCAGCAATGATGTTTTAAAAGACATCAGTTTCGATTTAAAGAAAGCTGAAAACCTCATCGTATTTGGCAAATCAGGCAGTGGCAAATCGGTATTAATCAAATGCCTTGTAGGATTAATTACACCCGATGAAGGCAAGGTCACTTTGTTTGATCAGGACATTTCTGAATTGAACAATTCGGAGTTGAATATTGTGAGAAAAAAAATTGGCTTTTTGTTTCAGAGTGCTGCGCTGTACGATTCGATGACAGTAAGAGAAAACCTGGAGTTTCCGCTGCGCGACCTGAGAACGATGACGAAGGAAGAAAAAGACAATACTGTAATGGAGGCATTGAAGAATGTGGGTCTCGAAGCGGCCATCGATAAAATGCCCTCAGAACTTTCAGGTGGTATGAAAAAAAGAGTGGGTATTGCCCGCGCAGTGGTGCTTAACCCCAAATAT
>JAZKEQ010000031.1:0-42739 GCA_040386935.1 Bacteroidota bacterium | reverse complement strand
TTGGCAAATCCATTTTTTCTGCTGTATAGGCAACGATACGCTTATTGGCCTGGTGTGCCAGAAGAAAATTTACATCTTCCGGTTTCAGGTTATTGCGTTCCATTATTTTTGTTGAAACATCGGCCATATTGGTTGTGGCGTATTTAAACACTGTTTTACCTTCCTGATACACATAGTGTTCGCGGGCATCTATAGTTTCATGTGTAGGTGGTTTCAATGAACCGCCTGCTTTCTGATGCAGAAATTCACGGCCACTGCCATCTGTTTTCAAAATTGAATCCAGTATGCCATAGCCTTCAGTATTAGGTTCAAGCAATACTGCACCACCGCCATCACCAAAAATAATACAGGTATTTCTATCGGTATAGTCAATAATGGCACTCATCTTATCGAATCCGCAAACCACTACTTTTTGATGTTTTCCGGCTTCTATGAATTTTGCACCTGTATCAAGGGCGAATAGGAATCCACTGCAGGCTGCAGCTATATCATAGCTCCATGCATTGATTGCACCAACTTTATCGCACACAATATTGGCACATGAAGGGAAAACCAAATCGCCTGTGATTGTTGCTACTATTAATAAATCTATTTCATCGGCTCCTATACCGCGTTTTGCCAATAATTCATTGACAGCAGCTGCTGCCATATCTGAAGTGGCTTTACCGGGCTCTCTCAGAATTCTTCGTTCTTTAATACCAGTTCTGGTGGTAATCCATTCATCATTGGTGTCGACCAATTTTTCTAGGTCAAAATTAGTCAGTTTGGTTTCCGGTACATAACCACCAATTGCTGTTATTGATGCAGTGATTTTACTCATTAAAATAATGTTTTACCTAAATTGAGGGGTGCAAAGTAAAAAATATCCTTAAATAAATTGCTAAAAAGATTGCTTTATTTTTTCAATTAGTTTGGATTCAACTACATCTTTAGCCAATTTAAACATGCTTACAAAGGTTTCTGCTTTTGAAATACCATGACCGATAATGACCGGTTCATTGACTCCAAGAATTGCAGTACCTCCATATAGTTTGAAATTAAATCTATCGAGATAATCGTGCTGAACACCAAGTTTAACTAAATTGTAATAAAATCCTTCGCATAATTTGAGCGCGATATTTCCGGTATAGCCATCGCAAACGATGACATCTGCTTTGCTGTTAAACAAATCGCGACCTTCTACATTGCCTACAAAATTAATTCTGTCATTCATTTCAAGAATAGGATAGGCTGCCTGAATCAGGAGATTACCTTTTTCCTTTTCTTCACCAATGCTTAACAGTGCTACTTTAGGATTAGAAATACCGTACACGTATTGTGCATACAGTGAGCCTAATATTGCAAACTGATTCAGTACTTCAGGTTTGCAATCGGCATTTGCGCCAACGTCCAGTAAAACACCAAAACCGCCATCTACTTTAGGCAGGATGGAGGTAATTGTAGGGCGTTGTACACCTTCAATAGTTTTTACTGAAAACATGGAACCTACAAGCATTGCGCCTGTATTACCGGCTCCTATAAATGCTTCGATTTGTTGTTCTACCAAATAGCGGTAGGCAACATTAATACTGGAATTTTTCTTGTGAGCAATCGCTTTAGTCGCATGCTCATGCATCTCTATTACTTCCTCTGCATTAACGATTTCGAAATAATCTTCAGGTAGGTTGAATGACTTTAAAATCTCAACGATTTTACCTTTGTGGCCGAAGAGAACCGGCTCGATTCCGGGCATAGCAATTTTAGCATCCACTGAACCTTTTACGGCTTCCAATGGCGCAAAATCACCTCCCATGGCATCAATACCAATGCGCATCTTTACAGGATTGTGTTGGATTAATCGTTACGACCCTTCATTACTTTAACACCTCTGTACATACCTGTTTCCAGGTTCACACGGTGATAAATTGAAACATCGCCAGTAGAAGGATCAGCTATGAACTGCTTATTTCCCAATTTATCGTGGGTTCTACGCTTATCTCTTCTGGTTTTGGAAATTTTTCGCTTTGGATTTGGCATAATCGTTTATATTTTTAATTATCTTCTTCTAAATCAGTTGTTCTATCGGCCTCTATGTCTGTATCAATGTCTTCCATTTCCACATCAATTACCTGGGTAATTTTTTGTGTGATGGTGGAATCACACACCAGTCCAACATTGTCACATGTTTTTTTGATGGGTAATGCCAACAGGATGAAGTCGTACAAGTGTTGGGCAATGTTCAATTTATATTCTGTCGGCAGAATATAAATGATATCGTCCTGGTCTTCCAGTAAATTTTCTGTCAATTTAACCATCAAAGTATTTGACTTTTTGATAGGTAAATCAATGGCTGTAAGGCACCTGTCGCATTCTACATTTACTTTCCCTTCAATGTTAAACAAAAGGGTAAAGTTATTTGTAGCCTTGCTAAAAAGCAGGTTTAACTTCAAGTCACGGGCTTTCAAAGAACTTTCAAACGTTTCAAAAAACTCATCAGTCACGGCAAAATCAAAGGAATGATCACCATAATTCAACTTAACAAACTCTATATCATATGCCCTTAATGGTTTACTCATTACTAACAATTTTAAAAAACGGACTGCAAAAGTAAGGAAAGTCCCTTAATTTTCCAAAATACTTGGTGAAATTGGCAATTTATGGCTTAAAACTGTTGTCCGATAAAGAAATGGAACTGACCCGGTTTTTGAGTTAAACCACTTCTAAGGGTTTTCCAGTCGAAACCATAAGCATAGTCGAGTCCCAGTAATCCAAACATCGGCAGAAATAATCTGACACCCGCTCCTGCACTTCGTTTAAGATCAAAAGGATTATAAGTACGAGGGTCGATCCAGGCATTACCGGCCTCCACAAATGTTTGGATATAGATGGATGCACTTGGCGAGTTCGTAATAGGGTAACGCAGTTCACAGGTGAATTTATTGAAAATAGAGGCTCCTGCACTTGATCCTGAACCTACCGCATTCTGGGTAATGGTTCTGTCGGGATACCCCCTTAATGAAATGATTTCTGTTCCGATTTGACCAAAGCTGTTCAAACCGCTACCACCCACCATGAATCGTTCAAATGGCGACAAACCCAGGGTTTTGTTATAGAAGCCAAGGTAACCAAAACGCATTTTAGTGGCCAATACAAATTTGCCAAAGAGTTGGGTATAATTTTCTGCATCGAATTTCCATTTATGGTATTCAATGAATTTAAATTTCTGTTCTGCTGATAAAGTACTGTAATCTTTATTGCTAAAACTTGACACCGGTGGTGTAAGTGCAATACTGAAGTTATAAGATGAACCACCTGTCGGGAAAATAGGTTCAGTTGTTGAGCTTCTTGCTAATGCCAGTTTAAACTCTAGGTTATTACTTGTACCGGTATTAATCTGTAAGCCATAAGCCCCATTAGCATTCTGCAAATTATATTGCTGATAACTCAATGAATAAAAGATTGAAAAGAAATCATCAGGCCAGCGTAAACGCTTACCAAGAGACAATGATGCTCCGGTAATTTTAATAAATTGCTTAGCAGGATCATTTCTTTGACGCGAGTCAAAAGACTGATTGGTTCTATAAACACTGGTTGTAAAAGAGTTCGGTTTTTTGCCGCCTAACCAGGGTTCAGTAAACGAGAAATTGTATGATTGGTAAAACAACCCATTGGATTGTGCCCTGATGCTTAAGCGCTGTCCATCACCAGATGGCAAAGGGTTCCATTGACCCGGCTTGAACAACTTGCGTGTTGAGAAATTATTCAGTGTAAGGCCTAATGTACCTACTAAACCTCCGTAACCGTAGCTACCCCCGTACACATTGTTATTATTGTTGCCGCTACCACCCCATCCACCTGATAGTTCAATTTGGTCGTTGGCTTTCTCTGCAACTTTGTATTCAATATCAACAGTACCCAGGGATGGATTAGGAATAGGGTTTACACCCATGGCTTGAGGATCGAAATAACCCAACTGCGATAGTTCTCTGATTGATCTTTGTATATCACTTCTTGAAAACAATTGACCCGGACGAGTACGCAATTCACGAAGAATTACATGGTCGCTGGTTTTGGTATTGCCTACAATTCTGATTTTATCGTAAACAGCCTGTGTTCTTTCCAGAATTCTGATTTCAAAATCAATGCTGTCGTTCTCTACTTTAGTTTCTATTGGTGTAACGCTAAAAAATAAGTAACCGTCATCCATATATAAACTTGATATGTCACTACCATTCTGACTGAAGAATAAGCGCTCTTCAAGGACTGACTGATCGTAAATATCGCCTTTCTTAATATTGAGTACTTTGCTTAGCTGGTCACCTGTATATTTATTATTCCCTGTGAAAACAATATTTCTGAAATAATACTTATGCCCCTCGTTAACTCCTATTTTAATGGCTACTCTATTTTCACTAATTCTTACAACTGAATCAAAAGTCAATGTTGCATCTCTGAAACCTTTGCTATTATACTTTGTAATTAAAGTTTCTTTTTCTTCATTGTAAGTTTCCTCAATGAATTTAGAAGAAGCGAAAATATTGATTTTATGGCGTAGGCGTTTTGTTTTCTTTAGCACCTTTCTCAATTCGGCATCAGGTATTGCATCATTGCCTACAAATTCAATATCGTATACCTTTACTTTGCTGCCTTTGTCAATGGCAATACGGATAATGTTCTTATTGGGTAGAGTATCGGGGTCTTGGCGGATATCAATTTTAACAGCATAATACCCTTTTTTATAGTAATGGTTTGTAATCTCGCGTTTCGTTTTATTGATCATATTTTCGTTAATGATCATGCCTGATTTAATGCTCAATTCCTCTCTCAGGTTTTTCTTCTCGGAATTACCAATACCAGGACCAACAATGGAGAATTTTGACAAACGCGGGCGCTCTTTAACTGAAATTACCAAATATATTTTATTGCCTTCTATTTTTTTAACGGCTATTGAGACATCTGAAAAATAATCCTGCTTCCAAAGATTTTCAATTGCCTGAGAAATTTCGTTTCCGGGAATTTTTATTTTTTGGTTTATGGAGAGATTAGTATTGAAGATGATGGCATTTTTATCGATGAATTTATTGCCTTCGGTTTCTATAGATGCAATGATATACTCAGCAGGTTTATTATAATCGAGTGGCATGTAAACCCTTGAACTGTCTGTTTGCGCATTAAGTTGCGCAAAAAAACAAAAGGATACTAAAAGGTGTAACAGGGTTTTATGCATTTTTCTGGTCAGTAATTTGTTCGCTAATTTTTCCAAATCTTCTTTCTCTTTTTTGATAATCGATAATGGCTTTATAAAAAGATTCCTTATCGAATTCAGGCCAATAGGCATCGGTGAAATAAAATTCACCATAAGCCATTTCCCACAACATAAAATTGCTAAGGCGGTATTCACCACTGGTTCTTATCAGCAATTCAGGTTCAGGAAAGTGCCCTGTATCCAAGGCATTTGATATTTCGTTTTCGTTGATTTGTTCTACTTCTAGTGTGCCTGCCTTTACTTTTTCAGCAATGGCTTTGGTGGCTTGAATAATATCCCATCTTGCGCTGTAATTCAAGGCTAGAATAAGTTCCATTCTGCTATTGTCTTTGGTGAGTTCCATTGCTTCGAGCAATTCATTGTAAGCATCTTTTGGAAGCGCTTTAATATTGCCAATGGTTCTTAAACGGATATTATTTTTTTGCAGGGTGGCTACTTCTTTCCTGATTGTTCGTACCAACAAGGTCATAATAGCATTTACTTCAAATTTTGGGCGGTTCCAATTTTCGGTACTGAAGGTATAAAGGGTCAGGTATTTAACACCAACTGCTGCTGCTGCTTCGGTAACATTGCGAACGGATTTTACACCGTACTCATGCCCTACAACGCGAGGCAGTGCGCGTTTTTTCGCCCAACGACCATTGCCGTCCATAATAATGGCGACATGTCGTGGCAATTTCTCCACATCTATTTCTGATACAAGGCTTTTGGAGGCCATTTGGTAATTAGGTCTAAGCATGCAAAAGTAAGATAAAAAATCTGTAAGCCTAGAACGGTTTACTACAAAAAGTTGTTACAAATCTATAAGAAATAGTAAACCCGGCAATCAGGTACCAGTCTTTTAACTGAGCATCACCCCTCATTGTATTGGCTCTTATAGATGGATTGCCGTTAGTGGTTTGCGGTTGTGATAGATCACCTGCAGTTCCTCCCTGCTTGGCATACAAGTCATTAAGGTCGGTATAAGCATCTTTGGTATCATCCAGATAATCGGTAAATGTTTTACGGAAACCGAGTTCTGTACCCAATACCCAATGGTCATTAATATTCAATTTGTACCCAATCCCCATTGTAACGGATGGCTGAATGAGTGCATATTTTCTTTTTTGATTCAATACCTGACCTTCAGTTCCATAATCCCTCAAACTTACTTTATCGCCACTTGGGAGTTTTGTTCGGGGATTGAATAGAAACATATTAATACCTGAAAAGGCAAAGAAAGAGGCATCTTTTTCCAACACATTCATGCCGAAAGCCTGGAAGTTGAATTCCACATTGTAACCTAATTCATAAATATTACTAAAGAAAGAAATATTGCGGTATTCATTGGCTTTAAAATTCTTGTCTGTAGCCGAAATGCGGGCATAGGCAAACTGATAACGACTTGAAAAATATTTTGTATGATTCTGACGATAGAAAAATCCGCCTGAAAAATTGGTTTCGTTTAATTTGATTTCTGGTGCTAAATCGCCAAAATAATTGCTGCCACCCAGCAAGATCCCAATCTCTGATCGGCCATTCCTATATTGGGAATGGGCAACAGAACTGACCAGCATGCAAGTTATTGCAATGAATAATTTTTTAAGATGTAACACTGGTAGGGTTTTCTATCTATAATTTAGAAATTAAAGCATGGTTGACGGCCGCCTAAAATTCTATAGGTAAGTGTGATACCACCTAGCATATACCAATCTTTGGTTTTAGGGTTACCTCTAGGTTCATTATTTTCAAATTTCACCTGATCAGGCAATTCCTGACTTCTGTCTTTTAATGCTACTGCCATTGGTCCGCTTGCGCCACCAACGATTTGATCATCTACATAGATAGATGAAATATCATCCAAATAATCTGTAAAAGTTTTTCTAACACCAAACTCAACACCAAATGCCCAATGGTCATCTAACTGCCATTTAGCACCTACACCCAAAGGTATGCTTATTTGAGTAAGTGAATATCTGCGTTTATCATTGAATTTAGTTGTTTCCTGACCTTCAGTTCCCAGCGGCTGCAATTCTATCCATTCACCATCCTGCGGTTGCAGAGAAGGATCGTGTAAGCCTGCTACATAATTAAACTGGGCTTTAGGATTAAAACGGAATACAGAAACACCTGAAAATAAATACGGAGACCAACCATAGCTGGTTCTTGTATTTTCATATCCTAATATATTCCACTCACCTTGAAATGAAAACTCAACGATATCAGATTTAAAACTAAGATTTCTGCGATGTCTGTAAATGTCTGAACTGAAATTTTTATCAGACCCTTCAATCTGACCATATACTGCAGTACCTTTAAATGTAAGGTATGAATTAATATTGAACCTGCAGATGAGCCCACCTGCAATATTTGTATTACCCCAAACAGGTTGGAAATCCTTGGTTAATTCGCCCCAATAATTAGAGCCCCCAAGATATAAACCAAAATCCAGGGTTCCGCCTTTTTTCTTATCTTGTGCATTAGCTGTAGCAAACAAGAATAGGGACAATGCAATCAAAAACAACTTTCTCATAAGCGATTCCTTTACTAACATACGAAAATAAGTATTTAATACTTAAAACGCAACATAAGTTTAAATTATTGTTGTGTTCTATACTTTTTTAAATTATTTATCAAGCGCTTAATAAATAAAAAAGGCGGACTTCTTAGTCCGCCTTTTACTATATCATTGGGATGATTCTAATTATTCATCAGTTCCCGGTTTTGTTCTTTTCTCTTTTGGTTTCAAATACAATACAGTTCCTTTAACTACTGCATTGTTCTTTTTCATCAAAGCATTCAATCCACCGATTGTAGGTACTGTAATTTTACTATTAACCGTTACTCTTACATTTTCTAAAATCACATCACCAATTTGCAATTTAGCAATGGTAAATGTATTGCTTCTCAGTTTTGTACCATCTCCTAGCTTTACAGTTTCACCATCTTCAAAATCGTTCTTGGTAATTGTTTTGCTGTCGAGCAATTGCTTCACCATATCCTCTGTAATTTCAATCTTACGACCTTTTTCATCGTAGCTCCAGTTAACATTTTCCTTATCGTTAATCATGGTTGGCAACATCAATAAGCCATTCTCCTGTATCAGATTGATCGATTTGTAATCAGCAAGTGATACAGTATCAGCAGCAGGCGCTTTTGTAGTCCCGGGTGTCCCTGTAGTACCGGTAGTACCTGTACCAGGAGCCAATTTACTATCGATTGCGCCATTCTTCATGGCATCTGTATTAACGTTTTTAAATGTTATTTCACCGTCACCTTCATCTGTATTCACAGTACCGCCATTGGCTTTCAGTGCATCAAATCCAAGAATATAAGGCAAGCCTGAAGCGGCTATTTTAACAACAACATTTGTCATGGTATAGCCTCTATCTTTTGGACCAACACGCAGTGTATTTAATCTAACACTTGCATTTGGTTTGAATTTACCGGCATTAATATCCGCAATTGTGATACCTGTTAAATCCTCAGGTTTAATTAAACCTTTAGCAACCAGATTTTTCAATTCTGCAAGAGACATAACAAAATCAGCACCCGGAGCAACTGCTGCAACCGACTCCGCACCGTTATTGCCTGTAGTTGTAACTTCGAATCTGTTTTCCTTTTTAGTCATCTTAACGATGATGGCTCTTACATTGGTATTATTTTTATCACCACTCAACACTTCTTTCACCTTAGAATCAAAGTTTACATCAAGTGTTTTAATGGTGGTACGTCTGTTCTGTTGGTGTAAATCTTCAGTACATGGTACTTTTATAGCACCTTCACATTTACAATCGTTTACTAATTGTGATTCACCATAACCTTTTGCCACCAGTCTGCGGGCATCGATACCATTGCGAACCAGGTAAGCAACAGCACTATCAGCTCTTCGTTGTGACAAATCTTCGTTATAGGCATAAGATGAACGACAGTCAGTATGTGATCCTAACTCCATACGCAGTTTAGGATACTTTTTCAATAAAGGTAAGATTGTTTCATCCAATACTTTGGCCGCATCCGGTCTGATATTGGCTTTATCCAAGTCGTAGTAAATTGGTACAACCTGTTCGATAATCTGAGATTGTAAACAGAAATCCTGTCTCAATACTGTAGATATTTTAATACCTCTTGTTGTTTTTTGTTTGATCTCAGCATCGAAGTAGTACAACTCCAGATTCTGACAAAGAATTTCGTAGTTGGTTTTTTCTTTCAAACATACAGTTCTGTAATAACCGTTGGCATCCGTTTTCAAAATCATTTTTACAGAATCTTTATCATTTGTAATGGTGATTGTTGAATTGGCTAATGGTTTGCTGTTATTGAATTGTTGAGGATTTGAGTTAGGAATACATTCGTAAACATAACCTTCCAATTCTATACATAAAGGATCAACTCTGAATTCGTAGATATCATCGCTACCTTTACTGTCGCATCTGTTAGATGAGAAGTAACCGTGATCCGGTTTATTGATATCGAAAGTAACACCGAAATCATCGCCACCACTGTTTAACGGAGCTCTCAGATTTTCAGGTTCAGACCATTCTGTGCCACCACCCTCACTTCTGAAGATATCCAATCCACCCATACCTAAATGGCCTGTTGAAGAGAAATATAAGCTGGCATCATGACTATTCCAGTATGGATACATTTCATTCTGATCGGTATTGATGGTTTCACCCAGATTCACCGGATCGCTCCAGTCTTTCGCTCTTTGATTGTAGGTACATACCCAGATATCATATCCGCCTAATCCGTCAGGTCTGTCGCTTGAAAAATACAAACGCTTGCCATCATCGCTTAATGTAGGGTGACCGTAGTTGAAAGTATCATTGATACAGAAAGACAGCATTTGTTCATCGGTCCATTCTGTTCCGTTGAATTTACCCTGCATTAATTTACAAGTCTTTGATTTACCATCTCCACCATTACATTGTGTATAATAGATGATTTGGAATTTTCTGTCAAAGCAGCAAGTACCATCATTGAATTTTGTATTAACTGTTCCCAGAACAATAGCAGGCTTTTCGAAGGTTATAGGGGGATTGGGATTCTTAGCTGATTTCTTTACTTTTTTACCTGTTGCAACCCACATGTCGTGATAACTGAAACCGATGTATGGGTCAATTTTCTTTTTAGCCATACCACCTTCTCTATCAGTTGTGAAAAACAATTTGTCGTCTTTCTTACTGGCTATCATTGGGCAATACTCAGATGCTTTTGTATTTAACGTTTTTACGTTTGAAACTTTGAATCTGTTTTTTGGTGAATCTTTTCTCCAGTTTTCAGCACTGTCAATGGCTGCTATTTTTTTAAGAACGCGCTCATCATTTGGTACTTCCTCCAGGTACTTTTTAAAGTAAACCCTTGCTTCGCGCAATGCTTCTGCATTACAGTCACCTGCAATCAGCATTTTCAGCTTACCTGCCTGATACAAAGCCTCCGTATTTTTAGGTTCTTTTTTCAGAGCCTTATCATAAGCTTTAATTGCTTTATCGTACTCATTGGCCATACGGTAACAAAAGGCTGCTTCCATTCTTGCACGTTGAGCTTCGTTCTTATCTTTAATTTTTGGTGCTAACTGAGAATACAGATCTGCTGCGTACTTATACTGGTACCTGCTTTTGGCACCATCAGCTCTGCTTAAACTTCCCCCTCCGCTACAACTGCTTAATAAAAGAATGGCCACAGCAATTATGCCAGTACCTAAAAATAATGTAGTTTTCTTCATGTTAATATAAATACTATGACTTTATCTGGAATCTACAAACCTACACGAAAATATTAATTTACCAAAATCTAATATAAATAGTTTGCAAATTTTTTATCTTTCTTAACGTAATACAAGTAAATTTATTGTATTGAAAAGACCAATAAGTAAAATAAAGTTTGAACACAGCACTGCCACAGCAGTTTATAGATCGAACTTTATGCCTTGTGCAAGGGGCAATGTATCGGCATAATTAATGGTATTCGTTTGCCTTCTCATATATGCTTTCCAACTATCACTTCCACTTTCGCGACCGCCTCCTGTTTCTTTCTCACCGCCAAAAGCACCGCCTATTTCAGCTCCGCTGGTTCCTATGTTGACATTGGCTATACCGCAATCGCTGCCTAAAGCCGATAAGAAAAATTCTGTTTCTCTGATATTATTTGAAAATATAGCAGAACTCAAGCCTTGTTTCACATCATTTTGCATAGCTAACGCTTCCTCTATTTTAGAATATTTCATCACATAAAGTATTGGTGCAAATGTTTCTTCCTGCACAATACTAAAATGATTTTGCGCCTCGCAAATAGCCGGCTCCACATAGCACTTGCTTTCAAAATTTTTACCTTTCAAAACTTTTCCTCCGGCTATAATTTTACCTCCCTCCATTTTCAATTGGGTCAATGCACCTGTAAAACCAAATACTGCATCCTCATCTATCAATGGACCTACGTGATTGTTTTCGTCTAATGGGTTGCCAATTTTTAATTGTTTATATGCCTTTACCAATCGCTTCATTAAATCATCATAGATTTTTTCCTGAACGATTAAACGTCTTGTTGTTGTACAACGCTGTCCAGCTGTTCCTACTGCTCCAAAAACTATGGCCCTCAATGCCATTCCAAGGTCAGCATTTTCAGTTACAATGATGGCGTTATTACCCCCAAGTTCCAATAAACTTCTGCCTAATCTTTCGGCTACAGCTGTACCCACAGCTTTACCCATACGCGTGCTACCTGTAGCTGATATCAATGGGATGCGCTTGTCAGAAGACATCATTTTACCGATTGCTGCGCCTCCATTAACCAATGTAAAAATACCCTCCGGCAAATTATTTTCCTGCAAAACCGGTATCATCAGATTCATACAAGCTATGGCTGATAAAGGGGTTTTTTCAGACGGTTTCCAAATACTCACATCCCCACATACTGCTGCTATCATTGAATTCCATGCCCATACAGCTACCGGAAAATTAAACGCTGAAATAATACCAACGATACCCAAGGGATGCCATTGTTCATACATTCTGTGGTTGGGTCTTTCGCTGTGCATGGTAAGACCGTATAACTGCCTGCTTAGGCCTACTGCAAAGTCGCAGACATCAATCATTTCCTGTACTTCGCCAAGTCCTTCCTGCAAACTTTTGCCCATCTCATAACTCACCAATGTACCCAATGCAGTTTTATTGTCGCGCAATACCTGACCATATTGTCTCACAATCTCACCTCTTTTAGGTGCCGGAATTTTACGCCAATAAATGGCTGCTGCTTCCGATCTTTTAAGAATGGCTTCGTATTCTGTTTCAGTGGCATCAATTACTGAGCCTATAACTTTTCCATCAACGGGAGAGATGATATCTCTTGTAACACTGCCTACAGCGCTAATCCAGCTACTGCCTGTAAAAACACTTTCATTAATTTTTCTAATACCTAGTTGCTTGAGAATAGGAGCGATATTTTGCATACCACAAAGGTAATAATAAATCGAATGGAAACTGGAATTAGGAAATAGGAAAGAGGGATTAGGATTTAGGGAGTAATGATTAGCGGATTTGCCTTACCCTCTGCTTGGCACCGATTCAAGGCGCATATGCGGAAAGAACAGTACTTCCTGAATAGATACCTGATTGGTCATGAGCATTGTCAATCTATCAATACCAATACCTAAACCTGCTGTAGGAGGCATGCCGTATTCAAGTGCTCTCAGAAAATCTTCATCCATAGGCATTGCTTCATCATCGCCTCTACCAGCCAGTTTTATTTGCTCTTCGAAGCGTTCGCGTTGGTCGATAGGATCGTTCAATTCACTGTAAGCATTGGCTATTTCTTTCCCATTGATATACAATTCAAAACGCTCAACCAGGCCTTCTTTACTGCGGTGCTTCTTTGTCAAGGGACTCATCTCAATTGGATAATCGGTAACAAAAGTTGGCTGTATGCAATGCTTCTCACATTTTTCTCCAAATATTTCATCTATCAATTTACCTTTACCCATGCTGGCTTCAGTATGTATGCCCAATGATTTACAAGTTTCTCTTAACTGCTCTTCGTTCATTTCAGATACATCAAAACCTGTGTGTTCTTTAATAGCATCAAACATCGTAATGCGCTTGTAAGGGCGTGCAAAGCTGATGGTTTTATCTCCAACAGTTACATCTGTTGAACCGTTCACATCTTTGGCAACATTCTCTAGCATGATTTCAGTATAATCCATCATCCAATTGTAGTCTTTGTAAGCTACATATATTTCAAGTCCTGTAAATTCAGGATTATGGGTACGGTCGATGCCTTCATTTCTAAAGTTTTTCGCAAATTCATAAACCCCATCAAATCCACCTACGATTAGTCGTTTTAAAAACAATTCATTGGCAATACGCAAATAAAAAGGCATATCCAATGCATTGTGATGTGTTACGAAAGGACGTGCTGCGGCACCACCATGAATAGATTGAAGGATGGGTGTTTCCACCTCCATATAACCATTGGCATTGAATGTATTTCTCAGAGATTGCACCACTTTTGTGCGTTTAATAAAGGTTTCGCGTACATGGGTATTGACTACCAAATCCACGTAACGCATACGGTAACGCAATTCAGGATCGCTGAATGCATCGAATATCACACCATCTTTTTCTTTTACTACCGGCAATGGGTTCAATGCTTTTGAAAGCATTTTAATTTCTTTCACTCTTAAAGTAGTTTCACCGGTTTTGGTAATAAACACCTCTCCTTTTACTCCGATAAAATCACCGATATCCAGTAAGTGCAACACTACCTGATCAAACAATGTTTTATCCTCACCCGGACAGATATTGTCTCTTCCAACATACAATTGCAAACGACCTTCAGCATCCTGTATTTTGATAAAAGACACCTTACCCTTTGGCTGCTGACTCATAATACGACCGGCTATGCTGACCTCCTGAAAATTGTTGAGTTCTGCATTGTAACCGTTCAGTATTTCCTTTGAATTGGCATTCACTTCCCACATTTCTGCAGGATAAGGATTGATACCCATACTTTGTAGTTGTGCCAGCTTATTTCTGCGCTGTAATTGTAATTCGTTAAGTTCCGACATGGTATTTCTGTTGAAAAAGAGGTGCAAAAGTACGGTAATTTTTTGTGAAACGCAGAGTACATGAAGCAACTAAAGGCCTTTATTATGTATCTTTGTTAAATAAATGTTGCGCTCCCGGTGCCTGTATATTATTTTATGGATGCTGTTTTTAAATAACACACAGGGGCAAAATTTATTCATTGAAAATAAGGGACAAACTCATTTATCTGTGAAATACACCAAGTTGCTTGACAATGGTGCTTTATTCTACAAGAGCAATGGCTTCACTACACTTTTAAGGGATAATGTTGCCTATGATTCCATGTGGACCCATTACCACAAATACAAGCGATTGAAACATGCATTTACTATTCCCTATCACCGCTACGATGTCAATTTCCTGAACTCATTACCTTGCGACATCAACGCTTCACTTGCCTCGACAACAGAGCTCAACTATTTCAAAGGGAAAATAAAAGCCACCAATGTCCATATGTACCATCAGGTGGTTTACAACAATCTTTACCACAATATTGACCTACAAATTCTTGAACAGGGGAATGCTGTTAAACATAATTTCATTTTAAAGCCCGGTGCAAAGACCAATGACATTGTGATGCAATATCGCTTTGTTAATGGTATTTCATTGAAACAAAAATCAAATGGAGGGCTCGACATAACGACCTCAGTAGGAACAGTTGTTGAACAAGCCCCTTTAGCTTTTCAATTATCAGGCACGGATACCCAGTTCGTTCAATGTGCTTATACCTTGAAAAAAAATAAGGAAAGCTGGGAAGTGAGTTTTACAGTTGGCACCTACGACCATACAAAGCAACTCATTATAGACCCCCTATTAATTTTTGCAACTTACAGTGGCAGCAAAGGAGATAATTTTGGGTTTACAGCAACTCACGACTTAAAAGCCAATGTGTATGCTGCAGGCATTGTCGATGGCAATCAGGGTGCTTTTCCGGTAACGATGGGCGCCTTCCAAACTACCTATGGTGGAGGTGCTGATATTGACCCTAGCAATCCGGGAGATCAGGGCCGATATCCGGCTAATCTTTCCTGTGATATTGGCATTAATAAATACGACAGTGCGGGAACCGTTTTATTGTACAGTACTTATCTGGGTGGTATCGATGATGAGTATCCCCATAGTTTGGTAACAGACAACAGCGACAATCTGCTGATAATGGGCACCACTTACTCAAATGATTTTCCAATATTAACCGGCTGCTTTGATTCAACATTCAATGGTGAAACGGATATTTTCATCGTTAAGCTTTCTAAAAATGGTAGCACCATGCTGGGCGGTACATTTATGGGCGGCAGTAATTTTGACGGCTTGAATTCTGAAAGTCTGAGGTATAATTATGCAGATGACTTCAGAGGTGATATTGCAGTAGACAGCAATGATAATTTATACATTGCATCAACTACGTACAGCAATGACTTTCCTTTATTGAATGCCATGCAATCAACGAAAGGATCGAAACAAGACGGTTGTATTTTCAGTTTCAATCCAACATTAACGGCATTGCGTTTCAGCACATTTGCAGGTGGCGATGGCGATGATGCGTGTTACTCCATTCGCTTATACGATAGTTTTGCCTACATAGGCGGAGGTACCGCAAGCGGGGCCATGAATTTTACTATGAATGGCATTGTCAACACCTATCAGGGTGGAAGGGCTGACGGTTTCATTATGAAATTAAAGAATGATGGATCATTCCGCAATGCAACATATTATGGCACATCAGCTTATGATCAGGTGTACTTCATTGATCTTGATATCAATGGCCAGATTTATGCAGCAGGGCAAACAGAAGGCTCTATTACAAGAACAGCGGGTACTTATGGCAAAAACAATACTAGCCAATTTATTTCCCGCTTCTCTCCGAATCTTGCCAATATCAACTTGAGTACAACATTTGGCAATCGCTTTTTTAATCCTGAAATATCTCCATCAGCATTCCTCATTGACAAATGTGACAATATTTATTTCTCAGGCTGGGGCAGTCCTATCGATTATGATGGCCTGCATTCACTTACAACTAACCTATTACCTGTAACGTCAGGTGCTATACAAAGCATTACAGACAGAAAAGATTTTTATCTTTTAGTGATGAATAAAGATGCCAAACGGTTGCTGTATGCTACCTACTTTGGCGGGAATAAAACAGAGGACCATGTAGATGGGGGTACATCGCGATTTGATAAACGCGGAGTGGTGTATCAGGCAGTATGCGCCAGTTGTCCCGACTTTGGCGGCAATCAGGATTTCCCTGTAACGTCATCTGCACCTTTTACTACCAATACCAGTCCGCGATGCAACAATGCGGTTTTTAAAATTGATTTTCAAATCACTTTTTTGGTGGATGCTAAATTTACTGCCACCCCTATCAGCGGTTGTGAGCCGTTGAATGTCCAATTTACCAATATCAGTAAATATGGTAAGAAATTTTTCTGGGACTATGGTGATGGCTCTCCAATTGATACAACAAAAAGCCCTCAACATATATTTATGAAAAAGGGGAAGTACAAGGTTAAATTAAGTTCTATAGATTCCTTTTCTTGCAATGTTGCTGAATTTGATTCACTCGAAATTGAAGTACTTGAATCTCCTATTGCTGATTTTACTGTTGAATCAAAACCATGTGAAAGTGTTTTTAAATTTACCAATAAGTCTCAAAATAGTATCAACCCATATTGGAATTTCGGTGATTCAACAAACCCAAATACAGACGAAAACCCTGAACACCGCTATTTGAAAGATGGCAAGTTTAAAGTGGTGCTCGAAGTAATGCATCCTACCAGTGGTTGCAAAGACACCCAATCGAATGAAGTACAACTGTTTTCAGATCCTTCAAAAAGCATTGTTATTCCCAATGTTTTTACTCCCGGCACCGATGGCATGAACGATTGTTTTACGATTGACGGCATAGACCCTAACTGTGATGAAGCCAGGGTCTGGATTTATGATAGATGGGGAATTCTTGTATTCAATGGTTACCTTCCTTTGCAATGCTGGAATGGTAAGCTATATAGCACAGGTGGTGAATTACCCGCAGGCGTTTACTATTATTTGATGACCATTAAGCGAAAACCTCAGAATGGTGAATCTACTGAACCCTCAAGCTTTCACACAAACGGTGTCATCCATCTCATAAGGGATTAAATCCCCATGAGACACAGTCCTACTGAAAACAAATGGTAGTGGGGATTAGTTGCTTCAGTAAAGGCATCTTCATGCATATCAGTAATAGTGTATCTGGCGTAAAGCGCAACATTATCTATCCCAACTTTAACAACCGCATTGATTTGTGTGGGATTGATTTTGATATCATTTTCTTCTTTGCGTTTGAATTCGTTAGAACCTTTATCACCTTTTGTTACAACACTTGTTCTTCCACTGAAACTGTATTCAACACCTGCAGCAATATTGAAATTTTTATTTTTGCTATGGTATTCCAACATCAGTGGAATAGAATAATACTTAACGTTTAATCTGTTTTTATCATAGTTATTGACAGTATCGACATAACTTGCCAGATAGCCTTGTGGATCGATGTATTGTACCATTTGCTTGTTCTGGTACTTGAGGTAATAATTATTCAATCCTATACCGTAACTGAACAAAAAACGCCCTTTGTATAGATTCATACTCTGATTAATTAATCCCAGATTCAGATTAACACTTTTTATAAACTTAGGATTAGTAGCTGTTGCATTATTAACATCAGCTATAGATGACGCGAATCCTAAATCAAGATTAGGTAAAAGATGTGTTTCAATAAATCTCACTTTGCCATCATCTTTATTTTTAGAAATATCGATGATTTGTTTTTTCCAGTTAAAAGTTGAATCGCCTAAACGTGGAAAGCCATTAGCCTGACTTGCAGATACGGATATAACGATGTTTTTCTTAGAAATACTATCTTTCAGTCTGATGGTTTTATTCATTTCTTCTTCATTGGGATCCAGTACAGTAGAAAATTTCCATTGTTTCCCTTTGTATTGAATTTTTACGGTATCATCTGCATTTTGAGCATTCGCATTGATGCTGGCATATGCCAAAATGATGGTTGCTATTAAAATATTGATAGGTTTCATATTGTGTTGATTTATGATTATTGTTTAGTGTTTTTTAAAATCCGGCCATGATTTTATATTGTTGATTTTCTATAATGAGTTTTTTGTTAGTGATTGATGTACTGTCAATGATTACTTTAAATTTAGGTTTACTGAAGACACGGGACAACAATGTGCGTTTTTCTGAAATTATACTATTGATATTATTTTTGTTGCTTTTCATTTTGCTTTCTGACACTACACTAGCGAAAACACCATCGGAAACAGGATTTGCTTGTATTGGCGTAACTACCTTATCTTCTTTTATTAAAATAGGTGTTTCTGTTTTTTTATGTGTCTCTTCTTTCACTATCAATTCTGGCACTTCCTGTTGTCTACTAGTTTCAGGTGTCTCTATTTTTAATATTTGTTGTGGTGCTTTTTTAGGGTTTTTAACTTCTGCCATTTGTTCAATTCTTTGTTTTAATGGCAATACTGTATCGAAACTTTCAATCTGATTCGCTGATTGAGATGGCTGTGGCACTGTAATTATGCGATGTTTTGGCTGTCCCGGCTTGACTGTTTCAGTAAAATTCTGTTGGTGATTATTTCTCCCAATATAGAACCACAGACCAACTCCAATTGTAAGTGCAATAACAGCAGCCTGACGCCAAACAACTATTAATGATCGCTTGTGTTTTTTGAGCTTACCGGTGTTCATCACTAATAACTCCTCATTGGGATTAAGCACCGTTTTTTGCCAGGCAGTCCACATTTTGCTGTATTCCTTATCGGCAGCAATGGCCTGTAAGAGCATATTTCTTTCTTCTCCTGTAATTTCACCTTCTAAAAGGCGGAACATCAACTCGTCTATATTATCATTTTCGATTTTCATATGACATTGTCTAATTTTACGATGTAATTTTTCATGGTTTGTCTTCCTCTGAAGATGTATACTTTTACTTGCGATTCATTCAATCCTGTTATCTTTCCAATTTCTGAATAATCATATCCTTCATAGTCGCGCAACATGATAACAGTCCTCTGAATTTCAGGTAATTTATCGAGTGCGCTATCTATTACTTTCTTCATATCCGGTTGTTGTACTCTACTTCCTACTTCTTTAACAACTTCAGGCATCTCAGTCATTTTCTTATCCCTTCTCAACTGGTCGATCATTTTCCTGTATCCTGTAGTGAATAACCAGCTCTTTGATTTTACCAACTCCACTTTCTCTCTGTTCAACCAAAGACTTTCGAAACTATCTTGCACGAGATTCTCTGCGTCTTCCCTCACGTTCAGTTGTTTGTATAAAAACCTGAACAAGGCATTGGCATAAGTTTCAACCGCTTGATTGTACTCACTCTCTGTCATTGATGCTTTGATGTTTAAACGAAAGTATTATCCGGATAGTTACAGCCAAAATAAAAAAAAATCCCGGATGCTTTTACAACCGGGATTTTCAAGTATTTTTTAATTTTAAAAACTAGAATCTTTCGAATTCAGAAAAGAAATAATTGCCTTCGATAGCTGCATTCTCATTGCTGTCGCTACCATGAATAGCATTAGCATCAATACTTTTCGCGTATTTGCGTCTGATAGTTCCTTCTTCTGCATTTGCAGGATTAGTAGCACCAATCAGTTTTCTGAAATCTTCAACTGCATTGTCTTTTTCCAATATTGCAGCTACGATAGGACCGCTGCTCATGAAAGTTACCAGTTCACCAAAGAAAGAGCGCTCGCTGTGTACAGCATAAAAGCCTTCTGCTTGTTTTGATGTTAGGTGGAGGTATTTCATTGCTTTAATAGTAAAGCCGGCTGAAATAATATCGTCAATAATTTTACCTGTATGACCATTACCCACTGCATCGGGTTTAATCATTGTGAATGTTCTGTTAGTCGTCATTTGATTGTTAAGAAATATTTTAAAACGGCTGCAAAGGTAAGTATTTTTTCAGCGAAAAACAGGAAAGTTTCGATTACTCGCTGATATACACCCTTTTGATGCGTTGGGATATTCCCGTTAATATCTCATACGGAATAGTACCAAGCTTTTTGGCCAATTCAATAATATCGGCATCTGCACCAAACAACTCGGCTTCATCGCCTTCGTTACAAGTAATACCCGTCACATCAACCATGCACATATCCATGCACACATTGCCCAATATAGGCGCATATTTGCCGCCTATCATGAACCCGCCATTGCCATTGCTCAGATGCCTATTCAATCCATCGGCATATCCTATTGCCAAAACAGCAATTCGCCTTTCGTGATCATCGATTGCTTTTCTGGCATAACCCACACTTTCATTGGCGCCTATCCATTTTATCTGAGAGACAACTGTTTTTAAAGTAAAGACATTCTTCAGCATTTTTTGATGTTCTCCTGAAGGATCAATGCCATAAAGCCCTATTCCAAGTCTTATCATATTGAATCCATTCTGGTCAAACCTAAGGGCACCGGCCGTATTGCTGATATGTTTTAGAAAGTTATAGGGAATACCTGCCTGTAACTGCTTTACTACTAAATCAAATAATTCGAATTGTTGTTTAGTAAAATCGTCATAAATGGCCTCATCACTGGCTGATAAGTGTGAGAATACGGATTGAATTCTGAAATTGTCTTTTCCTATAAACCACTCTGTTAAAGCAGCAGTTTCAGAAGGTGAAAAGCCTAAACGATGCATGCCTGTGTCAATTTCAATGTGCACTGCCAGGGGTCGGCCTTCTGCAAACAAATACAATTGTTCCAGTTGATTGATACTGAATACCACCGGCTCTAGCCCATACCTGAACAAGTGCCCATATGTTTCTCCATCAGCATTCATCACCATTATAGGTGTTTTAATCCCGTTTTGTCGCAGTGTTACACCTTCATCGGTATAGGCCACAGCCATGTAATTAACTTTACCATCTAACATCTTGGCGATCTCGTAACTACCGCTACCATAAGCAAAGGCCTTGACCATGGCCATTACTTTCATGTTTTTATCCAGTAGACTTCTGATGTAAGAAAGATTGGCTGCAGCTGCTGTCAGATTAATTTCTAAAACAGTGCCATGCGATTGCTTTTCAAGTTTTGTTGCAATATGCTCAAACGAATAATGTCGGGCGCCTTTTAAAAGAATACTTTCATTTTCAAATTCTGTCCCATTGAACTGTTGAATAAAATCATTTGTTGTGGCAAAAAACCGCGATGAATAAGTGCCTGTAAACAATTGCTGGTGTTTTGAAAACACCGGCCCTATACCATAAAACCTGTTGATGTGATTATTGTGCAACAACGTATTTACCTGACGGCATTGCTCCTCTTCGCTCATCCCACTTTGCTCAATATCTGACAAAATAACGGTTGCTTTACCATGTATTGTTTGTCTTTTTAAGAAAGACAAAGCTGCACCCAAAGCATGTATATCATTGCTATAACTATCGTTAATTAATAGGCAATTATTGATGGCCTGTTTAAGCTCTAATCGCATACTGATAGCCTGCAATTCTGAAAAGGCCTGTTGACGAAATGCATTCAGATGCAAGGTGGCTAACCAAACAATGCCTGCATTCTCTATCGATGCTTCATCCGTAAAAGGTATTTCTATGCTTGATTCTTCACCTTTGTAAACACCTTTTAAAATCCTCGACCCGGCATTGGTAGTAATCGCGGTAATATTTAAATCTGCTTTTGTATTATTGAAATCATACGTGATGGCCTTGCTTCCCAATTGTTTTACAAGTTCTGGATTAAAATGCATCAATACCACTTTTGAATCTTTAAACAGTTTGAGTTTTTCCTGAACCTTGTTCTCAAACGTATCAAACCCTTCGTCATGGGCCGTACCCAGATGGGTTAATATACCAATTTCAGGTTGTATGATGTTTGCAAGCGCATCCATTTCACCGGGCATAGAAATTCCCGCTTCAAAAATCCCCAACTGGTGGTCTTCATGCAACTGCCATACACTCAAGGGAACACCTAATTGACTGTTAAAGCTTTTAGGGCTTGCGCATATGGAATAACGATGTCGCATCAATTGCAATAACCATTCTTTTACAATTGTCTTTCCGTTGCTGCCTGTAATACCAATAACAGGAATATTAAAATGCCTGCGGTGACCGGCAGCCAATTGCTGCAAGGCTATACCGGTGTGTTCAACACTTAAAAAACAGATATTGTTCTTGTCAGGTATTTGGAAAGCCTTATTGACAACAAACACCTTGACCCCTTTTTCAATTAATTCATTGATGTACTGGTGACCATCGTTATGACTGGTTGTAATCGCAAAAAAAATTGTATTCCCGGCATCACTAACCGTACGACTGTCAATCGACAATTGCCATGCTTTTTTTAAATTGCCATCGCCAGTAAGGCGAGCTTGCATCATAGCGGCAATCTCTGTGAGTGTATACATCGGGTTTACAAATTTGACCAATATTCTGCATTTATCATATTTTTTATTATTAAATAATTCAGCATATACAGTCAATACTAATTTCACATGCATAAAACATTCTGCTTAGCATTAACTCTTTTGCCTGATTTATTTAGAGTTTTGACATTAGGCATTTGTCATTACATTTGTCGATTGCAAAAAAAGTGTCGTAATGCTTAAACGTATATTCCTCGATCCGATTATTTATTTTCTATTGGGTATCAATGTTGCCTTATTACTGGCGTATTATCAGGGGGTCATTTCAGTTGAAACGATTATTTACACCTACTATTTTCAAAGTCTTGCAATCGGTCTGAGTTATTACATTCAAATGTTGACCCTTACCGATTATTCAGTGGAAGGGTTTAAAATTAATGGGGTTCAGGCAGAGAAATCACCTAAGACAAAGGGTTGCACCACTACTTTTTTTCTTTTCCATTTTGGTTTTTTCCATCTGGGGTATCTCATCTTTCTACTGGTCTCGTTTAAATTCAATGTTGACAGCACCTTTTTGTGGAGTTCTGTCATAGCATTTGCCATTGGTGAATGTATCGCTGTGTTTCGCAGAAGAGTTGAAAACACTGACGAAAAACCCAATATTGGCACTTTAATGTTTACACCCTATCTGCGTATTATTCCCATGCATATTTTTATTCTGGCAGGGGGCTTTCTAGGTCACACTGAAAAAACATTTATCATCTTTATTTTACTAAAAATTATCAGCGACATCCTGATGCATATTGTTGTCAATAAAACATACAAGGCAAAGGCGACCGGAACTGAACAACCTCCAATTATTCAATTATAAAATGACATCACAACTCAAGCAACAACTCGGATTATTTTCTGCCATCATGGTTGTAATCAGCGCAATGATAGGCAGTGGGGTTTTTAAGAAAATTGCTTCCATGAGTCATGACCTCAATAGTAACGGACTGGTATTACTGGCTTGGGTAGTGGCCGGTATTATCACATTAATGGGCTCATTGAGCAATGCAGAAGTGGCGGGTTTGATTGCAAAACCTGGCGGACAGTATGTGTATTTCAGGACCATGTACGGCAAATTGTTTGCATTTTTGTTTGGATGGTCATCCTTCTCAGTTATACAAACTTCAACTGCTGCTGCAGTGGCTTATATTTTTGCCGAATCGCTCAACAGTATTTTTACATTACCTGTATTACCTGCCGATATTGCTAACATCACGTTATTCAGCACACCGGATTTTTCTCTGATGCCTTTTCATAATTTTGGTGTTAAAGCTGTTGCCTGTTCTCTTGTTGTTCTATTGTCCATCATCAATTACAGAGGCATAGAATACGGTGAACGCATCAGTAATATATTTGGTGTAACTGTAGTTGTAGGTGTACTTACAGTCATCATCCTGGGCCTATTGAAAGGCAACTCAGATATTTTGGCAGAACCACTCAATACATTGAACAGAGATGGCATAGAAGGCTTCTCAATCGCTGCTTTCTTCTCAGCTATGATGGCCGCTTTTTGGGCTTATGAAGGTTGGAATAATGTCGGTTTTCTTGCAGGTGAGATTAAACAGCCTAAACGCAATGTACCAATAGCACTGGGCTTAGGCACGCTTATCGTTATGACATTGTATGTAGCTGCAAATGCGGCATTTTTTAAAATTGGTGATGCGGAATTCTATAAAACCATTCACGCCCAGGACAATACTATTGCAGCAGTAGCAGCCATGGATCATATTTGGCAATACGGTGGTTTGTTTATATCCATACTCATTCTTGTTAGTACGCTTAACAGCACCAATAACAGTTTAATGAGTGCACCAAGAATCTATTTTGCTATGGCCAATGACGGTTTATTTTTCAAGAAAGCTGCTCATACGCATCCAAAATATAAAACACCGCACAAGGCCATTATTATGCAAATGATATGGTGTGTTACTTTAGTGATTAGCGGTAGTTTTGATATGCTCACTGAAATGTTGGTCTTTGTAGCATTTATATTCTACGGTTGCGGAGCATTCGGAGTTGTTATATTGAGACGTAAAATGGCCGATAGTGAACGCCCCTTCAAAGTGCCTTTATACCCTGTAATTCCGGTTTTGTTTTCAGTATTTAGTCTTGTACTGGTTATCAGTACATTGATAGAAGCACCTGTAAAATCGTGCATCGGATTAGGGCTGGTGCTTTTAGGCTTACCACTCTACTTCGTATTAAACAGAAAAAAATCTTAGTTTCTTTTATGCAGTTGATGCATGAGAAAGCTTGAACCCAGGCCCACTAAATATCCGGTGATAACATCAGTCGGATAATGTTTGCCTGCCTTTACTCTTAAATAACCCTGAACTGCAGGCACCAACACTGCAGCCGACCACACATAGCGATTGGCTTTACTATTGGGCATGTATTGCTGATGGGCAAAGGCAAAACTAAAACAAGCTGATGATACTGTTGCTGTATGTGCAGAGAAGAACGACATCTTAGCATCTGCCGTGAGTTTTTTCTCCATGGGTACATTGCTGTTATACAAATAGGGTCTGTAACGACCTACTGGCTTTATTGCATTGGCCAAAGCCTGAGACAATAATACACTTTGAAAACCCACTGTACTGATTTGAAAGAAATCTGAGCGGGTAGATTTATTGAAATAAAAATAGGAATACATCAAAACACTGCCAACAGCTAGACCATCGCTTACTTTAGCCGCAGTCGGATGCCATTGGTAAGTAGCTATTCTATCGAATCGATTGACATTTTTTCTGTCAAGTAAAAGGATGGTTGCTTCCGGTAAAGGTTTTTCCTTGTGTTGAAAATACAGGCCGGTTGCAAAAGTTGCTGAACTGCCCAATGCCATACCAATATCCAACCCTGATTTTAATTGATAGCCGGGTGTGGTTTGGGCGGTTAGCGTTTGTGTTAAATAAAAAAAGCCAGGCAGTAAGCCTGACTTAATAATGTTATTGAGGATTCTGAATTTCACGCTATTAAACGGCAAAACTTTCACCACAACCACAAGTGCGCTTAGCATTTGGATTGATGAAGTTAAAGCCTTTACCATTTAATCCATCCGTAAAGTCGAGTTCGGTTCCGGCTAAATATAAATAGCTTTTCAAATCACATATAATTTTCACATCGCCATTTACAAATTCCTGATCACTATCTTTATGTTCATTGTCGAAGTCAAGATCATAGCTTAATCCGCTACAACCACCGCCTTTAACAGATACTCTAACGAAATAATCAGGGCCCATTTTTTCATCCTGCATCAATTGATGCACTTTTTCAGTAGCTCTTGGAGTTATTGTTATTCCTGCAGACATAATATTAATTCCTACTAGTAATGTTTCTTGTTATCTTCAATCGGGGCAAGGCCGTTTTTAACACGATAGTCGTTGATAGCTGACTTAATTGCATCTTCAGCCAATACACTGCAATGTATTTTAACAGGAGGCAAAGCCAATTCTTCAACGATATCCATATTATCAATCTTCAAAGCATCATCTACTGATTTGCCTTTCAGCCATTCTGTAGCCAACGAAGATGAAGCGATGGCACTTCCACATCCAAAAGTTTTAAATTTTGCATCTTTAATGATGCCTGTGGTTTCATCCACTTCTATTTGTAAGCGCATAACATCACCACATTCAGGTGCTCCCACCAGTCCTGTGCCTACTTGTTTGCTGCTTTTATCCAGTGTTCCGATATTTCTCGGATTACTATAATGATCAATTACTTTTTCTGAGTATGCCATTTGTTATTGTTGATTTAGAGATTTTTGATTTGTTGATTTTAATTTACGGTAGCTTATGTTTTAGCACAGCTTAAAGTTGCTTAATGTTCTTGCCAAACGATAGATTTTAAATCTATGCCTTCTTTAAACATTTCCCATAGTGGACTCATGTCTCTCAGTTTAGTTACTGCTTCCTTCACGTGACTGATGGCATAATCGATTTCCTCATCGGTAGTAAAGCGACTCAGGCCAAAACGCAATGAAGAGTGAGCCAATTCATCATCAAGACCTAATGCTTTCAACACATAACTTGGTTCTAGACTTGCACTTGTACAAGCTGAGCCTGATGAAACGGCAATATTTTTAACACCCATGATTAATCCTTCACCTTCAACATATTTGAAAGACATATTGGTGATATGCGGCAAACGGTGTTCTTTGTTTCCATTGATATAGGATTCTTCGAGTTGAAGTAAATCTGTTTCGAGTCTATCGCGCATTTTTACAATACGGGCAGTATCTGTCGCCATTTCTTCTTTGCATAATTGGCAAGCTTTACCAAAACCAACTATACCCGGTACATTCAGGGTTCCGCTACGCATGCCTCTTTCGTGGCCGCCACCGTCCATTTGTGCTGTAACCTTTACTCTTGGATTTTTTCTTCTTACATACAATGCACCTACACCTTTAGGTCCGTACATTTTATGAGCAGAGAAACTCATCAGATCGATACCGTCTGCGATAACATCAACCGGAATTTTGCCGGCTGCCTGAGTGGCATCAGTATGGAACAAAATGCCTTTTGATTTACAAAGGGCAGTAATTTCACGGATAGGTTGTACCACACCGATTTCGTTATTGGCGTACATGATACTTACCAAAATGGTATTCGGGCGAATGGCATCCTCTACCTGTTTGAGTGTAATCATTCCATCTTCACCTGTTTTCAGATAAGTTACCTCTGCGCCACTTTTTTCAAGGTGTTTGCAAGTATCTAAAACTGCTTTGTGTTCAGTTTCTACTGTAATGATGTGATTGCCTTTATCGGCATACATTTCAAATACACCTTTAATAGCCAGGTTATTTGATTCTGTTGCACCACTCGTAAATATGATTTCTTTAGCATCGGCATTGATAAGGGCTGCAATTTGCTCTCTGGCTGTATCAACAGCGCCTTCAGCCTGCCAACCAAACGGATGATTTCTACTGGCTGCATTGCCAAAATTTTCGGTAAAATAAGGCAACATCGTTTCCAACACTCTAGGGTCCATTGGTGTTGTTGCATTATTATCCAGATATATAGGGAGTTTTAACATGTTTTATTTAGACTAAATCTACATTGCAAAGATACATATTGTAACGTATATCGCAAATTATACGGTGAAATCTTGTTATAGAAAGAAGCGATAATTATCAGTAACGAAAAAGGCCAACACTTCTGTCGACCTTTTTCGTTACCTATGAAAACTATTAACCTCTCTTTATTATCTTTATCTTTTCTCGGTGATTCTCGCAGATTTACCGCTTCTTTCACGTAAATAAAAGATTCTGGCTCTACGAACTTTACCGATTTTGTTGACTTCGATTTTTTCGATATTGGTTGAGTGTAACGGGAAAATTCTTTCCACGCCCACACCGTTTGATATTTTACGCACAGTGAATGTGGCTGCAAGACCTGAATTTCTTTTTTGGATAACATCACCCTGGAAAAGCTGAATTCTTTCTTTAGCACCCTCTTTAATTTTATAGTGTACTGTTACTCTATCACCTGCTTTGAATGTAGGGACATCCGCTTTCAAATATTCTTTTTCTACTAATTTAATTAAATCCATGGTGTACTTGTTTGGGGAGTGCAAAAATAGTGAATTTTAACAAAGTGCAAAACTTTTTTTGCAAAATTCTCTAAAATATAAGCCATTCAGGGCTTTACCTACTCTACTGTCACTGATTTTGCCAGATTTCGGGGTTGATCTACATTACATCCTCTCAATACCGCAATGTGGTAACTCAGCAATTGCAAAGGAATGGTAGCCAGTAATGGTGTTAATGCCTCTTCGGTATCAGGAATTTCTATTACGTGGTCGGCCATTTCTCTTATTTTGGTATCCCCTTCGGTTACGATTGCTATAATTTTTCCTTTACGCGCCTTAACCTCCTGAATATTGCTGATCACTTTTTCGTACATGCCACGCTTAGGGGCAATAACAACTACCGGCATTTCTTCATCTATCAGGGCTATAGGACCGTGTTTCATCTCTGCAGCAGGATAACCTTCGGCATGGATGTAAGAAATCTCTTTTAACTTAAGTGCACCTTCAAGGGCTACAGGGAAGTTTACACCACGTCCTAAATACAGGAAATTGCGGGCATCCTTGAATTTCTCGGCCAATACCTGTACCGCTTTATCTGTCAAAAGAGCTCTTTCAACCAATTGAGGAATAGCCTCCAATTCACTGAGCATCATTCTGATTTTTTCCTGAGGCATGGCGCCTCTTATCTGAGCAACTGCCAGGGCCATTAAAGCCAAAACTGAGACCTGGGCTGTAAATGCCTTAGTTGAAGCCACCCCTATTTCAGGACCGGCATGGGTATAGGCACCGGCATCGCTGTTTCGGGGTATTGATGAACCCACCACGTTACAAACACCAAAAACCGTTGCGCCTTTTTCTTTTGCCAGCTCTATAGCAGCCAATGTATCAGCTGTTTCACCACTTTGGGAAATCGCAATCACTAAATCATCCGGATAAATCACCGGATTTCTGTATCTAAATTCCGAAGCGTACTCCACTTCAACCGGAATTCTCGCAAACTCTTCAAATAGGTATTCGCCTACCAGACCGGCATGCCAGCTGGTACCGCAACCGATTAAAATCAGTCGCTTCACATTACGCAACTTATCTTCATACTCCTGCATACTGCGCATGGCAATTTTGCCTTGAATTGAATCGATTCTACCGCGTATACTATCGTGAATAGACTTAGGTTGCTCAAATATTTCCTTGATCATGAAGTGCGGGTAGCCGCCTTTTTCAATTTCTTCAAGATTTATTTCAAGTTTCTGTATAAAAGGTGTCTTGGTAACGTTCTGAATGGTTTTGATATGCAGTTCACCGTCTTTTACAATGGCGATTTCACCATCATTTAAATAGGTAACATCGCGGGTGTACTCAACAATTGGCGTAGCATCGCTGGCCATAAAGAATTCGCCTTTTTCGCTGCCGATACCCACCACCAAAGGACTTCCTTTGCGGGCTGCTATCAGTTTTGCCGGTTCGTTTTTAACTAATATCACCAGTGCATAAGCCCCGATTACCTGATTCAAAGCCAATCTTACAGCTTCATCTATATCGATATTCTCGTTGATTTGAATATCTTCTATCAGATGGATCAAAACTTCTGTATCGGTATCGCTACTGAAAGTGTGACCGCGTTTTTGCAGTTCTTCTTTGATAGTCGCGTAATTTTCAATAATACCGTTGTGTATTACAGCCAGATTGCCACTTTGCGACATGTGGGGATGTGCATTTTCGTCATTAGGTTCTCCATGAGTAGCCCAGCGCGTATGCCCCATGCCCAAAGAACCTTCCAGATCTTTGCCTACTACAGAACTTTCAAGATCAGTGACCTTGCCCTTGGTCTTGTAAATATTTAAATCGTTATTGATGATGGCTACTCCGGCACTGTCGTACCCTCTGTACTCTAATCTTTTTAATCCTTTGATGATAATAGGATAAGCTTGTTTTGGCCCGATATAGGCAACTATTCCACACATATTAATTTTCTACTTGCAAACCTACAATTTTTTTTCCATTGCATAATTCGTTCAGATTGAATTGGGTATAAATTTTATCGATAGAAAAAAAAGAATTATCGGATTCCCTAATTTTGCCTCAATGCAACAACTGTTTTTTTTTCCTATCAGATACATCAAAGCGATGTTGTTGTTTTTTATATTGTTTCAAATCAGTCGCTTGTATTTTATCAGCTATCACACAGGTATCACTGACGACAATCTCTTTACTATCTGGTTAAATGCTGTATGGCATGGTGCCCGTCTCGATTTATCAACCTCAGCGTATTGTGTGACACCCCTATTGCTCATTTACTTTTTCGAAATACTTTTTCAAAAGCCAATGGCAATACTTCACAAGATTATAATGGCTTTGGCCATGGCGATTATTGTTTTGATTAGTATTACTGATGCCGAATTGTTTGCTAAATGGGGCAGTAAATTCAGCAGTCAGGTATTGGTATACATATCGCATCCAAAAGAAATGGCTTTATCTGCCGGGGACACCAATTGGTTGAAAGTATTACTATTTGCTACCATCTTCATAGGTATTACTGTATTTATTTACAAGTTTGGCAAGCGAATGATACCCTTAAACACCCTTGTTTCACGCCTGCAGTTAATTACACTTGTACTTCTGATGGCCATTAATTTTGTTGTAATTAGAGGCGGCATAGGGGTAGCAACAATCAGTCAGAGTTCAGCTATCTATTCCGAAAAATCATTCAACAATGCAGTTGCCATTAACAGTTTATGGAATGCTTTGTATTTCATAATGGCCAATACCGATGAGATATACGGCACGCAATTGAATTACCTTTCCGAGAATGAACTCAGTACAAGATTTGCCGCACAATTACATCCTGAGCATGATACAACAAATTTACTCACTACCACAAGGCCCAATATTGTCGTAATAATGCTGGAAAGCTTTACAGCCAATGCCAGCCAATACTTTAGCGGCAATAACAATTGTACCCCTTACCTGGATAGTATTGCCAAGGGTGGTGTTAGTTTTATGAAATGTTATTCGAGTGGCGACCGAACAGAAAAAGGTTTGGTAACAGTTATCAGCGGCTACCCTGCACAGCCTTTATCCAGCATTATTGTGTTTCCCGATAAAATGGCCAAATTGCCCGGCATCAGCAAAGTATTGAAAGGCAACGGCTATCACAACTACTACTTTTATGGTGGTGATGCTGAATTTGCAGCCATGAAATCTTATCTCGTGGTACAGCAGTTTGATGAAATTATCGACAAGTCATTCCTAGACCCCAAAGTGTTGACCAGCAAGTGGGGCGCTCATGATGAACATTTATTTAACAAAGTTCAGGAAACTTTGGACAAGGCACCACAACCATTTTTCTCAACCGTTATGACACTTAGCAGTCATGAGCCATTTGATGTTCCATACAAAGGTCATCAGGCAGCCGGTGAATGGTTCCCTTTCATGAATTCAATTGAATATGCCGATTTGCAATTATTCAGATTTCTGGAAGCCGCCAAACAACAAGCCTGGTACAATAACACTTTATTTATACTGGTAGCGGATCATGGCCACGATATCGGATTGAAAGACGTGCATTTTTTTGGACCTGAAAAATACCATATCCCTTTGATATTGACAGGCGGTGCCTTAAAAAAGGAATGGTGTGGCAAGCGCATTGAGCATGTCGTCTCACAAACGGGCATACCCGCATTTATTTGCAGTCAACTAAATTTACCTGATCAGCAATTTGCATGGCAGACAGGTTTGATGCAGGCCGATGGCTTTGCTCAGTATGAATATAACAATGGTTTTGGGCGATTGAATAACCAAATGAACTGCCTGTTTGACAACAGCTCACAAAAATGTTACTACTATAAGGGAACAGGCGATAGCAGTGCATTTGTTAATGACGGAAAAGCCTTCCAACAGCAATTGGTTAAAGATTTTTTATCAAAATAGTTCGCTGTTGCTTATTTTTGAAAAAAGAATTTATTTCAGGTTACAAATGAAAATTGAAGATTTACCGCAAAAAAAATGGTTTTCATGGAGTTTAATTGCCCTATTGATTATTGCGAACGTAACTTCGTACAGAATGGTCAATAATTACTTTAAGCAAGTAAACTCTACAGTGGTTGAAGAAGTGGAAACCGGTGCCAATTATTTGGGCAGCGGCAGTAAAATTATTGATCTTGCCAAAGAAGTCCTTCGCTTTTTCAAAAATCCCTAATCCAACAGTCGTGTGATTAATCGTTTTTTTTCAGAACTCCTTTCTATTATCACCCGATATAAGATTTACCATCTTATTTTCTGGATTCTTTATATCAGCTTTTGGTCATTCCTATTGGGCTCGGGTATTTCATGGAAACAAGATTATTTGAATGCTACCATTTTTATTTTCTTTCACATTGTAGTTTCCTACTTCAACAATTATTTCCTGATAGAGTGGTTCTTGTTTAAACGGAAATACATCTCATATTTTTCGAGTTTAACACTGTCTATTCTCTTGATGTGTTTTCCTTTAGCTGTAGCATTTTACCGCTACATTCCCTTGCCTGATGAAAGTGTGCGTTCTATCTGGACCTTCAATTTTTTTGTTATCAATTTCTTTTATATTCTTTTCACAGTGATGTTGTCAGCATCAATCAAGATATTCAGAAACTGGTATTTGAAAGAACAAACCAATAAAGAATTGCAGACACTGAATATTGAAAATGAATTGCGCTTTTTAAAATCACAAATCAACCCTCATTTCTTGTTCAACAATTTGAATAATTTGTATGCCCTTACTTTAAAGCAATCGGATTTGGCTCCTGAAGCTGTTTTAAAACTCTCCAATATATTGCGCTTTGGTCTTTACGATAGCCAGAAACAAAAGGTGCCAATGGAGGATGATATTCAGTTCATCAGAGATTATATTGAACTGGAGCGCTACCGTTTAGGCAGTCGCACCACCATTACACTAAATGTGAATGGCAGTACTTTCGGATTATTGATAGAACCTTTTTTATTCATTAATTTTATAGAGAACGCCTTTAAACACGGAGCCAACCCAACGCTTGGGCAATCGTTCATCACCATTGACTATAACATTAATCAGGAACAAAAGACCATAGAATTTTCAATTACCAATAACAAGCCTAAGGTGTTGAATAACCTCGAAAAGGACAAAGCAGGTGGCATTGGTCTGAAAAATGTGCAAACCCGTCTGAATATTTTGTACCCTAACAAGCATCAACTTAAAATCGCTGACGAATTAGAAATTTATACTGTTACATTAACCTTACAGATATCATGAAGAATATTTTAAAATGCATTGCCGTAGATGACGAACCACTCGCTTTAGAAATTATTGAAGCACACGTTGCCAAATGCGACAACCTTAAACTTATTGCCAAATGTGCCAATGCCATAGAAGCAGCAGAAGCCATACAACACGAAAAACCCGATCTTATTTTTTGCGATATTCACATGCCCGAAATAAGTGGTATTGATTTCATGAAAACACTGAGCAAAAGCGGTATATTGGTGGTGTTCACTACAGCCTATACCGAGTATGCTGTTGACGCCTTTACACTTGACGCCCTCGATTATTTATTAAAGCCGGTATCATTCGATCGCTTTAAAAAATCTGTTGATAGAGCTGAGGAGTATTTCACTTTTAAAAACAATACTGAACAACCGCATGCAGAAATGAATGTTGGCCACATGTTTGTTAAAGCCGATTCAAAAATGGTGAAGATTAATTATGATGACATCTGGTATGTAGAAGCATTTGCCGATTATGTAAAAATATATACTGCTGAAGACAGAAGGATTGTTACACTCCAGACAATGAAAAACATGGAAACCAGTTTGCCTCCTGATAAATTTGCGCGTGTTCACCGCAGTTATATTGTGGCGACTGATAAAGTAAAATCAATTGGCGCTCATGAAGTGCAAATAGGCAACAAGAGCATACCACTGGGCAAGAATTATAAAGACGCATTTGCACAGCGAATGAATATCAAATAACATTTATAAAACCCCTCCGAAAGAGGGGTTTTTCTTTTACAGGTAGTTTTGCCGCTTTTGATAATCTTATTTCCTGCAAACTAATTTTATATTTTCTACCTTCGCAGTATGATTTCTATCATTCCTTCAGAAATACCTGTTCCTAAACTTCATCAATATTTATTAGGCAGTGTTGGTCCTCGTCCTATCTGCTTTGCAAGCACTGTAGACAAGGAAGGCAGACGCAACCTGGCACCATTTAGTTTCTTCAATGTATTCAGTGCCAACCCTCCTATTGCAGTATTTTCACCTGCTCGAAGCGGACGTACCGGCACACACAAACACACTTACGAAAACATTAAAGAAGTACCCGAAGTTGTCATCAATGTGGTGAATTACGACATGGTGCATCAAACCAGTTTGGCCCGCTCACCTTCTGAAAAAGGGGTTGATGAATTCATTAAAAGTGGTTTCACCGCCATAGCATCCGATCTTATAAAACCTTTTCGCGTAAAAGAAAGTCCGGTGCAGATGGAATGCACTGTGGAGCAAGTAATAGAATTGGGCAATGAAGGTGGTGCGGGTAATTTGATTATTTGTAAAATAGTGAAACTCCACATCAATGAATTGTATTTGAATGAGCATGGGGCCATTGACCAAACCAAAATAGACTTAGTGGCACGTATGGGTGGCGACTGGTATTGCAGGGCGCATGGCAGCGCTTTATTTGAGGTAACAAAACCTTTAACCACATGCGGTATAGGGATAGATGCGCTGCCGGATCATATCCGATTGAGCGACTATTTAACAGGCAATGAACTGGGCATGTTGGGCAATGTGGAACAAGTGCCGGATACAGAAAGTTTGCAAGCAACCAAAAGTAAATATGCTAGTGACAATGCCATTCAAAAAGCGAAGGAATTATTGCGTGAAAGAAAAAACATTGAGGCTTTGGCTTTGTTGTGGTAGTTCAAATTTCCTTAATTTACCATCATTGAGAGTTAACAAACACAATGATAGCAATCTTTATTGCCCTTTTTTAGGGAAAATTTCAAAATAATTCAACTTGTTTATTTAATATAATTTGGTTTTAAACTGTAACATTTTACCATTAATTCCATTATACAATAAATAACAATTCATTTGCGTTAATATAACCAAACCCCCTATTCTTATGCTGTTAAAAAAATCTTTTACAATTGTGCTGCTTTGTGTTTTTTTGAGTTGCAATCAAATACAGACCAATACTTCAACAGACCTCTCGTCTGTTACCCCTACTATCAAAACATTTGTACCACTTGTAAAAGCGGCACTTGTGCAACTGTTTACTATCAATGCGAAAACGGGTGGTAAGATGACATCAAAAGAGGGTACAACCATTACTGTGCCTGAAAATTGCTTTGTAACGAAAGAAGGACAACCTGTAACAGGCAGTGTCGCATTATCCTTTTCTCAATACGATTCACCAATGGAGATTATTGCTTCAGGAATCCCTATGACCATCATGGCCAATGGTGTTGAAACAGCATTTGAATCTGCAGGCATGTTTCAGATAAACGGCAAATCGGGCAATGAAGAAGTGATGGTGGCAAAGGGAAAGGAAATAACAGTAGATTTAAACACCTGTTATAAGGACACTAACTACAGTTTTTATCAATTTGATGAAAAGAAAGGTGCCTGGCAAACACTGATGGCGCCTAGTGAATTAGCATCAGTTACCAATACACCTATGCAACAGACGCCTCCAACAGAAGTACAAATGGTGAAACCAATGAAGATTGAAGAATTTTCATCTTCAACACCGGTATTTGAATTAGATGTAGAAACGAAAGATATAGAAGAACTGAATACTTTCCATAATATTTTGTGGACTTATGCTGGAGAGGGGACTGACCCCTTCAAGGACAAAAGTTTTTTCAAAACTAAATGGCAAACAACAGACATCCATCCATCTTTGAAAATAGAAAATGCATATGAAATAAAATGCACTTCGGGCGATAAGACTGTTAATACTACTGTAAAACCTGTTTTATTCGGCAGTCAATTAAAGAAAGCTAAAGCAGAATATAATCGCTTGATGACAGAATACAATCGCCAATTAGAGGCTGCTGCAAAGACAGCAAAACGCAATGAAGCTTATCAAAATGCAACAAGAATGCTAACTTTATCCAGCTTTGGTATATTCAATTGTGACAGAACCTGGCCATCAGAAGCAACTGCTTACTCAAACAAAGAATTCACTCCGGTTATTGAAGGCAATACGGACAAAAATACTGTTAGCTGCTTTTATCTGATTAACCCTGATATCAACTCCGCTACAATACTTTACGGCACCGGTGGTTTAAGATACAGAAAGGATTGCGACAATTACGTACTAGCTGTTATGTCTGACAATGGGGTAGCTATTTGCAAACCCGATCAATTAAAAACCCATATTGATAATACAGAAACTACAAAAATGAATTTTACAGTTAGTGCTAATAAAATGGGTCCTAATACACAATTTGCAGATTTACTGACTAATTAACTTCAACTTATAAAGTAATTCATCATCTTGAATAAAACTATCTCCATAGTAGTGATACTGCTTTGCTGTTGCCTATCAAAAGCGCAGACAATGTTACCCATTTATGAAAAGGGTATGTGGGGATTTATTAATGTAAAAGGTGAGTACATACATCTGCCTGCCTACAATGCTTATTATATTGCTTTCGACAGTGATGGTCAGAATGTGTATTATGTAAAAGAAAATGGATTAATTGCAATTCTAAAAACAGATGGCAGTAAAATTCAATCATTCGGCCGCTTTTCAGGTAGTATTGTAAACATCATTGAAGATAAATATATCATCACATCTGTTAACTACAAAAACAGTTTGTACAACAAAGAAGGCAAGCAAATATTAACAGACTCATTTCAACAGATTACCCACCTTAATAGAGATTACTTCCTTGTTGTAAGAAAGAAACAAATGAATATTTCAAATGGCAATGGCGAACTTCTATTGCCAAAATACTGCAACAATATTCAAGCCTTTAATAACTGCTTTCTAATCAATACAAATGATTCATCATATCTGATAGATACAACCGGCAAAAAAATATCCATTACACTAAACAGTAAACGTTCAAAATACCCGGGGAGATACTTACCGGTGGATAAGAGTAAGTACAATCAATTGTCGTATTTTTATAATGCCGACAAGCGTTTTTTAATGTTGCCAAAGAGTGATGGTTTAATGCACCCTTACTTTTTCAATAAAGTTGAATATTACGGCAACAACTACATTATATACTCGGATACTTTAGAGCACAATTTGGTTTACAATACTCAACTGAGGAACTACCAATTTTTCGATTCTGTTGATTTCACCAATCTACCTTGTTTGAACAGTTTAGCTGTTTCAAAAAATAACACAACTTTTTTTTATGATTCTGTATTCAATCTTACCAATCATCTACCCTATCTTTATGTTGAATGCGATGATGCTGTTTTATATACATTCGACAGTTTATTTCTAACAGGCATGGCCACTCATTCAGGTTCAGAAATAATAAGTCCACGCTATGACTATATAGGTAATTCTTTTAATGGTATGGCGATATTTCAAACACACGAAGACACAACTTATGGTGTTTTGACATTGCAGGGCAATATCATTCTAAAATGCGACTACGACCAAATAGAACTAGATAGTCAGGTAATTGTTTGTTATAAAAATAAGACAAAATATTATTATGAACTGGATAAGAATCTTAACATTATTGGGACCGCTAAATTTAGCAATGTCAATATCTTAAAAACAAGAAGAATATCAACAAATGTTTCATTATCAAATGGCAGTGTATCAAGTTCTGATAGACCTGACAATGCATGGTTCTATATATATGCAACAAGACGATATGGCTTAAGAAACACTGATAGTAGTATTGCAATTAAGGCAACACTACAAGGATATAGACAGATTGGACAGACATCTTATTATTTAATTTGGGCCAAAGGACAATCACAACCTTTAAACAACATTAACACACAAGGTTATGTATATGGTGTAGTAGATTATACTAGCCGTAAGATTGTAATTCGCTTACAATACACATATATTGATACGCAGGCATTAAGAAGAAATAATGGCATCACTAATATAAGAGTTGTATCAGGTTCGCGGGGACATGAGTTATTATTAAAACCAGGTAGGGTAAAAAGATTGCCTTACAATTTTGTAGCATCACTCAGCAACGGTTACTTTATTGCATTAAAAGGTGGCAAAATAAAATTTGAAAACGATGAAAAGAATGCCTACGGGCGACCTCAGGACTATTTGAGTCAGATCACACTTGATGATTACCCCGGTATTGCTTTGCTCAATAACAACTTCGGCAAATTTGCAAATGTTGTAAAAGGTGATTTTTATTTTTTAGACATGCTTGGCAATGAAATGCCCATGACCCGTTCTACAGTTCTGAAACGTGAAAAAAATAATTGTGTTGTATTCATCCAAAAAGGATTTTGGGGTTTGTATAATCTATCCGGTCAAATGGTTCTTAAGAATAATTATACCGATATTTCTGACAGCTATTTCAGGTTTTATGATTCCTTATTTTTAGTGAATATCACAACTAATAAAATGGGGTTAATAGATCAAAATAGTAAAATCATTATTAATGCCCAATACAATTTAATCAATGAAGTAGATGACGAAGGATATACAACAGCTAAGAATGATCGCGGCTGGTGCGTTATCAATATCAAACAAGAGGAAATTCAGTTAGAGAAAATCAGTAAAGCACTTTCATTTACAGAAGGCAGGGCGCCTGTAAAAATAAAGACAAAATGGGGTTATATTAGTCATGATGGTTCAGTTATAATACCGGCTATCTACAGCAAAGTATCCGCATTTAAAAATGGTATAGCTTGTGTTAGATTCGGTACTGATTTTTATTATATCAATGCTTCGGGAGAAAAAATTACAAATAAAGTCTATACTGAAGCTACTGACTATTTTGGCAATCATGCATTGGTAGCAAAAAAAGGGATAGGAACAAAATACAATTTGATAAATCCCCAAGGTGAGAAAGAAAACATCAAGTTCAGATCTTATGAACAGAAAAAGAAATATCATTTGATGATTGCTAAAAAAGTAAGAAGAATGAAGATTCTTTCAGATGAAAAAATGCATGAAGCATGGTATAAGAAATGTATCCACAATAGGAATTCTTCACATATTCTGTTCAAAACATCAGGACATGAATACCACATATTTGATGAAGACGGCAACTTAACGGGCAAAATTAAAGCCAATGATGTCAAGCCATTTGAAGAGGGTTATTGTATTATTGAAATCAAGAAAAAAAATGCTGTTATTAATGGGAATGGTGAAATTGTATATGGCCCTACTGACAAAAGAATTACTCAGGTATTTGATTCCTTTGTAGTGGTAAAAGAAGAAAAATTCATGTACATCGAGCGATTTTCAGGGGCCAGATTGAATTTCACAAAAGCAAAGAATATACGCATACAAAACATTAATAATATCGTGCAAATTTGGGCAGATGGTATTTGTTATATGGGCTCAGAAATTGGCATTTTTGCGACAAAGAGAGGCACATCATTAATCGATTTAAACAATGATATAACTGCTCTTAGATCAATATCAGGTATACGCCTTCTCGACTCAACCGGTTTTTACACGAATCAAAAAACATTTAATCAAATTAAACCTTTTAAGAATGGCTATGCTGTATTCACTATAAGTGGAAGATCCGGCATTTACAAAAACACTCAACCCAGCCCCTGGTTGCTTGAATGCATCTTTGATAAAATTGAAATTGTTTCTGAAACTTTAATCCGCTACGAAAAAGACAATGAATTCGGTTATATGAATATTAAAACCGGAGTAATTATCTGGAAGGGTGAGCTTTGAGAATTTCAAAGGGAAGAACTATTTAAAACTGAAGCCCTATAAAGAACTCAAATTTATCGATTATATCTGTAAATTTACCCCTCGAATACACATAATTCCCATTAGGGTCAGTATAATAAAAAACATCATAAACTACGGGTGGCTTTTTAAAATATTTGCCTCCTGCCAAATATCTTAGTCCGTAAATAAGATGTCGTTTTTTTAATTGCTGACTTAATTTTAATTGAAGAAATGAATAGGGATATATATCGCGATTATTGTGAAAGTAAAATGAATAATCATCTGTATTTGAACTGTAATCGGATGCAAACGAAAATGATTTGTATTTTTTAGGAGAGTAAAACTGGCCTGATAAATAACCGCCAAACCCAGCAACGATTTGCATTTTCTTAAACCTAACAATAGGCTTTTCAATCATTAATCCAATATTTAAGGACATTGAATGGTTGCTTGCACTAAAACTTTGTGTGGTTGCTGGCAATAATTTAGATTTCGCATTATAACCAACCTTAATCGTTTTATAATTAAGCCCTACGAGTATTGAAAATGAAAAGTCTTTTATTGTCTTTAATTTTCGATTATAATATAGGCTATAACTTACTAATCTATTTTCTGTAAAAGTATGAGTTCTGCGGATGTATTCATCAAAACTACTGGGGGCTCCAGTATAAATATTGAAAGTGATTTGATGTTTGGATGAGTCAATTGATTTTGATTTTAACAAAACACAAAATAACATAGTGGCAAATAATAATACTACTTTCTTCATTTTGGACTATTAAAACAATACTTTAACCCTAACTGATGAATGCCAACGACACCCCATTTTAAATAAAAATCGTATAAGTAGGTATAACTCATTTCAAAACGCGTCTTTTTATATGCCAAAGTAGGCCCAATCTTAGGTACAGAACTGTAGAATTGCACCCCAAGACCTAAAGATCTGTAATACACAATGCTTTGTAACATCAAGTCTTTTTTTCTGACGTTCATTGCTTGTACAGTCGCTATAAAACTGTTTTGAATTGACCATTTCTCACTAAGTTCGGATACAAGGCTGGCATTACATGTAAAATGTGGTATAACCTGATAAAGCATCTCCACTTTTTGGTCATTAGTGTATGCTGAAAATTCAACAGCTCTTGCGTTCATTAGCGAAACACCACAATTAAATGTATTGCTATCATTCTTAAACATAAGTCCAATCGTGTAATTGAATGTATTATTTTTAAAATCTTTGAAATTATCCGGTTGAAAGGGATTCATTTGATTAAATTTCGACATTTCAAATTCAAATTGGGTATAAGATCCACTAAGGCCTAATCGTATATCGCCATTTTTTAACTGTGTAATAGGATGTGAAAAGTTAATGGCAAAGTTGTCACTTGATTGATAAAGTCCATCGTTATTACGGGTGTACATAAGACCAATGCCTGAATTGCTTTTGTCTTTCAACCTCAGTGGAGTACTGACAATTACATTGAAATAATGTGCGTTATCAAAAGGATCAGCATACAGTGTTCCACCATGTAAATTGACTTTATGAAATTCCAACCGCTTTAAACTCTGGTTATAGGCCAGGCTAAATTTATTTTCCATACCTGAATAAGCAGGGTTATAATACTGCATGGCTGTGTTAAAACTGCTAAACAAAGGCAATTGAGTAGCAGACAGTTTAAATGCCATCAACAGCAATATTGCACTAAAAATACATTTCAATTTGAGTTTTGAAAATTAAGAGTCTCACTATGCCAAAGGTATACAAGTTCAATAACAATATCTCCTATTAACTACAATATAAATCAAATATTGTTGTTGTGATTATTTGTAGAACAAATTAATTTGTATGGCAATCTGAGACAACTCAATAAACATCAGTTTATAAGAAAACGACTCATTCAACTGCATTTTGTGTCAAAGTGCCGATACCCCCAATAACAGTGGGGTAATGATTATGTGCTATATCGTCAAACTCAGGATCCCTGGCAACTTTTGTAATTATTTTCCGAGGCATGTTTTTCAGGGAATCAATAGTACCCGCTTTAGGAATTTCATCCGGATCCATTTCACCCATAATTACCACAGGATTATCTGCATTGAAATAGTTAAAGATTTTATCGCCATCTTCATCTTTTAAACCATTGTTGCCGGTCACCAAAATATTGACTGTATCTCCTGTCTTTTGCGACACCGCTATTAAATGGATGTAGTATTTTAAATCTCTGTTATAATCCGGGCCCTGACTGGTATAAATCAGTTTAATCTCTTCCCCATCCTCCAAAGCATTTGGCTGCATATTAAATTGAGAGATGTCCCAGTATTCATATTTTGAACATCCAAACAGTGTAATTGACAATAATGCTGAAACGAGTAATTTATTCATATAAAAATTATTTTAATAGCAGAAAGTTGATATTTGCTTGTGCAATATATATTATTCTGTTAAAACCTCCTAAAACCTGGCTTTCGCAATTTTCAACTTACCTATGCCTATTGCTATCGTTGATTTCAGGCGTTTTATACATTTATCAAATAAACTTATATCTTTTATCACAAAGCTTCCCTATTTT
>JAZKEQ010000030.1:231-73320 GCA_040386935.1 Bacteroidota bacterium | reverse complement strand
CAAAAGGGAAAATAATAATAAGCGTTTCATACTAAAAAAATCTATCAAATATAAAACACTTTTTTCATTAAATTCGTTGCTTGAAGCATTTGAAAAAAATATTTTTATTTTTATTGGCCCTGATAATAGTATTCAGCTTTGAGAATTGCAGAGCTAAAAGTTGCGACACTGCCTCCAATGTAAATGAAAGCAAACGCAAGACAAAGACCAGTACCAGCCTGTTTTCGAAGAAAGAAAGAAGAAGAATGAAGCGCTAAAGGCCTACCAGATTACAGATTCAGGGAGATCGAGATTGACTATAACACCAAAATTATGTTGAAAAAATGTGCGATAGTCAACGTTAATTCTTTGGTTGAGAGTGAGCCCGTACATCAAACCAAAATACTGCCCCAATTTTACAACTCCACCACCCCCTATTCTCAGATTGGCATTTACCCTGTTATTCCCTACTGCTTTAAATGTATTATTCAGCAAATCAAGGTTATAACCAACACTTAAAAAAGGCGTAAATAGATTAATATGAGAGCAATGGCTACAAGCGCCACCAGCATAAGGCAAATGCATCATTAGTGCAAACTTAGCGCGATAGAATGTGGATGATTGGTAAGTTTCGAAGCGATTGTCAGGATTTTTATAATTGCCTATCCCTAATCCGTAATTAATACTAAAATATCGCGATTCATTGATGGATCTGGTCTTATCAATCTCGGTGATCCAACTGGTTTTATTATTGGAGTTATTCCTATTGTTGAGAATAGGTTCATTGAATAAAATAAGCCCCTGGTACACTCCGACACTCTTATTGCCAAAAAACTGGGCATTGGCTTGTGTTGTAATCCCTGTAATCAGCGCTATCAGTAAATATTTTCTCAAAATTTAATTTTAGATAATTCTCTTTGAATGTCCTTTTGTTTAATATCATCACGCTTATCAAAAGATTTTTTACCTTTCCCTACGCCTATGTCCAGCTTTAAAAATCCTCTATCACTAGCGTACAGCTTAATGGGAAATATGGCTGTTCCTTTATCTTTTAACTTACCCGCTATTTTGCGAATTTCGGTTTTATTCAGCAATAATTTGCGATTGTGAATCGGCACATGATTATTATAACTCCCCTGCTTGAATTCACTGATGTGCATATTCTTGATCCACACCTCATCATTTTCAATCACACAAAACGCATCGCTTATATTGGCATTGCCCATCCTGATGCTTTTTACTTCAGTACCCGACAACACAATGCCCACTGTAAACTTATGGTCGATGTGGTATTCGAAATTGGCCTTTCGGTTGATGATATTTACTGGTTTAAGCGTCAATGTTTCTATTTATTTTAAGCTGTCAAACAGCAAATTGAGTTTCTCTTTTTTAATAATTTTCTGTCCTGTCTGACATTCGGCAACTAAGCGTTCTCCTACTTTAGCCAAAACATGGCAATCAATTTTGTTTTTTTCGAGCAAACTGATGGTGGCTGTAAATGTTACTGTTTGCCCCAATAAAGCAGGAGAATGGTGGGTAATATTGAGAAAAGTGCCTATGCCTTCTTCATCACTCTCTTTCATTTCAAGTACAAACAGCCTGCTGCTCCATTCTGCATCGCGACCCAAAGCAAAGGTGGCATATACTTTATGTACATTGCCGCTTTCGAATTCTGCAAGATCGGTTGCAGTTACTTTTTTTTCAAAAAATTTAGTGTCGCCTATTTTAAATGGATGAATCACAGTTCAGACCCTACAAAAATAGGAATGAAGCAGTGAATACACTACACCTCAATGAAAAAAATTTGAGATAAAGATTGATTAGTCTCCCAGTTGAACCGGAGATTTTGGTTGTGCTACTTTAGCTACAATATTGCATTTGATGTATAACAGATATACACCTACATTGGTTGTTACAGTAATCGTCTTGGTTTGGTTACCGGTTTTACCTGATGAATCAAATATTGCTGTTACTGTTCCTTTACCACCTGCAAGTACAGGCTCTTTACTGAACGAAGGTACTGTGCATCCACAACTGGCCTGAGCGCTTGCAACTACTGCAGGTTCAGTACCGGTATTGGTAAAAGTAAATGTATATTTTGCTTTTGTTCCTTCGGTAATATTGCCAAAGTCGTGAGTTTCTTTATTCCACTCCAGCACTTTAGGTTCCTCGGTAGCTATATCTGTTGCAGAAGGTTGAACCGGGCAGGCTATTAAAGCCAAAAGATAAGTAAAAACTGAAATCATATTCTTATTAAGTTATATTTGATTATTAAACAAATTCTGTGCCGAAAATAGGGCTACTCATTGACAACATTAGCTTTAAGCGATAAATAAAATGCGCCTTTGCTGGTATATACTGATACTGTTTTGTAGTGATTGCCTGATTTCCCTTTACCTGAATCAAATTTAACCTTAATGGTAGCAGAGGCTCCGGGCAATAAGGGTCGGTGTGGCCATTCGCTGGCAAGGCAGCCGCATGAACCGACAACATTCTCAAATATCAGTGTATCTTTTCTTTGATTGGTGACCGTAAATTGTGCTTCAACCACCACCCCTTTCTTTACAGTACCAAAATCATGTTCAATTTTATCCCATACAATCCCTTCTACAGTATCATTGATAAATCCTGCTGAAATCGTAAAGATAAAAAGAAAAATGGCGACTACTTTTAAATTTAAAATTTTTGAAATGACCGTTGACATATGGAAAAGGAAAATATTAAGGGAAGATTGTTTTTAATGAAACAAGCGTTACCAATATTATTGACAACGCTTGTTAAAAATGAATGAATTATTTTATTCGCTGCTCCCGATACTTTGGGATTAATTTGATTTCTGTTTTAATTTAACGCCACCGCTTGGCAATGGATCTACTTTGGCTTTTTCACCAACGAAACATTTGAATTTCAATTCGTGTTTTCCGCCATTAGTAGTCAATGTTACAGTTTTTTCCTGAGCACCGCCTTTGCCTGCTGAATTGAATCCAACAATGATATCAGCAGATTTACCCGGCATAATAGGCTCTTTAGAATAGGTAGGTGTTGTACATCCACACTGAACTTCATGGCTCATGATAACAACAGGCTCTTTACCGATATTGGTAATTACGTAAGTTGTTTTTACTTCTTGTCCTTCTGTCAGATTACCGAAATCGTGGAAAGTTTTGTCAAACTTAACATCGTAGGCTTTATCTGTAAGCACAACTGCAGGAGCGGCAACAGGCTTTGCTGCAGCTACTTTTTTAGGTTTAGGTTTGAAAGCGGCCAAACTCACTAAAAGCATGGCTGATAAACCGAAAATTGCTATTTTTTTCATAACTGGGTAAATATATAATTAAAATTTAAGATCCTTTTTTTGGTGTTGCTGCTGCCGGTTTTGTAGCTGCCGGTTTTGCAGTAGTTGTTTTTGGTTTGTCTGCAGGTGTTTTGGTATGTCCTTTTGCTTTACCCTGAGCTTTGCCTTTAGTATGTCCTTTTGCTTTTGCTTTAGCTTTAGTACCTGCTTCAGTTTTTGCTTTTTCCGCTTTTTCAGCATCGTCTTTCACTTTCCACTCGTTATAAGCAGTAGCATTCATTACATTGCCTTTAATAGTCAATACAATGCTACCTTCTGAAGTTGTAACAGTGATAGTTTTATTGAAATAGCCTTCGCTTGCAGCGTTGTAAGTAGCTGTAATTTGGCCGGTTTCTCCCGGTTTGTATGGTCCGCCTTTCCAGTTTGGAGTGGTGCAACCGCATGATGCGCCTACATTCTGAAGATCAATGACTCTGTTACCTACATTTTTAAATTCAAAAATATGGCTGGCTGGCGTACCTTGTATGATATTACCGAAATCAAATTCAAGTTCTTTGAACTGAACATACTCGGGATGAACTTCAGCAGGGGGTTGTTGAGTTACTACAGGTGGCACAACCGGAACCGGTGGCATTGGAACTCCTTCTTGAGCATTAGCAACATTAAAAGTTAATGCTATAATCAGTGCGTTGTAAAATATCTTTTTCATATCGACTTTTTAAAATTTAGTTTCAAATATTGTACCATTTTTATTTATTTACCAATTATTTTCAAAATTAATGAAAAAACGTGAGTATTTTTGAAATCCCAAATTTTTTTCAATCAACCCGTGAAAACCGCAGTAAATCCTAAAAAGCATCTTGGTCAACATTTCCTCAATGACAATGAAATTGCCGAAAAAGTTGCCTTGCTTTTTAAAAATGAAAATTTACAGTGCCCTGTAATTGAAATTGGACCGGGAATGGGAGTGCTCACCACCTTTTTGGTCGACAACTATAAAAAGGTGATAGCAGTAGATATTGATGGTGAATCAGTCGACTACCTCCATAAAACAATGATCAAGCCCAATCTGAAAGTGATAAAAGCTGACTTTTTGGATGACCGATCAGTGCGCGAAATTTTAACCGAACCTTCTGTTATCATTGGCAACTACCCCTACAACATCAGTTCTCAAATTGTGTTCAAGGTGCTTGAAAATATTGAAAACGTAGTCGCTTTTGGGGGCATGTTCCAAAAAGAAGTCGCCCAACGCCTGGCTGCCAAAGAAGGTTCCAAAACCTACGGCATACTCAGTGTGATGCTCAATACTTATTACACCACCACTTATGAATTTACCGTTAGTGAGCATGTATTTATTCCTCCACCAAAGGTAAAATCAGGTGTTATCAAATGTCTCCGAAAAGAAGGTTTTGAATTGCCCTGCAGCAAAAAACTGTACTTCGAAGTCATTAAAACGGCCTTCAATCAAAGGCGAAAAACCCTGAGAAACGCTTTACATAAATTTAATCTTCCCGAAAGCCATGAATTTGCTAAATTGCGGGCCGAACAGCTAAGTGTAAAAAACTTTATTGATCTGACCATTTATATTGAGAATTTGAAACAATGAGTGCAGCAACAATAGAAAAAGATTTGTTAATGAAACTCAAGCCCCACATGGAGGTGCTTGATGAGCAGGCTGTAATTGCTATACTGGACGATTACAGGGCGGAAGATATTGCTGAAATTTTCTGGGACGTTGAATTGGACGAAGCCAAGTTCATTATCAAAATCATTGAGAAACAAAAGGCCATTGAAATCATTCGTTCACTGGATGATGAATTGCAGGGTCGATTTTTTAAAGGTTATTCAGCCAATGAAATTGCCAGTGATGTAATTGCCTACCTCGATTCGGATGATGCGGTGGATATTCTGAATCTGTTGCCTACACAAAAGGCCGAAGAGGTTATCTCTTACCTTGAAGACCAGGATTATGCCAAAAACCTGATTTCCATGTTGCATTACGATGATGACGTGGCAGGTGGTTTAATGGCAAAAGAATTAGTAAAAGTAAAGCACAACTGGACCGTTAGTCAGTGTGTTGAAGAAATACGCAAACAGGCTGAAGAGGTTGATACCGTTCACTCTGTATATGTTGTAGATGAAAGAGACATTCTTCAGGGTGTTGTATCGCTTAAAGATATTGTATTGGCCAAGGCCCACACTTCGGTGATTGAAATTACCAACCGCGAATTCATTTCTGTAAATGCATACGACATCGGAGAAGAAGTAGCCAGCCTCATGAATAAATACGATTTGATTGCCATTCCTGTGATAGACAGTATGGGGCGCTTAATCGGTCGTATTACCATCGATGACGTGGTTGACTTTATAAAAGAAGAGGCCGACCGTGACTTCCAGTTACAAGCGGGTTTGAGTGAGAATGTAGAAAGTACGGATAAGGTCTGGATTCTATCAAGGGCGCGATTACCGTGGCTAATGGTAGGCCTGGCCGGTGGATTGGGCAGCTCGGCACTGGTTTCAAATTTCGAAGGCGATATTTCACATTTACCACAAATGGCTTTCTTTATGCCGGTAGTAGCGGCTATGGGTGGTAATGCAGGTGTTCAATCGTCTGCTATCATCGTACAGGGCTTAGCAAACAACACTTTGGGCAGCAAAGATATTTTACCAAAACTGGGCAAAGAGTTCACCGTTTCATTGCTGAATGGACTTATCTGTTCAGCGCTTTTATTATCGTGGAATGTGATGATAGGTCATGGCTTTGACCTCAGTATGGTAGTGAGCATTGCATTGATTTCTGTAATCATTTTTGCTTCATTACTCGGCACCATCACACCATTGATACTCGAAAAATTCAATATTGACCCTGCTTTGGCAACCGGACCATTTATAACAACCACAAACGATGTGATAGGTTTGGGTGTTTATTTCACACTGGGCAGAATGCTCTTAAGCTGATAGCAATTTGAAGGCCGTTCGTCCATATTCATTTAAAGGTAAATTTCTGTGCGGCATTATTTATGGCCTAATGATTCCTATTGCAATTGTAAAAGGAAGAAAATGGCGAATTCCCCGCGAATTTGAAGAAAACCCACGCACAATGCGCTTTAAAGACATTGTGTATTTTGCCTATAAATACTATTTCCATTCATCATTAAACGCACCTACTAACGAAATAGCTGAGCACTTTTCTAAAAAATACAGTATTGAACCATTAGTAGAAACTTTAGTGACTGTTTCTATCGGGGGTGATTTAATGCCCTATCAAATGATCAGACCCGAAACGACAACTCATTTATGGGATGAAGTAGGTAGCGATTTTTTTGGTTCCGATGTCGTATTTGCTAATCTTGAATCGCCCATGGATACAAGTATACTCCCCTGCTATGTGCCAGAGGTGATGTTGTCGGACATGTTATTTAATGGCGACCAAAAGCTGTTTGACATTTTCAGTGGCAATGGCAAATACAAAGGGTATGATGTACTGAGTACTGCCAATAATCACAGTTTAGACATGGGTCCCACCGGTGTAAAAAACACCATGGAGTATCTCCATCAATTAAATATTCAATCAGTAGGCACAGCCCTCGACAATGCACAGGACCCTGTTATTGTTGTAAAAAATGGGATTACCATTGGTTTTGTGGCCTACACTTACTCGCTGAATCATTTGGAACTCCCCAACGAACACTACGGTTTAGTGAATGTATTGCCCTTGAATGTACCGGGTTGTGATATTACATTAATTCAAGAACAGACCCAACAATGCAGAGATGCAGGTGCCGATATCGTTATCTGTTCGCTACACTGTGGCAATGCCTATCAGGCTTACCCAAGTCAAACTACGGTAGACTTGTATCAAAAAATATTTTCAGAATGCGGAGTTGATGTTATCGCAGGCGGACACCCACACAATCTGCAACCATGGCAATACTATCCTTTCACTGATCCTTTTACAGGCAAACAAAAAAGAGGCTTTTCGATCTATAGTCTTGGTGATTTTATCGCTTACGACATTTACACCTGGAGCCATTTATGTGCTTATGTAAAATTATCAATAGGCAAAAATAAAGATGGCGAAATAGCCGTTACAGCCGATGTTCATCCAATGGTAATGGCCCTTACTAATGGACAATTACAATTAAAATATGCGAAGGATGTGTTGAGTAAATCCCACCTCAGCAATGAAGAAAAAGATTTGAAATTACTTTACGATGTTTGTGTCAGACCCTGATTACTTAGTCAGGTCAATCACTTCAACACCCGGATAACTGGCGGCTTTAAATTCAAATACATTATCAGCTATTTCAGTATTAGGTGTCTGAGAGTTCACTGTAAATGTTTGCTTATTACCCGCTTTATAAGATACTTTCAGTTGTTGAATGGTCTTGGCAGTTTTATCAACTTCAAGGTTCATCAAGAAATATGGCTTCTTTTTATCTGTAGGTGTCAGCTTTATTTTCATAATCTCAGCTGTGCCTTTTTTGTAGCTACCATCACTGGCGTACAAGAACCCTTTTTCCCAAATGGTAAATATTTTAGCAGGATTCAAACCATTGCTTGCATTAGGGTTGTATTTATCCTTGGTGCACTCGTTGGTTTCTTTTGTATAAGTCCAAATGAATTTACCGTTGCAGAAAATTTCCTGACCGGCAAATGAAAGGCGGAAACTGTTACCTTTACTCTGTAAAGTACCTTTTTCAGTTTTCTTTGGAGTTTTAGGATCTGCGGCTTCAGTAAGTACAGTAAAATCAGATTTAAGTGTTTTATAGTCCTTATACTTCTTAGAGATGTCTTTTAATAGTTTATTGACGTTTTTATCCTTTGATGGTGGTACAACAGCTGCTGTAAGTGTAAATATCATCAAGAATAAAGTGAAAAAATTTTTCATGGGTGCAAAAATACAAATTTATTTATACAGATTCTTCAAAAATTGGTCCAAAGCCATTTCATCGGGTATTAGCACCTTTCTTGCCTTAGCTCCTTCGAATGGTCCAACAATGCCTGCCTGCTCCAATTGATCGACTAATCTACCGGCTCTATTATAGCCTAATTTTAATTTTCTTTGTATCAAAGAAGTACTGCCTTGTTGTGTCTGAACAATCAATAATGCGGCATCTTCGAACAGCGCATCTCTTTCGTTCGGGTCAAAGTCATCTCTTCCGCCACTGTCTTCATCGCTTTTAAATTCAGGTAATATCAAGGCACTTGAGTAACCGCGCTGATTGCCGATGAATTCAGTTACTTTCTCAACCTCAGGCGTATCTACAAACGGACATTGTAAACGTATCAAATCGTTACCGGTACTGAACAACATATCGCCTTTACCTATTAACTGGTCGGCACCATTGCTATCGAGAATGGTACGCGAATCTATTTTAGATGTTACCCTAAAGGCCAGACGTGCCGGGAAATTCGCCTTAATGGTACCTGTAATAATATTTACAGATGGTCGCTGAGTAGCCAATATCACGTGGATACCAATAGCCCTTGCCAACTGAGCTAAACGCGCAATAGGGGTTTCCACTTCACGGCCTGCTGTCATCATCAAATCGGCTACCTCATCTATTACTACAACAATATATGGTAGGAATCGGTGACCTTCGGTAGGCAATAATTTTCTTTCCTTGAATTTAGCGTTGTACTCAATGATGTTTCGTTTACCTGCTGCTTTCAGCAATTCATAACGCTCATCCATTTCCATGCACAATGAATTCAAAGTATTACACACCAACTTGGTGTCGGTTATAATGGCATCGCCATCGCCCGGCAATTTTGCCAAGTAATGTCTTTCTATCTTATTGTATAAGGTGAGCTCTACCTTCTTTGGATCTACCAATACAAACTTCAAGGTAGAAGGATGCTTTTTATATAACAAGGAAATAATCAGTGTATTTAAACCAACTGATTTACCCTGACCGGTAGCACCTGCGCAAAGCAAGTGAGGCATTTTACTCAAATCTGCGATGTACAGTTCATTTGAAATTGTTTTGCCTAAAATAACCGGCAACTCAAAATTGCATTCCTGAAATTTCTTGCTGGCAATCATGCTGCGCATAGGCACCATTTCCGGTTTTTTGTTTGGCACTTCAATACCAATCGTACCGCGACCCGGAATCGGTGCGATGATACGAATACCCAAAGCCGCAAGGCTCAATGCAATGTCATCCTCCAAATTTTTAATACGCGATATCTTAACACCCGGAGCCGGTACTATTTCGTACAAAGTCACTGTTGGGCCAATATTGGCTCTTATTTCAGAAATCGCGATGTTGTAATTTTTAAGTGTTTCAACAATTAGATTTTTGCTGGTTTCCAATTCTGTTCTGTCAACTTCAGTTTTGGTAAACTCGTATTCTTGTAACAAATCAATAGTAGGAAACTGAAAGCCCGGCAAATCAAGCGTTGGGTCATACGGTTCATCCAAACTCGCTGTGCGCTCAGCTACTAAAGGTGTTGCTGCTACTTCCGGCACATATTCTTCTTCCTCGTGTTGTTCTATTTTTAATTCAAAGTCAGCAGGTTTTTCAACTTTCTTTTCTTTTACCGGTTCAACATTAAAACTGATAACTGCAGGCACAATATCTTCAGTAATATTGGCACCTGTTTCTATTTCATCAATGGCTTCAGCAATTACTTCATCTTCTATATTGTCACTGATGGTATGCAATTGTATGCCATCTTCTTCTTCAACTAAATTAGAGTTGGCTAAATCAGGTACTATTTCTTCTGCTACCTGCTCCTGTTGTTCCTGATAATGCTGCTTAATACTTTCAGCTTCTGTTTCGTGATCAGAGAAAGGCACTTTCAAGGCATCATCTTCTTCAATATTCGACTTGATGTTTTTACCGAATCTTAAATCGATGTTGTAAACAAGAATAAGGAACACCAAAGCATACATGAGTAAAATAATGGCTGCACCAAAAGTACCTGCTAAACTTTTCAACCACATGAAACCGAAGTAACCAAATCCACCTCCCATGAAAATATTGTTGTTGTGAAAAATAAATCCCATTAATACCGATACCCAAACAATGGTGAAGAAACTGTAACGCAATATTTTGGTCATTGGATACACCTGCCATTTGAACAGCAGTCGCGTACCAATGGTGAAAAATGTCAACAATAAAATATAAGATGAAACACCAAACCATTTGTGAATAAACAAATGACTGAACCAAGCGCCCAAATACCCCATCATATTGGCAGCACCTCTTTCATTATTGGCTTTAAACCATTTCCAGTTACTGCTCATCAAAATATCCTGATCGGTTTCGAATCGGGAAAGGTTGATGATGTGAGAAGTGAAAGCTGCAAATAAAAACAGAGAAAAGAGAATAAAAAACGCGCCCAGAATTTTGTGAGTGCGCTCGTCCCTCACCCATTCAAACTTGCTTAAAGCAATAGGTTTTTGTTTGACTTTTTCATCGGGAGTAAAGTCATCTGCCGCATTCCTGAAACTATTACTTTTTTTGGTGGCCATGTAAATATGCTAAAAGGCAAAATTAAAACGAAGCAGCAGTTTATTTATTACAATTATCAATTACAAATCCACAAATAAAAATTTGTGTGCAGATTAATGGAATGGCGATATACTAAGCTAAGATCAGGGTACTTACTCCCCTGTTATGACAATCACCAGAACTTCCAAAAGGGTTTCTTTTCAGGAGTTGGCGAGGGTGTTGGTTGATTGTTGTAATCTTCCATAGCAATAATTTCTTTCATGGTATAGATTTCACCATCATCACCTATCAACTTGGCATTGAGCTGCTCAGCAATACCCAACAATAATTTCATGCAGGCAGGGTCTGTCCACTTTGTATTGATAGAGCCTCCGAAAAAATCAAACCACGGTCTATTGCTTTCATCTTGCTCAGGATGCGCTAACCAATAACAGTATTTATAATCAAGTTCTGCAGTATCTCCTGCAAACTGTTCCCAGGTTAATTCGGGTGTTGATTCTACCAAATGTTTCCATTCTTCCATGGTAATGTTCGATTCTTCTTCGTCATTTTCAAAATCATTTTTTCTTACTACATGTACTTCGTATCCCATATTGATTAAATTTTAAAAGCGAATATATTACAATTTTAAAAAAATCCATATTTGATTTAGTTATTAGGGGTTAGGATTGAGGGGATAGGAATTAGTGAGATTTCCTGTTAGCTCAGTAATTTAATCCCAAAGTACTGGTACTTTACTAACTTATAACTATTAACTAATAACAGGATTAGGATTGAGGGATTAGGAATTAGTGAGATTTGCTGTTAGCTTAGTAATTTAATCTCGAAGAGTCGGGACTTACAATAACGAATAACTCAATAACTATTAACCCATTTTGCTTACTTTTGCATCGTTTTAAACCCCTATCCATGAGTAAACCCGGCATACCTAGAGGCACCAGAGATTTTGGCCCCAATACAATGGCCAAACGCAAGTATATCCTGTCGACCATCGAGCAGGTATATCAGTCGTTCGGCTTTATGCAATTGGAAACACCTACCATGGAAAACCTGAGTACCCTTACAGGAAAATACGGTGATGAAGGTGATCAGTTAATCTTTAAAATTCTGAACAGTGGTGATTATTTAAAAGATATTTCCAGCGATAATTTTGAATCTAAAAAACTCACCTCACATATTTCTGAAAAAGGGTTGCGTTACGACTTAACAGTACCGTTAGCGCGCTATGTTGTCATGAATCAAAATGAAGTGCACTTCCCTTTCAAACGCTACCAGATGCAACCTGTTTGGCGTGCTGACCGCCCTCAAAAGGGTCGTTACCGCGAGTTCTGGCAATGCGATGCCGATGTACTGGGAACAGCCTCTTTGATGTGCGAAGCCGACTTTGTTAAAATATACCAAAGGGTATTTGCCGCACTGAAATTAACCGGCTACGAAATCCGCATCAATCACCGCAAACTTTTAGAAGCGGTAGTTGAAAAAGCCAACGCTTCGCAACACTTTAAAACCATTACAGTCATCATTGACAAGGCCGATAAAATTGGGCTTGATGGCGTAACAAATGAATTAATTACCCTGGGATTGAGTAGTCATCAATGCAATATCATCCTTTCATTGCTCGAGAAAAAAGAATTTACGACTGACACTCTCAATAATATTGCCGCTTCATTACCCGACACCGACAATGCGCGCAAAGCCATTGCCGACCTTTCTGAATTGCTTAATCTGCTCAATGGACAAACTACTCAGGTATTCCTGGATGGCAGTCTGGCCCGCGGCCTCGACTACTATACCGGTTGTATTTTTGAAGTCATTCCTACCGAAGTAAAAATGGGTAGCATCAGTGGCGGTGGGCGCTACGATGACTTGACAGGTGTATTCGGTTTAAAAGGCATTTCAGGCATAGGCATTTCTTTTGGCATCGACCGCATTTACGATGTGATGGAAGAGTTGAATTTATTCCCTGCTGAAGGCGCTAAATTTACAGATGTTTTATTTTGTTGTATGGACAAGGAAGCCTTTCCATATTGCATGCCATTTGCCGATGCACTGCGTTTAAAAGGTGTAAGAACCGAAGTATATCCCGACACTTCTAAATTAAAAAAACAACTGGATTATGCCAATGCCAAAAACATTCAATGGGCTGTAATAATAGGCGCCAACGAAATGGCACAACAGCAGGTTACCGTTAAAAATTTAAACAGCGGTGAACAATCCACCATCAGTCAAAACGATATCACCAATTTTCATTGGCTCTAATTCATTCATCAAATAATCTTTTCAACCCATGTTTCAAATAGGTCATCCCATTACACTTCAGTTGCTCGCAACTTTTGTTAATTCAGGGGCCAAGCTCGAATTATCAGAAGGAGCAAAAGCCAACATAGAAAAATCATACAACTACCTGCAACAAAAACTGGCAAAAGAGCAGGCAGTCATCTATGGCATCAATACAGGTTTTGGCTCACTTTGTAATACTGTAATACCGAATGATCAATTGGCGCAATTACAATACAACCTGTTGCGTTCACATGCCTGTGGAACTGGTGAATATGTACCTGCACCTATCATTCGCCTGATGTTGTTATTAAAAGCACAGTCTCTTTCTTATGGCTACTCGGGTGTGCAACTTTCAACTGTTCAACGTTTAATTGATTTTTATAATTACGGCATTGTGCCTGTGGTCTATCAGCAAGGATCATTAGGCGCTTCGGGCGATTTAGCCCCATTGGCCCATCTTTGCTTACCATTGATTGGTGAAGGACATGTGTGGCATAACAACATGATTACTGATGCAAAAACTGTATTGGACATGCATGGTTTAACACCGGTAACACTGGGACCGAAAGAAGGTTTGGCTTTAATTAACGGCACACAATTCATGAGTGCTTATGGGGTAGCTTGTTTGTGGGAAGCCGATAAAATTATCAAACAATCCAATACCACTGCGGCTTTAAGTATTGATGCATTTGATGCAAGGATAGAACCTTTTCTGCCTTATACGCATACCATTCGCAACCAGTCGGGGCAAATACAAACAGCGGCAGATATTGTCGCCATTTTGAATGACAGCGAAATCATCAAACAAACCAAAACACAGGTACAGGACCCCTACTCTTTCCGCTGCATTCCTCAGGTTCACGGAGCGAGCAGAGATGCCATCAACTATGCCAATACTATTTTTGAAAATGAAATAAATGCGGTTACCGATAATCCGAATGTATTTGCAGATGAAGACATGATCATCAGTGCCGGTAATTTTCACGGACAAACACTTGCCCTTGCCTTAGACTTTGCAGCCATGGCACTTGCTGAACTCGCTAATATTTCTGAACGCAGAACCTATCAATTGATCAGTGGTTTAAGAGGTCTTCCGCCTTTCCTTGCAAAAAATGCAGGACTCGAAAGTGGATTGATGATTGCCCAATACACCGCTGCCGGTATCGTGAGTCAGAATAAACAATTGTGTACACCTGCAAGTATCGATAGCATTGTAAGCAGCAACGGACAAGAGGACCACGTGAGCATGGGAGCAAATGCCGCTACAAAACTGTACCGAGTTTGTGAAAATGTTTGGCAGGTCATTGCCATTGAATTAATTACTGCAGCACGCGCTATTGAATACAGAAGACCATCGCGCTCATCATCAGCCGTAGAAAAGTTATTAGCTAACTACCATACAGCGGTTCAACCTTCAACTGAAGATGAATACCTGTCGCCCATATTGCTTAAAGCAAAAGTCTTTATTTCAAAAGGGTAATATTACATTAATTTGACATTCAAATAAATCTTGTATTTTTGGACCATGTCCAAATTAAAAAAAATCCTTAAACTTACAGGTAAAATATTGCTGGTTTTACTTGTATTGATACAATTCATAAGACCTGATAAAAATAATTCCGGTAATGTTACAAACGATATTACGAAGCAATGGCCAATGCCGGATAATGTCAAAACTATTTTGGCAACTGCTTGCAATGATTGCCACAGCAATACCACTAAATACCCTTGGTACTCCCAAATACAACCTGTTGCGGGTTGGTTAGCCAATCACATTGATGAAGGCAAACATGAATTAAATTTCAATGAGTTTACAAGTTACCGCTTATACCGTCAATACCACAAACTGGAAGAAATTGAAGAGGTAATTACTGAGAATGAAATGCCATTGTCATCTTATACCATTATTCACAGAGATGCCATTTTAGATGAAACGCAAAAATCAGCCCTCATCAACTGGACCCGTGAAATACGCGACAGCATGAAAGCCCAATACCCTGCAGACAGTTTGATATCGCCTAAGAAAAGACAGGCGCAGTCTTAAACCAGCTCAACCACTTCGTCAACCAATACTTCAGGTTTCACTTCACTGCTGATATTGCCGATTTTTTTTAGCGAATACATCACATTCTCCAGCATTTTTTCGCTGATGTGATAATCCGTATTCCACTCTGTACTGTAAAACCATGAGTGAGCATCTTCAGGTTTCATTTCAAAATGTTCCAATACCATATCGATGCTGTTATCTGCCCTCATAAATTGTTTGCAGATAAAATTCATAGAAGCCAATATTTTTTCAATGGCTCCGCGTTTAGTCGCCAATGCTTTTTCAGTGGCCACAATTTGAAAACAACTCCACGGTGTTATAAACTCACCGATGCGTTCCAACATGCCTTTATCAACCAGTGGCTTGGTGGTATACTTTTCCCAGAAAAAAACCTGAGACTGATTGTTCTGCAAAGAAGGTAAAGCGCCCTGCATATTTTCAATTAATACAAAATCCGATTCTTCAATTTTTTTGCCACGTATTTCTGCATCTATCATGGCCATTAAATGACTGCCGCTACCGAAGCGACTGATGGCATATTTTTTTCCTTCGCATTGTCCGATATTTTCCAATCCCGAATCACAACCTGTATGAATGCCCCATATCAAAGGTGATGCAATGTATTGTTTAACAATGCGCGCTTTTAATCCTTTAATAATAGCCGACACAGCACCTTCAGTGAGCAACACTGCCATATCCAGTTCATCGTCAGCCAATGCTTTTACCATAGCACCGGTGCCAGCACTGTAAAACTGCCATTGAAAATTAATATCATCTTTTTCAAAAAGCCCGTATTCATTTGCCAGTTTCCACGGCAGATTAAAATGTTCGGGAACACCTCCAACCCTAACTTCTGTACTCATTTCTTATAGAACAATTGAATGCAAATTTAGTTGAAAAAAAATAATGTATGTTTGAAGTAATGATTCACGAACATTCGCACGACCATCATCATTCTCATGATCATCACCACCATCACGGTCATGGGCAACTGCAATCAAAAAATATTACCCGTGCCTTTATTATAGGTATTGTACTTAATGCCGGCTTTGTAATTGTAGAAACTGTTGCGGGTTTAATGACTGATTCATTGGCCTTGCTATCTGATGCAGGTCATAATCTCAGCGATGTAGGAGGTTTACTGATATCTGTGCTGGCTTTTAAACTGGCAGAAGTAAAACCGACCGAACGTTTTACTTACGGATTCAGCAAAGCCACAGTGCTGGCCGGCATGGTGAATGCCATCATTCTTTCAATCGCTGTTGGCGGTATTGGCTATTCTGCCATTACTCGCTTAATGGATCCACATGCTGTCGAAGGATTTACTGTATCGAAGGTCGCATTTATTGGGATACTCATCAATGGTTTCAGTGCCTGGTTATTCATGAGAGAAAATAAAAACGATGTGAATGTAAGAGGCGCTTATTTGCATTTACTGGCCGATGCATTGATATCTGCAGGTGTTGTTGTGGCCGGTATTGCCATGCATTACACCGGCATGTACTGGCTCGACCCATTGGTGAGCTTATTAGTAATGGCATTTCTATTACTGTCCACCTGGCGATTTTTAAAATCAACATTGCGCTTGTTCCTCGATGGGGTGCCTGAAAACATCAGTATGAAAGATATCAAAGCATTACAATCCATTGATGATAATATTGTGGACATTCACCACATCCATATATGGCCCATCAGCAGCAACAGCAATGCATTAACAGCCCATGTACTAATGAAAGACAATATGAATTCAGAACAATCAGATGCAGTAAAGGATAGGCTCAAGAAATATTTATATGCCCTTAATATTCATCATGCTACATTAGAAATGGAGTTCAAAAATTGCAAATCAGAAGAAAATCACTAACTTTGTATTTGGTGCCATGAAAATCAAAGCCATTATATTATCTGTTATTTTTCTGCTCACAGGTAGCGGAATTAAGATAGAAGTATCTACGTGCTGCGATGTATTTTCAGGTGTAGGCCTTAGTTTAAAAGACAACGGTGTTCAGGTAAGTGATGAGTGCTGCGCCTGTGTAAAGATTCCAAATAAATCTTCATGCTGCCATACCTCATCTATTAGCACAGTGATTAACCCTATTTTGGGTTTACAAAAAACAATTGCTTTTTCTGCTAAACAACAAGTAAAAGCACCTATTAAATTCGATCTCATTCAGCCTAGCGTTTTCAACTATTCTGTTGATGATGTTTTGGCTTTCAATACTTTCGACCAGAGGGAGCTTCCCGTCCCCATTTTGTTGAAGAAACGCGTCCTGCAAATTTGATTTCGTGTAGTAAATAAGTGATTCCATTTATTTATGAATTCATTCCGTGAACGGAACTATGAAAACACACGCCCCTCAACAGGCTCAAATGTTGAACACAAAAATCAAATTTTAACAACAAAAAATATCATGAAAAAGAAAATAATTTTATTGGCTTCTATAGCCGTCCTTGCTACTTCAGGTGCACTTTACGCTATCAACAGTTCTTCATCTTCAAAATGCAACGGCTCATGCTGCGGCACTGACAAATGTGAAACTGCTTGTACTTGCGACAATTCTTGCTCAGGCGACAATTGCGATTGCGGTTGCACTTGCTGCAAATAATTAATCTTACAATTGTACGGATTCTCCTCATAAATGTGGGGAATCCGTACTTTTTATTTACACCCTTTACAATATATTAAATGAAAATAATCAAACAAACTTTAATGGCATTTACTGCCATGGTAATGCTTGTTGCCTGCAAAGACAAAGAAGTAACACCACCGGCTACAACCAATACAGAAACATCTGCTGATGTTAGCATTCTTTTTAACAATCAAGTAGATGGCATGCCACTTGAATTGGGCAAAATGCAATACACCAATGCTGCCGGCAACAACTATCAGGTTGACCTATTGAAATACTACATCACCAATGTGATACTGGTAAAAGACGACAACACAGAATTGAAACTCGACAACTACGATTTAATCAACGCAGCCGATATCAGTACCTGCAAAGTTGATGCGTTAAAAGTTCCAAACGGCACTTATACAAAAATTAAATTTAAAGTTGGCTTACCTTACGACCGCAACCACAATGGTGCGCAAGACGGTGACTTAGATCCGGTAATGGGCATGATATGGGACTGGAACACCGGTTATGTATTCTTCAAACACGAAGGCAAATACAAAAATACTTCAGGTGTTACCAAATCAATGACTTTTCACTTTGCAACTGACAGAGCCCTAACTGATGTTGAGTTACCATTAACTACTTCACTGAAAGTTGAAGGCGTTGCCAAACAATTGCATTTAAAATTCAACCTCAATAATTTATACACTACGCCTACTAATGTTGATTTTAATGTAGACAACAACCGCCAGTCGAGCAGCAGTGCTGATTTTGCATGGATTGACAATTTGAAGCTGAGTTTTTCTGATGCTTTTATATTTGACAAAATCCAGTAATACTTGTCAGATATGAAGCAGTTATTATTGTATATCATGGCATGCATAAGTGCCATTATAATTTTTATTGGCTGTGCGAAAGACAACGACCTGAAAACAGAAGAAGGACTGACACCTTATGAACTGGTAATACCTCCGGGCTTGCCACCAATGGTAATACCTGCCGACAATCCTATGACTGTTGAGGGTGTGGCATTGGGTAAACAATTGTTTTATGACCCTATTTTATCAGGCGACAATACGCAATCATGTGGCTCATGTCATAAAGCTAACTTTTCGTTTTCAGACAGCACCATTCAATTCAGTATAGGCATCGATAAACTGCCCGGCACACGCAATGCTATGCCGATTGTAAATCTGGGTTATCAGAAACAATTCTTTTGGGATGGTGGTGCGGCTAATCTTGAATCACAAGTAATTGGACCCATACAAAATCCGGTAGAAATGCACGAGAGTTTGACAAATGCCCTGAGTGAATTGAATGCACACGCAGATTATCCTGCATTGTTCAAGAAAGTATTTGGTGGCGATAAAATTACAACACCAATGGTGATGAAAGCCATTGCACAATTCGAACGCACTTTAATTTCAGGCAACAGCAAATACGATCGCGTGAAACAAGGATTAGCAAGTTTTACTCCTCAGGAACAAAGAGGTTTGCAATGGTATACTGACATCAATAAAGGCGACTGTGGGCATTGCCATGTCATTGGCAGCACCTTCAGCGATTTTGAATACCGCAACACCGGCCTCGACAGTATTCCTGTTGACAAGGGTCGCAGTTTAATTACACTTAACAACAATGACGATGGTAAATTTAAAACTCCATCATTGCGCAACATTGCCTTAACAGCACCCTACATGCACGATGGCAGATTTAAAACACTGGAAGAATGCATACAGCACTACAACATTGGTTTTAAATACGCTGAAAACATCGACCCTAATTTGGGTAACTCTCAAAAAGGTCGCATGAATCCAATGGATGTGCAGGACATTATTGCTTTCCTTAATACATTAACCGATTTTGAATTTGTGAATAATCCTAAGTTTAGGGAATAGTTATTAGGTTATTGGTTATTGGGTTACTGCAAGTCCCGACCATTCGGGATTAGAAAACAGACATTATAAAGATACTTCCAAAGGACCAACATACAGCGAAATATGAAGATCCTGGAAGGGGGCCCGAAAGGGCCCTTTTTATTTTTGATTTTGGGATTTTAAGATTTTGGATTTTAGTCCCGACCCTTTGGGATTGATTTGCGGTGCTCAATTTTAGGGATTAGTGAAAAAGAATTCTCTTGAATATAAACAAGACCTCCACTACCCTTTTACCCATTTCACTACAATCATTTCACCAGTACTCTGATCTGCAATTGTCATTAAATAAATACCTTGTTGTAAATGCGCAGTATTTATTTCGACTTCATTAGTTTCGATACCTTGTGTGAGGAGTAACTTACCATCCAGGGTGTAAATCTGCATGACAAGAGTCTTTCCTTCTATATCAAACCCTGAAATATTTAATATATCTGTGGCAGGTTGAGGATATATCGTTAGTTGAGAATTTGCAAAAGGTGTTTGAATACTGCTATTGCCTGATTTAGTGATGATGTAAACCGTATCCGTTTCTAAACATCCGGTTGTCTTTCTTCCTTCAACACTAAATCTATACTTACCTGCGGCTCCCAAACTGCTCCCTAAAAAACTAATACCTGCAGCTGTACTTCCGGTATTCCATAGCAAGCTAGCATATCCTGTGGCATTGGTAGTTAATTGCATCGTTTCATTTTGGTAGATACTGTCTCTATTGGGATTCTTTGTAATACCTTTCTTTACAGGATTATTGACATTGAAGGTAAACCATCTGCTACTATCCTTTAATGGCAAGCACTCGTTATTACTAACCATCAACCGGTACTGATTGGCTTTGCTTTTCTGATTGACTAGTGTGAGTGATGAACCTGAGGCAACAGTACTGACTGCTGAACCTGATTTATGTTGCCATAAGTAACTTTGTACTGCTCCCATTGTTTTGACATTATAATTAGCCCCTGCCCCATAACACACTGTCGTATCATTATAAGTATTTTTAAGTTTAAGTACTTTCTTATTACCTATGCTCTCATAACAACCAATATCAATGGTATCATCAGCTATGCGGGGGTTGCCTAGCAAATCTGTTGTATTGTAAATATTGACTCCATACTGAGACAAGAGGATATTGTAGGGATACTGGATGAGTAAATTGCCCGACATTCCTTTATTGATTGCATAGGCTGTTTTATTACAGGTATTGAGGAGTTGATAATTGCCGGTTGTTGAATCTATAAAACCCGGATTTTGACCGTTACTATTGTTATAGGTGAGATTGGCTTTAGGAACAGAAAACTCTGAAAAAGTATTTTCATCATACCCCACAATTCCATCGCTACTATCCCCTTGTATAATACATTTTGTAAAATCACCTTTAACAATTTTATCTACATACATAATATTATTGTTACCATGTCCGAAACTATCTTTATTCCCCCAAAACAGACAATTATAAAAATAGGGGCGAGAATTATAAAACTCTCTTGTAATTATAATACCGGAAGTATAAGGAATATTGGGGCCATTTCCTTCAGGTAATGTTTTGTAACTAAAATTATCTTGAAAATTACAATTTATAAAAACCGGATAAGCCTCAATCCTGCCAGCTCCATTATTTCCCTGAAAATTGCAATTTAAAAAAATTGGTGTGCCATTTCCAAATTCCTGAGTAACTGCAAATCCAATGATATTATCAATAAATTTAGAATCGCGAATTAGTAACCCAGAACTTTGAAAAAAAGTAGCCTGTGTGACACCAAACAATCCACACTTTTCAATTAAAATATTACTAACAATACTTCCTGTACAAGTTCCACTACTCCCTATAGCATTTGATACTTTTCTGAAAATGCAATTATTCACTTGATAATTAGTAGCTCCTGACAATATTATGCCAAACCTGCCACCATTTGAAAGATTAATATTTCTGACTATTCCAATATCTGAGTCGCGTATGACAACAAATTGAGTTTTCAGACATTTATCTCCTGTAACATTCTCAATAATTGATAAATTACTCATTATGCCATTACAATCTGCAGCCCTAATTAATGTATTAAAATCTTTTATGGAATTTGCTTTAATATTTTTTATTGAATAGTATTTTGCTGAATCAACCTGAATCATGCCAGTACTGCTAGAAATTGTATCAGAAGAACTTGTTATGTATAAACTATCCGCAATTAACACATTACCAAAAACGTACACTAGATTAGCTTGATTGAGTCTGGGTCGATTAAAATAGAAACTGCAATTTTTAATAACTAAAGGGGAAGAATAAACACAGAATAAAGCCTTACTCACCATTACATTATTCTTTTGCCATAGATAAGGGAAAGTGTTTTTATAGCTTTTCCATTGCTGCCCTACATTTTCAAATCTGCAATAATTAAAGCGAATAGTATCTGTTTGTGTATTTCTTATAAAAAGTATACCTGTCCAAATTATGCTTTGGCTTGCTTTAAAAGTAATGCTATCATTCTTTTTGCCAATTGCTTTTAACTGCCCATCTACTGTTAGGCTATAGGCCCCTTGAAACTCTACTACAGCACCAGGTTCGATTGTTAGTGTACTTCCTTTTTGTACAATTATCTCTCCAGTAACTTTATAGGGGCTGCCGGTTTTTGTCCACGTTCCTGATACATTCCCAGTTGAAACAACTGTTTGTGCATCCAAAGATTTCATAGGAATTATTAGGAGAAATAAAGTTAATAGATTTTTCATTTTATATAATTTAAATTCAACCATTTAACCCTATTTATATTCACAATTATTCTATTATTTAATTTTTTCATTTGGCCTCATTAAATGCAAATGATACGGTTTAGCTGCATTCCAACTGAAAATATTTGTATCATCTACTTCATTCTTTTTAGCTAACCTAATTATATCTCTATAAAAACTATCAATTCTTCTTTCAATTCTATCATAATCTGCATCGTTTAATTTTTCACGCTTCATAAGAAACCAACTACTGTCAATTGTTGAATTAAAAACATCAAGTAGCATTGTATAACCATTTAATTCTATTTTGTAAACTTCTTGAGGTGTTTCTGAAAAATAAACTAATTTTATCTGATCTGAATAGTATTTAATATCCGAATCATCTTTAAGAAATTGGTATTTTTTGGGCAACCCATATTTCTCTTTAATTTCTTCAGCAGAATCCAAGTACTGAAAAACTAAGGATGTTTCAATATTTGATCTAATTCCTAAATTTATTAATTTAATTCTATTTCCAACTCTATAATCACACCCAAATAAAAATAAGATAATAATAAACAATTTATTCATTTTTTAATTTGTATTTATAGTTTGATTTTTAAGCTGTTCAGCTTTTTTTGTTGTATTATAAGCATTCTACATTTTTTTAAATCTCCTTGTACAAGAAATCAAACAAAGAAAAAACAGCACAAACAAAATTGCTTGAGTCCTCCCATTTTTTTTCACTATATGCAATACCGAAAGTTTCAAAAACAAATATATTAAAGCCTACTGATAAAAAATAATAATTTAATTTTGGGGAAAGGGGTTGGGAATAAGGGAATAGGAATTTGATGATTTGGTGATTTGATGATTAGATAATTTAACTGTCAGTTTTTTTTGTAGAGGTTGATTAATGTTTTCATTTGGTTAAGGAACGTATTGGCACAACTCTTAAGCACAACAAATAAGACGGACCTGTCATCCTGACGAAAGTCAGGATACCACTAAATTGAACGAAAGTATTACTAAAACAATATAAGTCCTGTGATAAAAAACTAGTTCCTAAGTATCGGAGTTGCTATAAGTAACCATTAACTCAATAACCTAATAACCATCATCCCGAAGAGTCGAGACCATCAAAAAATCATCCCGAAGGGTCGGGACTATAAGAAAAACAAAAATAAAAAATCTAAAATATTTACTTCCTATTAATCACTCCTGCCATAGGCTGGGCAGTCGGCATAATCGTCATTTCATTGATGTTAACATGTGGTGGACGGTTGAGCATGAACCACACCCCTTCTGCTACATCATTGGCCACTAGATTTTCAAATCCTTCGTATACCACTTTCGCTCTTGCCTCATCGCCTTCAAAACGCACAATAGAAAATTCCGTTTCTACTGCTCCGGGATGAATGGCCGAAACTTTGATGGGATATTTACTTAAGTCAAGGCGCATGCTGCGGTTCAATGCATCTACAGCGTGCTTAGTGGCACAATACACATTGCCATTGGCATACACTTCCTTGCCCGCTATGCTGCCTACATTCACAATATGACCGGCATTACGCGCTATCATGTAGGGCAATATATTTTTAGTAACGTACAATAAGCCTTTTAAATTGGTATCAATCATGGTATCCCAATGGTCGACATTGCCGTTTTCAACTGATGATAAACCCATGGCCAATCCGGCATTGTTGATCAACACATCAATGGCTTGCCACTCTGCCGGTATTGATGCAAAAGCCTGTTCAACTGCTGCGCGGTCTCTTACATCCAAAGTAATTACATGTACTTTAATGGAATTATTTTTTTCGAGGAAATCCTTTTCTGCGTGCAACCTTTCTGTTCTTCGGCCGACCAATATCAAATTATAATCGTTTTTGGCGAGTAATTCCGCACAGGCTCTTCCTATTCCGGAAGTAGCACCTGTAATGAGGGCTATTTTTTGCTGATTCATAAACCGGGCAAAAATAAGTTAAATTTTTTTGGGGGATGAAACATTAAAAATTGTATTAATAATGGTAGACTTGTAGTGAATTTTTGTCGGTACCGGAATTAACCATATTAGGCTCTAGCAGCGCAACCCCAACAAGAGACCGGCACCCCAGTGGCCAGTTGCTTAGAATCGGCAGTGAAAAAATACTGATCGATTGCGGAGAAGGTACGCAAATGCGCCTCATGCAACTGGGTATACGCCACACCGGCCTCGACTATATCTGCATCAGTCACCTGCATGGCGACCACTATTTCGGATTAATCGGCTTGCTGTCTTCCATGAGTTTAATGGGACGAAAACAACCCCTGCACCTGATTGGTCCTCCCCCTTTGAAAAAAATTATCGACCTGCAATTGCTGCACGGTGGTCACCCACCCGATTTTGATATTGTATTTCATCCTACCAATCCCAATAGTCCGGAGTTTGTCGTTAAAACCCCTTCGTTTGAACTGAGCACCTTCCCTTTGAAACACCGCATACACTGCACTGGTTTTTTAATTAAAGAAGGCAAGAAGGACCGACCGCTGAACATGAACGCAATGGAACATCACAGCATTCCTGTGGCGTATTACAGAAGCATCAAAACCGGCAATGATTACACTGATGTAAAGGGTACAACCATCATGAACAATGAGCTGACTTTCGACCCCAAACCATTGAAAAGTTATGCTTATTGCAGCGATACTATTTTTGATTTAGACATTGTAGAATATATTCGCGAAAGCACCTTGCTTTACCACGAAGCTACTTATATGGAAGCATTGATAGAAAAGGCTTCGGACAGATATCACAGCACCGCTATACAAGCCGCTACCATTGCCAAACACGCAGGCGTTCATAAATTAATCATCGGTCATTTTTCTTCGCGATATGATAATTTGGAGCCATTATTATTGGAAGCAAAAACAGTATTTGAACATACTGAGTTAGCTCTAGAAGGTGTTAAATTTTTAATCGATGATGCTCAATTGCAATCCATGCGCCCTTCACTTAAAAACAGGATGAATTGATTGTATACATACTATTTTCAAAATTTCAACGTTAAGAATTTTTGAATGGCAAAACGCTTACTACTTCTTTTATTAATCATCCATCCTTTCTTCTCAGAAGCTCAAAAAGATTGTGCGTTTGATGCTGAAGGCAATTGCATTGGCAAAGGCAAAACAAAAACCATTAAATCAAAAACAACTTACGGCAGCACCAACATCACAATTGTAAGAGATGGCGAATGGGTATTGTTCAATACAGACGGTGTAAAAAAAGCGAGTGGCAGTTATGAGTCATCAATGAAGAATGGCGAATGGCAATACTTTTCTGACGACAACATCTTATTGTTCAAACGTTGGTACAACAATGGGCGGGTAGAAAAAACCGCTTATCTCGACTCAGGATATTTTGCACACGAAAGTGATACCATCATCATAATAGCCGATAGCATGGGTAACTTTAATATTGAAGAAAGAAAGGGCAAAATCAATTACCATTACAGCGCCACACCTCAGCAAATTTTAAAAGGCGACCCTTCGATATTCGCCATTGCCGAAAAGAAAAAAGCTTTTGATTTGGAAAGGATCCACTTCACAGATGCTGAAATCATGCAGCAGTATCCAAACATCACACTCATGGTGAAAGCAAGACGATGGGCCGTGAATACGCCTTTGAATTTAATTAACAATCCCGACTTTGAAATGGAGCGTGAACGCATGCAACCCGGTCATTCAAGTCAGATAAAACCCGGTGGTGACACCTATGCTAAATTCTGGGGAAGTGCCAATGAAACACCCGATATTTTTTATGAAGACAACAATTGCTATGGCGGTTACCGCGTATTTGGTGTGAACTATGAAGTACTGCGCAATGAATTAAAACAACCCCTAAAAGAAGGTGTTACTTATTGTCTGCAGTTCAGACTAAAACTCAAAAAAACAAATGATGTCGCCATTAATAGTGTTTCCGTAACGCTGACTGATAAACCCCGACCATTTAAAACACCAAGAGAAGCCATCGACAATGGTGTTGTCATGCAAACCCATAGTTTATTGCCATTGGCCTGTCGCGAACAGTGGATGACTGTATCAGGCAGCTTTATAGCCAATGGTGGTGAAAAGTTTTTATACATCGGTAATTTCGCTAAAGACACCAGCATCCGACTCACCTATCTCGACAATGTTGTCAATAAATTTATTGAGGAGATATACTACTACATTGACGATGTAGTTTTAATCGAACAAAAAGAAGGCACCATCTGTCCATGCACTGTTAGCGGCTGCATGCTCGACAATAATACCATGACTGATACCATGACTATTCCTGTTAAAGAAAATAGTATTTATACTTCTCCTAAAGTGGGACAAAAACTGGTATTGCGAAGCATACAATTCGAAACCAACAAATCGGAATTATTGCCAACATCAACAGAAATCCTTGACAGCATAGCCGACCTGATGCTTAATTACCCGGCCATGAAAGTAGAAATAAGCGGACATACCGATAACAAGGGCAGTGTAAAAGCTAACGAAACACTTTCAAATAGCAGAGCCTATGCAGTGGTGATGTATCTGATGGAATTGGGCATTGATGAAAGTCGCATGACCTATCGCGGTGCGGGTCAAACTGAACCCATCGATACCAACGATACTGAAGAAGGCCGTTTAAACAATCGCAGAGTGGAGTTTAAAATAACGGAAATGTAAGCACCTGAATTTTATACCCTACAAAAAACCCTTTCTTATTTCATCTCAATTTTAATTATGTTTGTGTAAATCAAACTGACATTGACATGAAAACAACCAACTTTAAATCAGTTGCAACACTCCTCACTTTGCTATTTATTTTCTCTGTAAAAGCACAAGTCATTAATCCGGGTAGTGTGCTTAAAAGAAAAGTGAACGACCGCATCAACAACAAAATCGACAACACCATTGACAAGGGTTTGGACGATGCTGAAGCGGCTGCCAAGAAAAAGAAAAGTGACTCAATTGCCAAAGCTGCAGCTGGTACTACTGAAAACAGCACAACCGATAATGCTAATAAGGAAGCAACTTTTAAAACCTATACCAAATACGATTTCATCAGTGGCGAAAAAGTAAAATCAATTGAGGATTTCAGTCAGGATGCGCTTGGCGATTTTCCCGGCAAATGGAATACCAATTCATCAGGTGAAATTGTGAATCTGGAAGGCCGTACAGGCAAGTGGTTGCAAATTTCAAAACAGGGTGTTTTTATGCCTGAATTTGTCACTGAATTACCCGAAAACTTTACCTACGAATTTGATTTGGCGGTCAATCCGCAATTCAGTTTTTACTCTACAGAATTGAGCATCGACTTTTGTGCATTAAAAACACCTGACAACTACACCGACTGGATGCAATACAGCGGCAACAGAACGGGATTAGAATTAAAATTACACCCAACATCTGCCGGCAATAATTCAGGTCGTTCTCAAATCAATTATTTTTCATCCACCACGCATCAGGCTACCATTGACAATAATGTAGCCGTGAATCAATTGTCTGCATTTGATAACCGCACTGTTGTGCATGTGGCGGTATGGCGCCAAGGTCAACGTGTAAGGGTGTATATCAACGAAGAAAAAATATGGGATCTGCCCCGTGCATTTGAAAAACTAATCAAATACAACGCAATTGTATTTTCATTGGGCAACATGCACGAGCCAAACGACCGCTATCTCATCAGCAATTTAAAACTGGCCATAGGTGCACCCGATACAAGAAATAAATTAATTACAGAAGGCAAATACGTGAGTCGTGGTATCTTATTCGATGTGAACAGTGCCACCATCAAACCTGAATCTTATGGTGCATTGAAAGAAATTGCCAATGTATTGAAAGAAAATCCTACCGTTAAAATAAAAATAGTCGGTCATACGGATAGCGATGGTGATGACAAGGCCAATCTTGAACTCAGCAAAAAAAGAGCCCAGGCTGTAAAAGATATGCTGATAAAAGAATTTGGTATCGATGCCTCACGCATGGAAACAGATGGCAAAGGAGAATCAGTACCGGCAGAAACCAACACAACTGTTGAGGCCAAGGCCAATAACCGAAGGGTGGAATTTATTAAACTCTAACGTTCACTTTTATTGCAACACCACCTAAATCCTGGCATTTTAAACAGAAAACAGTAAGTATTTTGAAATTTTCTTTACTGATTGTAGTTTTTCTTTTGTTTATGAGTTTGAAGGGGCAATCAATTACCTTATCTGATATACGTGAACAATACATGAGCATGAGTGAAATGACTATGTATGCTCATAAAAAAGTAAAGGATGATAATAAATTAAATATTGACACTTTTAAATGCCATTTACAAATGCAGAGATTGAGTGCTAAAAGTTTTGATTTAGTATATTTCGATCCTGCATCTACTTGTATCTTATTGAATAAAAGCACACAAAACAAAATCAAATATTTCAATCGCTTTGTTGACAGTTTTGAATACTTTGATATCAACAAACAAGAAATAATGGATTGTTATCAATTAACTGGCGTCAATATTTCAGGCTTTGAAAACCCCTTTTCAGATTGCTTTTATCACACTGAAAAAAAGGCGAACAATGCAATTCTGACTGATGCAACAACCCATTATTTTTATGAAATGAAGTCTACTTATGTAGGCTTTGTTAAACAAATTTGGATAAACAAACATACATTACTTGTAGATAGCATCTATTACACCGCAGGAACACTAAAAAAGAGAATTTATTACCAATACTCAAATATCGTTCGCACAAAAAAAACTTCCTCAATTCAAAGTTTCAATCATTCATTTGATTCTTTGGTTACAATTTTAAAAAGTCTACCGGTTACTCGAAATATTGAAGACACTTTAAAAATTAACAATACTTTAAAGCAGTATAACAAGTTGACACTACTTGATTTTTGGTTCATTGGGTGCAAACCTTGCTTAGCTGGATTTCCAAAACTTCAGTTAATTAGAGATTCTTTTCAAACCGACTTTTTGAATATTAAGGCTTTAAATCCTGTTGATCGTGTTGAAAATATTGCATTTTTCAAATCGAAAAACACCTATACCTTCCAATTAGAAAAGGATAGTATTGGGTATACCACATTTTACAAAATCAAAAGTTTTCCTACTTTACTTCTAATCGACAGCAATGGCAATATTATCAAACGTATTGAAGGAGGCAGAAAAGAAGAAATAGATGCGCTTATAGCTGAAATAAAAACCAGAATAAGCTATCGCAAACAGTAATAAACAAAGCGACTTTTTATTGCAACACCACTTGTCGGGCCATACCCAATTCCTGATTCAATAAGGTTTTGCGTTTTGCTAAAAACTCAGGAATAGCATTTTCTTTTTTGGCATTGTAAATCGTTAGCAGAGTACAATTCGGCAATTGTTCTATCTGGTACTCCCCTTCTAACGCTTTCACCATTTCAGTGATCTTGTCTTCTTTGGTATCGCAGCAGGCAGAAAAACTGATGGCTGAATTTTGCATCACATTGATACGCACTTTGTATTTTGCAAATGCATCGAATATGGCACTCAGATTATCTTCGGCAATAAAGGAATAATTTCTTGTTGAAATTGACAACAGTGTTTGATTGTCTTTAATGATGTAACATTCGTGAGTCAATGCTTCCGCTTTATTGTTGACAATGGTTCCGGGCGCATTGATATTGATGAATGAATTCACATACAACTGTATGTTTTTGCTTTTCAATGGCTGAATGGTTTTTGGGTGTATCACTGATGCACCGTAGTAAGCCAACTCAATGGCCTGATTGTAATTGATGGCCTCCAGTTTCACAGCATCGCTGAACTGCTTAGGATCGGCATTCATCACACCCGCTACATCCTTCCAGATGGTAACATCCTGCGCATCCAAGCAATAGGCAAAAATAGCGGCACTGTAGTCAGACCCTTCTCTACCCAAAGTGGTGGTATTGTTTTGCTCATCTCTACCTACAAAACCTTGTGTAATTACGACACTGCGGTCGATATAGGGTTTAAGTATGCGCTTCACGGTTTCTTCAGTTTCATTCCATTTCACACGCCCTTCTCTGAAATTACTATCGGTTTGTATGAAATTACGGGCATCTACCCATTTGTTTTTTGTTTCTATGCTTTGCAAATAATCGCTTACAATTTTAGTAGACAACAATTCACCGTAGCAAATAATGCCATCGTATATCTCATCATACGACACATTGCTGTATTTTTTTTCTACCAGACATTCCAACTCCATCAACAAATCTTCAAGGTCAGAGAAAATATGGTGTTTTTTATCGCTGATTAAATGACCGGCAATATCAAAATGAAAAGTTTTTAAGTCATTGATGATTTCCTGCTTCTTTTTGTTGTCTCCCTTCCAAAATGCATCCACTAATTCTTCCAGCTTATTGGTTATTTTACCCATAGCCGATATCACCACCAGTAATTTATCACCCGAAAATTGCGCAATAATCTTACCTACATTCCTTACTGCATCAGCATCTTTCACTGAAGCACCACCAAATTTAAAGACTTTCATTCTTTTGCTTATTTTTGCAAAAGTAAACGAGCGACAGCATGAAAAAAAATTCCATCACCACATTAAATCAATTTATTGCCGACCAGCAAAATCTTTTCCCCTATGTACAGGGTAGTCTTTCACGTATTTTCAGAGATATACAATTAGCCGCTAAGATGATTAACCGCGATGTGCGCAAAGCCGGTTTAATTGATATTCTGGGTAATTTCGGTGAAACCAACGTACAAGGTGAAGAGCAGAAAAAGCTGGATGTTATCAGCAATGATGTGTTCATACACCTGATGGACATGGGTGGCGACTGTGTATGTGTGGTATCGGAAGAAAACGATGACATTCACTGGTGCCCTGATGGCAAAGACGGCAAATACATTCTGGCCATCGACCCGCTTGACGGCTCATCCAATATTGATGTGAACGCATCTATTGGCTCAATTTTCTCAATATACAAACGCATTTCACCTGATAAACCTGTAGACAAGGCAGACATCATGCAACCGGGCAATCGTCAGGTAGCTGCCGGTTATGTTATTTACGGTACTGCCACCATGTTCGTGTACACAACTGGCAATGGCGTTAATGGCTTTACACTGGATGATTCTATTCAAGAGTTCTGCCTGTCTCACCCCGATATTAAAACACCTGAAAAAGGGTCTATCTTCTCATTAAACGAAGGCAATTTGAATGAATTTCCGAAAGGCGTGATTGATTATGTGGCCTGGTGCAAAGGCAATAACAAAGATGAAAAAAGACCTTATTCAGCGCGTTACATCGGTTCATTAATCGCAGACTTTCACCGCAACTTACTAAAGGGCGGTATTTATTTATACCCTTCAACAGCTAAGGCGCCTAATGGTAAATTGCGTTTGTTGTACGAATGTAACCCAATGGCTTTCCTTGTTGAACAAGCAGGTGGAACAGCTACCAACGGTCAAATCCGCATCATGGACATTCAACCTGAATCACTGCATCAGAGAACCCCGATTTATATCGGTTCAAAAGAAATGGTGGAGCAAGTACAAGCGATGTTGGGAGCGGCCACTACAGCCTAGTATTACCCTTTCATTACCTGCCATAACACATCGCGACTGCGCAAATCGAATTGCTCACTGATGTGCCATTGGCAATACTTAATGATGTCTTCTATCACCCTGTGGCGCAAATTGCTGTCACTGGGTAACTCATCCGCACCATGCCTGAGCAATGTATAGATGGTATCACTAACATCAGGTAATGCCATGTATTTTGATGTAGGGGCATGAATAAAAATACCATCCCTTAAATCAAGGGCTGCGCCTTTTTCATAAAAATCAATATTGGGTGCACAACCGTAATGATACAATACTTCCAGCATAGCTGTCGGCAATTGCCAAAACCCCGGTGGTGTATCCAAAGAGGGGATTAATTCATCATGAATATAGTTGAACAGTACTTTATTTTGTTCATGTTCTTTCAGTGTTTGGGTCAACAATTCAACTATCACATTGTAATAGGCTTGTTGCGAAAAAAGAGTGCTGTTAAAATGTGAGTGACAAGTAAAGTCCTTAATGGATGAAAGGTTTTTGGTAGTGCTGTAAATAAAAGACAATTCAACACAATTCAGCGGTTGCAAATGCGAAGGTTTGATGCGGCCCTTATTCTTATAGACAGATGGCAAATGATAACCCAATAATCCAAACTCTTCGGTATAGATTTTAGTAATCGCTGAAGCATCGCCATAGCGAATGGTTTTAATAATTATGCCTTTGGTTTTGGTCAGCAAAACAACTCCTTACTTAATAAATAAAATTTTACCAAGTCCCGTTTCTCCTCCGTCCTCTGTTACACAAAAAGCCAGGTACACACCTGTCGCAGGTCGTGTTCCGTCAAATGTACGGCAGTTCCATGTGGCCATACCGCCATTGCTATAGGTTTGGTATACCAGCAATCCGTTGATATCTGTAATTTTAACAAGTGTATTGTCTTTCAATCCTGTAATGGCGATATCCCCATCAAAATCAGGGCGTACCGGATTGGGGTAAATTTTAATCTCCGTTAAATTTTTGCTTTCACTCAGGGCGTTGCTGCGATATGAAATGATACCGAGATCGGTGCCAAAAAACACCTCTCCACTGCTTTCCATAATGCCAATACTCAACACATTGTCCGACAACAAAGGTGAGTTGTCTTTTGTAAAATGTTGTAAGATAGTTTCACCGTCACTGTCGAGCAGCCAGGCTCCGTTATTCGTGCCTATCCATCTTCTGTCAGCACCGTCAATGGTGATGCAATTGATGTATTCCTTTTCTAAAAGATAGCCGCCCAAGCTGGTACCTTCTTCTACAGAAACAATGATGCGTTCGAAATCAAAATTACCACCTGTGGCAATATTCCCGGGAGTGCGAATGCGGCCGTAACCCAAGTCAGTACCGACAACCATTTCACCGCCTTTAGTAAATGCAATAGCGGTAACAAAATTCGAAGGCAGATTGCCATTTCCTTTTGATGTTGTGATGGGCAGTATTACATCATCGGCCTTGGTTGGTGTTCCTTTATCATTCAAAAATACCATGCCCGTATTGCTTCGGGGTGTAATGATCCATTTGTTGTTTTTACTGTCTACATGAATAGCTCCCGGTGCCTGACTCGGCAACTTGTACCGCGACCATACCCCTTTGTTGCTCAACTGGAGCATAGGGCTGTCGACATCGTAATTGCTCATCCATAAATTATTGTTTTTATCGAGCGCTAAACCTGAAACGATACAAAATAAGTTGGCACGCTTGGCCAAAGGTGAATTAGAATTATTGTAAACTTTTGTTGCTACCCCATTGTCGAGTTGCACCAGCCCTTTACTATGAGTTGCAATATACAGGCGCTTGTTGTTTTGGTTATAGGCCATGTAAGTAAAGTCATACAGTGTATCCGTGAGTTCCAGACGCGGGCAATTTTCCCAGTTATAATTATCAAAACTGTAATACCTGTTATTGTTAAATGCCGGGGCATACGTGGTAACAGAGAAAGCACCGGCCGTACAGTATAATTTGCCATAGGCATTCAGAAACGCAAAGTTATCAGGCGCTCCCGGACCATTGGGATAAAAATTGATATTGCCCCCCGGAGCCATGGCCACCAAACCATTGGCTTTATGGGCATGCCAATACCCATTGTCGGCATCAAGCAGACATTGGTTCAATTCATTGACATTGGTATATGTTTTGGCATTGTTCTTATCTAGGGTAATGATGTGCTTGCCATAAACTCCCACTATCAATTTATCGTGCATCACATTGATATTGGAAATGATATAGCCTGAATCAGGTTCAAACAGCGACCAGGTGCCATTGCTGTATTTCAACAGTAAACTATCGGATTCAGCAAATAAATTATCGTTGAACGAAGCAATGTGTTTACTTCTGATGAGAGAGGTGCGCGACATTGTCCAGCTGCCGAAATTAGAGAGATTAACACTGGGTGATAAAGAGCCTTGTAAGATGCCGATAGTCGTGGTTGCAAATAACGTATCATGTAAAATTGCGGTACTGAAAACAGGTAATTTTGACCCACCCGGACCAATGTTCTCATACCAGTTTCTGAACTCATTTTTTAAATAATTGTACTCCAAAATACCGTAAGACGTACTGAAATAGGCAAAACTGCCTGAACTGTTAATGCTGTAAATAGTTTTATCGCCAACAATGGTTTTGCGTTTAATGTCCATATTGCGGGTAATGGTATTGCCCTTTAGCATTTCCACTACGCCATCGCTGTAGGCAATCAGAAGGGTTTGTTGTGCTTCGCTGTAGTGCAGGGCATCTACTGCATAACCATAAAATCCGTTGATGGGCGACAATCTTTCGGTAGCGCCACCATCTTTATTGTAAACAAATAAGCCATTTTTTGAAGCGCAATATATTTTTGTGCCAACTTCTGCTATCTGTCTGACATCCTGATAATTCAAGTGCACTCGCCAATTACCAACCGGTACGGGCTTATTATCAGCGAAAAGATTAAGGGTTAATAAAACAAAAATTGCGGTGAGAATACGGGTCATTACGGTTTAAAATTACGGTTCTAACGCAAAGTAACAGAATTTATTTTGTGCATCCTATTTTGTGACGCTTAAATGATGTAAAATGATGTGGATGCATGAAATTACAAGAGATACCAATTGTTTAACATCTGTCGATATTTGTTTTAAAAATTAAAGGGGGTTCAATATCTTTGCATTCTTAAATCATTTAGCACAAAAAAGTTATGGATACTTTAATTTCAGAAATAAAAACACCGATAGTCAACGACTTTCTTCCATTGGGAGGTACAGACTATATAGAATTATACGTTGGTAACGCCAAACAGGCGGCCCACTTCTACAAAACAGCCTTCGGTTTTCAGAGCCTTGCCTACGCAGGACCGGAAACAGGTGTGAGAGATCGTGCGAGCTATGTACTGGTTCAAAACAAGATCAGACTGGTGCTTACCACCCCTATGAAATCGGATCACCCAATTTCTGAACACATCAAGAAACACGGTGATGGTGTAAAAGTAATGGCATTGATGGTAGAAGACGCCTATGATGCTTACGAACAAACCACCAAAAGAGGTGCTAAATCTTACATGGAGCCTGTAACCCTTACAGATGAACACGGTGAAGTAAAGATGAGCGGTATTTATACGTATGGCGAAACCATTCACATGTTCATAGAGCGCAAAAATTACAAAGGTGCATTTATGCCGGGCTTTAAGAAATGGGAAAGCACTTACAATCCTGAACCTACGGGTTTATTGCATGTCGACCATTGCGTAGGCAATGTGGGTTGGGGCCGCATGAACGAAACAGTGAAATGGTATGAAGATGTAATGGGCTTCAGAAACATTCTGAGTTTTGATGACAAGATGATTTCGACTGAATACTCTGCCTTGATGAGTAAAGTAATGAGCAACGGCAACGGTTATGTTAAATTCCCAATCAACGAACCTGCTGAAGGCAAAAAGAAATCACAGATTGAAGAGTATTTGGAATTTTACGAAGGTGAAGGTGTACAGCACATCGCCATAGCTACTGCAGATATTGTAAGCACCGTGAAATTACTGATGGCGCGTGGTGTTGAATTCTTAAGAGTGCCTTCAACATATTACGATGACCTGTTCGAAAGAGTGGGTAAAATTGAAGAGGACATTGAACCATTGAGAGAGTTGGGTATATTGGTCGACAGCGATGATGAAGGTTACCTGTTGCAGTTGTTTACCAAACCATTGGAAGACCGTCCCACATTATTCATAGAAATTATCCAGAGAAAAGGCGCCCGTTCATTCGGTGCCGGCAATTTCAAAGCCTTGTTCGAAGCCATTGAGCGCGAGCAGGAATTGAGAGGTAATCTGTAAATTGTATTTATAAAACAAAAAGCCCCTTGTGTTAATTCGCAAGGGGCTTTTTTATTAATTGTGTAAAATATCTGCCGGAGCTATTTTATCAGTCGTTCGTTTGCCTTTAATCACTCTGGTATCCGAATATTTATCGTGAAAACCATTGCGAGAAAATATGAAGGAAAAACCATCGAATGGGATTAGGCGGCAAAATGTTCTTCGCATAATTTCACCAAAAGTAGGTGCATCGCCAGTTGAGGTCACCACTATTGTACCCGTTACAAACTTCCCTACTGTTCGTTGAAATTTATATTCTAAAAATGCATAATAAATAAAGGATGTTAGGTAAAAGAAAACTAAAAAGTAAATTTCAAAATCACTATCGCTGATGCTATTACCAAATGAAAAAACGACTGCAATACCAACTATTACATTGAAAAAATAGATGATTACTATATCTATTATTAAATGCAATAAGCGAACTATACTTCTTACAAGATTATCATCCTTAATTACTTCTTCTTCAATTACATCTTTTACTTCAACAAGCGGTAAATTATGAATATCAATACCCCGTTGTTGAATCTCTGCTTCAGCTGCTGTTATTGCATCTTCATGATAACTCAACTTGTCATACTTCACTATTTTGGCCAACTCTCGGTCGGTTTTTTTAGCCATTACTTTTGTAAAATCATTCACCATACGCTTTCTTCTTTTAGGTTTGCAATGTATTAAAGTTAAATAACTTAATCGTGTAATACTTCTGCCTGTGTTTCGCCAGCCTTTTGCGGTTTGCCGTACACCACTTTTGTACTTGATAAATTGTCGTGAAAACCATGGCGTGTAAATAGAAATGAAATGGCATCAAAAGGAATTAAACGGCAAAAAGTTCTTGCAAGAGCATCGCCAACAGTAGGCGCTTTTCCGGCATTTGTAATCACTACTGTACCTGTAAACATTTTTCCTATTGTTCGCTGAAAGACGGCTTCCGTAATGATGTAATACAATGGAAAACTGAGATAAAAGAACACCATGGCATATGTCAGCATATCATTTTCTGATAAAACACCTTCCAAAAAATAAAACGCTATCACAAATACTAAAATATCAAATATGATAACAAAGATGGTATCCGTTACCCAATGCATCAGGCGGTGAAAACCATTGGCAGATTCACTAAATGCCAAAGGAGTACCATTATCGTTGATGATTTCTTTTTTCAGCGCTTCATATTGCATCACATCGATGCCTCTTTTCTGCACTTCGTTTTCAGCAGCTGCTATCGTTGCTGAGCTGTATGAATCTCTGTCAAAAGCTAAAATTTTTACCAAATCCTGATCAGATTTAGAAGTCATTATTCCTGTAGAATCGTTGTTCATATAGATTATAGTTTTGGATGCAATTTATTAAATTACAGAGAAAATAAAAATGGATTGACAAAAATTATCAATCCATTTTAAAAAATTTTAAGATGATAATTCCTAGGCTTTGGCCTTCGCGTTATCCATTGTCTTCAACAATTGCTGTTTCACAGTTTCGCTCACATCGTGCAAAGGCATGCGCACTGTTTTGCCGCATATTCCTTGCGCTTCTAGCAATACTTTAATACCACCCGGACTGCCATCAGCAAATATCAGATTCATGGCATCTAGTAATTCGTAATGCAATACACGGGCTGCTTCAATTTTACCTTCAAGCGCCAGTTTTACCATGCTGCTGAATTTACGCGGATAACCGTTGCCCATTACGCTGATAACCCCATCCATGCCCATGGCAATAAATGGCAGTGTAAAGGCATCATCGCCACTGATAACTGCAAAGTCGGCAGGGCGTTGTTGAATAATTTCCATGCATTGGTTAAAATTGCCACTGGCTTCTTTTGTTCCAAAAATATTTGGGTGAGCGGCCAGTTTCAAAGTAGTTTCAGTTGAAATATTGCTACCCGTTCTACCCGGTACATTGTACAGCAATACCGGCAATGGCGATGCATCTGCTACCATTGTATAATGTGCTACAATACCGTTTTGATTGGGTTTATTGTAATAAGGACTCACACTTAACACCACTGAAAACCCTGAGAAATCTTGTTTCTTCAATGCTTCTACTAATTCCAAAGTGTTGTTGCTTCCCATGCCCAGCATCAATGGCAAACGACCGTTATTGGCTTCCTTTACACAATCAATGATTTGTTGTTTCTCTGATGAAGATACTGTTGGGCTCTCGCCTGTAGTACCCATCACCACCAGGTAGTCAATACCGTTGTCTATCTGAAAATTAACCAGCTTCTTCAGCCCGTTAAAGTCTACACTGTTATCGTTGTTAAATGGTGTTACGAGTGCAACACCTGTTCCTCTGAACTTTTGTGATATGATATGTGCCATTGCTAATGTATTTTCTTGAGATATTTGCCTATTTCAATCAGGTAATTTTCACATGGATCGGCCCCATTGGGTTGCACCATGAGTTCGTAAAAATTTTCGTCATTGGGTGTAATGTATGGCCCGATGCGAAAACGCGATTTGGTAAATGCCGCCAGTGTATGCATTGTTTTGTGTTCCTGCAAGCAACCGTTAATGAACAAGTCGTAAGGTTCTTCCAGAATTTTTTTCAAATCATTGCTTTTAGGCGTTTGCCAGTATGAGAAATCAGATTTGCAACACAAACGGTATAAATCATTCGGCTGCATATCGGCTGCTAATTTTTTGATGGGATGATAAGCGAGAAATGTGATGTTCTTCCCTTTTTGTCTGAACTCATGTCCAAAAGTTTTCAATTCTTCAATCTCTGTTTTCGGTTGGGTGGCATCCCACACAATCAATACTGATTCAATGATATCAATATTTTTTGCCAAACGCTTTCCTGCATTTTGCTTACTTTTTTTTATGAGGGCATTCAGTTTCAAATCCGATTCAAAGTTAGTTTATTTTTTTCCAATCATGACTAAAAACTCTTGCTCGTTTAAAATCGGGATATTCAGTTGCACTGCTTTTTCGAGCTTGGCGGGCCCCATGTTCTCACCGGCTACCACATAATCGGTTTTACCTGTAATGCCTGAAGCATTTTTTCCGCCATTGGCTTCCACCATTTGTTTTATTTCATCTCTGCTGTACTCACTGAAAACACCTGATATAACAACAGATTTTCCTTTAAATACATCCGACTCAATAACAGTTTCTGCCATTGTATTTTCAAATTGCAAGCCTGCATTTTTCAGGCGTTGTATATTTTCTAAATGGTAAGGATTGCTGAAATAATCGATGAGTGATTCTGCTATGCGCTCCCCTATTTCATCTACTGAAGTTAGTTCTTCGAATGTTGCTGCCTGCAATGCTTCAATGGTTTTGAAACGGGCCGCTATTTTCTTAGCCACAGTTTCACCCACATAGCGAATACCCAAACCAAACAACACCCTTTGATAAGGCATGGCTGTTGAAGCTTTGATACCATCTACCAGATTTTGTGCCGACTTTTCTGCCATACGGTCAAGGCGCAACACCTGCTCATAAGTCAAGTCGTACAAGTCTGCGATATTTTTTATAAGCCCATTGTTGTAAAGCAATTGTACCGTTTCATCGCCCATGCCATTAATGTCCATGGCTTTTCTGCCAATGTAATGCTGAATTTTGCTAACCACCTGGGTAGGGCAGCCATCCTCATTGGGGCAGTAGTGATTGGCCTCTCCTTCTTTTCTTACCAATGCTGTATTGCATTCGGGGCAATGGGTAATATAGGTCACCTTCAATGCATCGGCACTGCGTTTTTCAAGATTTACGCCTGTTATTTTGGGAATTATTTCTCCTCCTTTTTCTACAAAAACATAGTCACCAATGCGCACATCCAAACGCTCTATTTCATTGGCATTATGAAGTGATGCACGTTTCACAGTTGTGCCCAATAGTGCCACAGGTTGCAGATTAGCTACAGGTGTTATGGACCCTGTGCGGCCTACCTGATAATCGATGCTGAGCAATTGAGTACAGGCGGCTTCTGTTTTAAATTTAAATGCGATGGCCCAGCGTGGCGACTTGGCTGTAAAGCCCAATTCCTCCCTTTGATTGTAATCGTTAATTTTTAAAACGATGCCGTCAATATCATAAGTCAAATTTTTGCGCTCTCTGTCCCAGTAATTGATGAACTCCAATACCTGTTGGATATCGGAACACTTGCGGGTGTGCTCACTAATTTTAAGTCCCCATCGTTTCATGGCCTCCAAACTTTCTAAATGGCTTTTGATGGTTTCGTTTTTTTCAATAAGTTGATACAAATAAATATCCAGTGGTCGCTTGGCCACATCGCTGCTGTCTTGTAATTTTAAAGTGCCCGAAGCCACATTTCTCGGATTGGCATAAGGCACTTCACCTTCCTCTTCCCTTTCGCGATTTAGGCGATCGAAAGCCTGGCGATGCATAAAAATTTCACCTCTTACTTCAAATACAGGCGGAAAATGGTCTGCCAGCTTGGTTTTAAGCGCTTTAATTGTTCTAACATTATCTGTTACAACATCTCCTTTGGTACCATCACCACGGGTTACCGCTCTTACCAATGCACCATTTTCGTAATGCAGGCTGATGGACAGTCCATCAAACTTTAATTCACAAATGTATTCATAATCCTTGTGCCCCAATTGTTTGAACACGCGTTGATCGAAATCACGGAGTTCTTCTTCGCTATAGGTATTGCCCAAACTGAGCATGGGATACTGATGGGTGAAGTTTTCAAAATTTTTATTGACAGCCCCCCCTACTTTTTGTGTCGGAGAATCGGGATTAAAAAATTCAGGGTGAAATTTTTCTAGCTGAACGAGTTGTTCTAATAGCTGATCAAATTCGTAATCCGAGATAACAGGTTCAGCCATAACATAGTAGCGATAATTATGGTCGGACAATACTTTTCGGAGATTTTCGATTTGTTCGTAAATAGAAGAATTAGTCATAAAAAATTTTTCAAAAATAGTGAACAACTTTGGGAAAAAATCATTAAAATTGAATTATGAATGCGCTTAAAATAAAAGATTTAAGTGAGCAAGATATAGACCGTGCATCAGAAATGGCATGGGATGACCGCACTCCGTTTGAAATAATACAAGCGCAATTCGGGTTAAGCGAGTCAGAAATTATTAAGTTAATGAAACGCAGATTAAAGCTTGGTCATTGGACCATATGGCAAAAAAAATCGCGAAGCGTTTCACTGAAAAGATCCTGATTGCAAAGAATGCTTTCCGCATTAAGTAGTAAATGATTCGACTCAATGCAAATTTTTCTATTTCTTTGCAATGCTAACTATGTCAAATCAATTGGTGAATATCCATGCATCGTGGTACAGGGAATTGGTGCATGAATTCGAAAAACCGTACTTCTCTCAATTAAAACAATTTCTAAATGAAGAGAAACAAAAGGGGTATGTCATATACCCCAAGGGGACCGATATTTTCTCAGCTTTCGACACCACACCTTTTGAAAATGTAAAAGTCGTTATCCTCGGTCAAGACCCCTACCACGGTGAAGGACAGGCCCACGGCTTGTGTTTCAGTGTCAACAAGGGGGTGCCTATCCCACCTTCGTTAAAAAATATTTACAAAGAACTGGTAACCGATGTGGGCTTTACACCACCATCTCACGGTTATTTACAAACTTGGGCCGAACAAGGTGTGCTCATGCTGAATGCCACACTTACTGTTAGAGCCAACGAAGCCGGCAGTCATCAGCAAAAAGGCTGGGAAACATTTACCGATGAAGTGATTCGCATACTCAATGAAAAAAGAGAAAACCTGGTCTTTATTCTTTGGGGGAAATACGCCCAAAACAAACGCCTGTTCATCGACCAAAACAAACACAAAATATTAATGGCCGCTCACCCCTCACCCTTTTCGGCCTACAACGGTTTCTTCGGATGTAGACATTTTTCATCGGTGAATGCTTATTTTGTTGAAAAAGGGTTGCCTGTTATTGATTGGCAATTGCCATTGTAATGTTAGCTTTGCCCTATGCAAGGTGAAGCTTCTGTCATTCAATTAAAAACCGCTGATATCTTTCAGGAAAAAAATCTGGTACTGCATCAGGTGGATCTGGATATTGCAAAAGGTGAGTTTGCCTATTTGATTGGCAAAACAGGCAGTGGCAAAAGTTCACTACTCAAAACACTGTACGGTGAATTGAAATTGGAACTGGGCAATGGCCACGTTGCAGGATTTGATTTACTAAAACTCCGCAGACGACAAATACCGAAACTGCGCAGAAGACTGGGCATTATTTTCCAGGACTTTCAATTGCTAACCGACCGCAACGCGAAAGAAAATTTATTGTTTGTTCTCAGAGCAACAGGCTGGAAAAATAAAATGGAAATGGCCAAGCGTGTAGGTGAAGTATTGAATATTGTCGGTCTTGAAACCAAGGATTACAAAATGCCGCATCAGTTGAGTGGTGGTGAACAACAGCGTTTGGTAATAGCCCGCGCATTGCTCAATAAGCCCGAAATTATTTTAGCAGATGAACCAACCGGTAACCTCGATCCTGAAATCTCTGAAGACATCACCAAGCTGCTTCAACTCATTGCTATAGAAGAAGGCACTGCCGTTCTAATGGCCACCCATGAACACCGCCTACTCGAAAAATATCCCGCAAGGATTATTAAGATTGAGAATAATAAAGTTAGCGGTTGATTTGAAAATTTGATGATTTGGTGATTTGGTGATTTGATGATTTGTTGATGGGGTTCGTTGTTAGTTATCAAATACTTTTTTTGACGACTTAATATTGATTTAGCAATACTCTCGTTCAATTTAGCGGTATCCTGACTTTCGTCAGGATGACAGGCCCGTCTTATTTGTTGTGCTTAAGGGTTGTGCCATTACGTTCCTTAACCAAATTAAACCATTAATCAACCTCTACAAAAAAAACGGACGAAAAAAAATTACCAAATCACCAAATCAACCAATTATCAAATTATCATTAGTTCCTAATAAAAGTCCTCACCAATTTATGTTTCTTACTCGTCAGTCGTTTGGTGTCTGATATAATGTGATAATACACATAACAAGTGGTTTGCCAATTGTTGTTATTTTTTAAAATCACATTTTCATTGATGGTCTGTTGATACAGCGTCATACTTGGTTTCAGATACTTCATCCCTATGCCCCAACTGATGTGACGGCCGGTTTTTGTAACACCTAATCCCGTTAACACCGTATTAAAATTTACTAGACTCAGCGATGGACTAATTCTGTACGATGCTATTTTTCTGCAGAAGGTTAACGACATTGCCACATTCGATAAAATGGGATTGTATTGCGCCATCATGATTAAATTATGTCCTGGTTTAATGTTGTATTCGTAATCCATACGCAAGTCGAACGGCAGGCAATATACCACACTGCCCCCTTTATCGGCATAGGCTTGTATGCTATCGCAGTAGCGACCATACACATCAGAGCCATAGCGAATATTCAGTGTATCGAAACGATGCGCCAGATAGCGGTTGGTTTTGTTGAAATAAATAAAACCGAGATTCATAACATTGAACGATAGTTGCCGATTGTGACTCAATTGCCATTGCATGCCATAACTAACAGCTAAACCGGGGTTGTTGTACACCGGTATCAACTCATCTCTGTGCAGGCGTTTTTTGGAACGGGCAATATACCCTTTGCTCTCCACCGTTAAATTCACGGTATTGGTGTCTACAACCGTAAGCCCTCGTGTTTGAATTTTACCTTTAACAGCATTTAGTCCCGTAAGCAATTCGGTTCTAAATCCAACGGTTTGCAAATTGCGGTTGCTTATTTTTCTTAAGTATGAAAAGGAATAAGACATGGCCGCATAACCGTTCATGGCAATTTTAAAACCGGGATCGCTGGTGAGTTTCAGTGGCCCCGACTCAGTGGGTGTTAAATCGGGAATATCTACCAGTGTTTTTAAAATGCCACCACTTTTAATACCCATACTAAAACCCAGTTCGTACTTGTTGTGATTTTTTCTGATATCAAAAATATTAGAAGTAATATTAAATGACAGGTAATTGACATGGCGACCTTCATATAACAATACTTTTAAAAAATCGGAAGTTTGCGTGTTTTGCATTAACTCCGAATTAAAGAGCTGCCCTTTTGCATTCAATTGATAATTCAATGATGGCATAATGGCAACGGACGTGTGGTGCAGACAAAAGGCCGGAAAATGTTTGTCTGAAGGCAGGTTAAAATTTAGTGACTGTGCATCGGCCGCAGATACTATAGTAAAGCAGGCCCCGATAATAGTAAAACTGTTCATATCAATACCCTCCTTTTTACTAGACTGATTTTAATTGAAAAACGTGTCATTCATTTTGAAAATATGACATTTGGAAATGTAATCGCTATCGGTTATATTGACTTACGGGTTCATTCATTCTTCGCTCTGACAGCTTGGAAATAAAGTTATTGGTTATTGAGTTAATAGGTTATTAAACCCAACGCAAGAGGATTCACAAACAAAAAGACACTTCCCTAAACCACAACAAACAAAACGGATAGAGTCATCCTGACGAGTCATCCTGATGAAAATCAGGACAGGATATCGCTAAATTGAACGAAAGTAAAACTCATAGCCCCTTTTATTGCTTAGTAGATTTTTTTCTCTAGTTTGGTTATAAATTATTTCTTTTTCCACTTTTTGTTTGGGCAAAAAGTGGAGCAAAAAGCCCACCACGAAAGAGAAATTTCAATGGCCTATCGCGCAGCCAACCTCCACTCGGGCCGGCCAAGAGAAATTTCACACCTTTCGTGGACTCAACCCGCAGATTCGTTTTCATAACAACATTTTTTCAAAATGATTTAAAATTTGTTGTTATAAGATAATGACTAGTTTTTGCTGAAATGGAAATAGCATTTTTATCAAAAATTTAGTTAGGATTCCATGCCATTAAATTACCTATAAGTGCTCGGGTGTGTGATGCCTCATAATGAGATTTTTGTTAATTTTCAAACGTGGTTGGAGCGAATGCAGAGGGAGCATAGGATTGTGCGGCAGGGGGCAAAACAAAAGCTGCTTGAGCGCAGAGTGGGATGTGCGTTGGGCGAGTTTTTTTGTTGTGGGCTCCAATCATGTGTAGAAAACTCAAAAATATCATCCTGAGGCTAGCGTTTTTGTTACTTTTTTCGCAATGCAAAAAAGTAAAGGGAAAATAAAATCTACAAGTTTAAAATGAAATGCTTGCTTATTTCCAGCAAACGAGCTTCCAAATCAAAAAAATCATAAATTCAAAATTAAAAAAATAAAAAAGGGTTTATAACCTTGCAGTCATAAACCCTTTCTCCTACCTATATATACTTATGAAAAAAACTATTTGATATCTATTGTAAGCGGTTGCTCCTCTTCAAGTTTTGGAAGTGTTAATGTCAACACGCCATTCTCGAATTTCGCCTCTACTTTGGTCTTATTCACTTTACCCAAATTAAATGTTCTCGAAAACTTACCGAAGTGAATTTCGCGTTTGTGCACTTTCTCATTTTCAGCCAAAGCTGTTGTTTGTTTTTCGCCACTTACGGTTAGTTGATCGCCTTCAACATGGATTTTAACATCTTCTTTTTTCAAGCCTGGCAATGCCATTTGAATTTCGAAGTGAGATTGTTTTTCGATGATATCGGCATGAGGTGTAAAGCCGGTAGCAGTAGCAGAAGTTTTACCTTCGTTTAAGAAGTCGTTGATCAATGAATGAAAAGAAGAAGGGATAAAAGCATCATTCATTATTAAGCCGGGTTTTGATTTTAAAAGTACCATAATTGTAATTGTTTTAAATTGATGAACATCCTATTTCAAAAGAAAGACCAATGCCTATTTTTAGGCCATTTTGTCTTATTTTGTGAATTTTATTTTAAAATATAAGCCATTTTGTCTTATATTGGGGTTAAAATGGCAAAAATTTGCGCGAGTGAGTTTCAATAAATGGTATATTGCAGGGAGCAAAAGGGCAAAAAATACCAGCACATTCTTATACCTTCAGGTCTTTAAATCGACCGACTTTCACTTAGTTGCGATTAGTGACAACTAAACTTTCTTAAAACTTGTAAAAACCAAATCGTTCAGAAAAGCTATTATTTCGCTTTCCTCCTTTGTTTTGCCGAAATCGGTAAGTGAAGGCAAATTGTTCATGAAGAAATTTTGAAAATGCGCCATTTCGATAATAGTGGATGCTAACGACTTGGGGTACTTATATTTTGGACTGCATTCTAAAATAATATTTCCAATAACTGCACACAGGTCTTTGTATGGTTTAAAAAACTGCTGCTTATTATCTTCGCCAACTTGTTTGGTAAGGTAGGCCTTTGAGCCTTCTGCTATAATTATTTGATGCAGCAAACTTTCATTGATATAACTGGTTTGTTCATCATCTTCAACGGCTGTTGCCAATAGTTTTATTACTTTTTTTAACTTAACAGATGGGTCCGCGATATTATTGGTATGAAAACTGATCTGAAATTCAAGCCAACCCCAATACCAAGCCGTTAGGTACACCAATAGCTTATGTTTATTTTCAAAGTAGCGGTAAATACCGGCCTCAGTTGTTCCAATATCTTCAGCAAGTTTCTTAAAAGTAAATGCCTCAAAGCCTCCTTTATAGATAAGTTGAATACCATGCTTTAAAATATTCTTTCCTAACTCCGAACTTTCCGGATTGCGAAGAAACAATGCTTCATTCATTTTTATCTGTAACTGTAACTTCATTTTAGATAATTTTTACTTCCTTTGAATAAAGCGACAAAGCTAAGAAAAATATTTTTACAATTTTTTATGATAGTATTGCTATCATTTTAAAAACTATTACTATCTTTGCCAAAACATTGAACAATAGACCGTGCTGCTTAACAATCGAATACCGCTAACCTACATATTTAACAAGGTAAAGCATGACCTTGTATATGTGCTTATTGTATCCTTATCGGTACTATTCATTACCGACAGTTTTAAGGAACTTTTACCCGATATGCCGTTGACAATTCCTGCATTTATAGGTACTGCTATTTCAATTCTACTTTCCTTTAAGCTAAGTCAATCTTACGATAGATGGTGGGAAGCACGAAAAATATGGGGTGCCATAGTGAACGACTCCCGCAGTTATGTAATTCAATTGCAAACCCTAACGGCCAAAGGCAATGACCCAATAGTGAAAAAAATCGCATTCAGACAAATTGCTTGGTGTTATTCATTAGGTCAATCGCTCAGAGGATTGAACCCAACTGAAAATTTAGATCAATTTCTTTCTAAGGAAGACCTTGAAGAAATACAGCAACACAACAACAAACCTTTAGCACTGCTTCACTTGCATGGAAAAGACATAAAGGCACTGAAGGAAAACAATCAATTAGACATTTTTTCGCAAATACAATTAGACAATACCCTGGTGCGCCTTTGTGATTCACAAGGAAAATCTGAAAGAATAAAAACAACTGTATTTCCTGTTACATACCGCCTTTTTTTGCACGCCATTATTTATCTATTCATCGTAACACTTTCTATTTCATTAAAAGATATTGGCGGTATGTTTGAGATACCATTACTGCTTCTAATTTCAGCAGCATTCCTTTTATTGAAAAAAACAGCCATGCACATGCAAGACCCATTTGAAAACAGACCAACAGACACCGCTATGACAGCGATAGCAAGAACTATAGAAATAAACATAAAGCAACTCTTAAAAGAAACTGACATCCCAAAACCGCTTCAACCTGACAATTTTTATTTATTATAACCCCATCAAAATCACATCAAATCAAAAATGAAAACGTTAACAAAAGAAATGCAAGCAGCCATCACTCCTTCAATGGCTTTAGAACTTTTAAAAGAAGGAAATAAAAGGTTTGTAAACAACCTGAAAGTGAACCGCAACCTTTTGCAACAAGCAAATGAAACCTCAGACGGACAGCACCCTTTTGCTGTAATTCTGAGTTGCATCGACAGTCGTACCTCTGCTGAACTCATCTTTGACCAAGGACTTGGCGATATTTTTAGTGTTCGTATTGCCGGCAACATTATCAATGAGGATATTTTAGGCAGTATGGAATTTGCTTGTAAAGTAGCAGGTTCCAAAATCATTGTAGTGTTAGGTCATACAAAATGCGGAGCTGTAAAAGGGGCCTGCGACCATGTAGAAATGGGTAACCTCACAGCGTTGCTCACCAAAATACGACCTGCAGTTGATGATGAAAATACAACAACGGAAAATCGCAACTCTACCAACCCTGCATTTGTTGAAAAAGTAGCGACAATCAATGTAAAGCGAACCGTTAAATCAATAATGGAACGCAGTCCAATCCTAAAAGAAATGATTGAAAGCGGACAAATCGGAATTATTGGAGGCACTCACGATATTGCGACAGGAGATGTTACCTTTTATTCTGACACAATGAATTTGGGTGCATAACCAATCAAACAAATCGGTACCACAAAGCACACACTTTTAACAGCCCTGCAAATTCATGCAAAAAACCAAAGCTGCTGAATGTGTGTGCTTTTTCATTCGTTGACAATTGTCTTGTCATCTCGAAAAAAAATGGTGACAACTGATATTACTAACTGCGCTGGCAATTGAGCACATCGCAGTCGAAATATTTCTAACTACTTTCGCTGATTTTCTAACTGCTTTCGCTAAATATCTCACTGCGTTCCCTAAATTTCTCACTGCTTTCGCTAGATATCTCACTCCGTTCCTCGAATTTCGAAATGCTTTCGCAAAATTTCTAACTACTTTCGTTACTTTTCGAACTGTATTCGCTGAATTTCTAACTGCGTTCGCTACTTTTCGAACTGCTTTCGCTATTTTTCGAACTGCGTTCGTTGAATTTCGAACCAGAGTTCGATTTTTGGGAAAATTATAAGGCTACAGGACTTACAATTTGACTATTTGGTGAATTTATTGAAGAAATGGAATGAGGGATTGGGAAAATTGGTATATTGCATAAATAAAATAAGTTATTAGTAAAATAATGAAACCCCAATTTGAAAATCAAATCACTAAAGAAAAAAATATACTTGTCGTTTTACAGAATGATGGAGAAGAGAACTTAGACCTACAATATCTAATTCAAAATTTTTGCGGAAAAGTCGTTAATAGTCTTTCTGAGATAGAGGGTATTCAAAATGATATTAAAATTTATGCTTGTGGAAATTTTTCAAATACTAAAATAATTAATCACTCTTTTCATTTAATTCAAGAATTATCTAACAATTTCGAAAATTGGATTACTAACAAAAACACGCTGGTCACACTTGGAGAGGTTCCTATTATTATTCATAATGCTGGTGTATATTTTAGAAACCTTTTTCACAAGGAAGATTATTTCAATAAAATTAAATCAGAACATGAATTTCAACAACTAACTGAATCAAACAAAGATACTAAAGCATTCAGAAAAGGTATTTATATAACCGAAGTAAAGAAAGAAGACTATGAGAATAATGAAACATTGCATTTTCATCTCCTAAGATGTTCTAGCAATTTTACTGGACCTTCTGATAATTTAAGAAATACAGACCATATTATTTTAAATACCCTGAATGATTCAATGAAGTATATTTTTGAAAAAGAAACAAAATTGAATCATGTATTAGCTCAAATATATGAAAACACAATAAAACCAGAAGAAAACGGAAAGGAAATTAAAGCAAAAATCAAAGCCCATTCTGACAAAACTAAAGACATGCCCAAAGATGGCGTTATTGCGTTTTGTACATTTTATGACACAAATCATTTTAAACATTTAGAGCCGTCAAATTCGGATAGATTTGACTGGTGTTATAAACAAATAACTGGGTTAACAAAGCTTCACTTTAAACTGAAAAATACAGTTACTGATGATACTTTAGAAAAAGAATTTAGTGTAACATTATATCCAAATTCTGTATTCATAATACCACTTTCTACCAACAGATTATATACTCATGAAATTAGGCCCTCAATGCTAAATATTGAAAGAATTCCAATCAGAATGGGATATGTAGTAAGATGTTCTAATTTAGAAGCATTGTATACGAATGGTGAAACTTTCATTAAAGAAAATGATAATTTAATTAAACTTGAACCAATGAGCATGGAGTCCATCGAAAATTTGAGAACTTCTTATGCCGAAGAAAATAAAACAGAAAATTTAGTTGAATATGGAAAAGTCCATTTTAGCATGAATTTAGGCGACTATGAAAAACCAATATATTAAAAATTACAATGAACGATTTGGAATTTTATAAAGTCATTCTTCCGTTCGAGGATAATTTATTCGAAGAATTATCCAATTCAATTGAATTTGAAAAAATAACCAATGGTAGAATTGCCAATCATTTAGTTCGTATTGAAAAAACCCTTGTTCCAATTATTAGAACGACAAGCAAGTACAATTTACCTGCACAAAAATTTTCCAAAATCCACAATTTTGTAATCAGTACAATAAATCAAACTGTTATAAAAAACAACCTTAAAAACATTCCTTATCTACAATTCAATAATTCGCTAATTGAAATATATGAATCTACGTATTCGAAAATGAACTTTCATTCCGACCAAAGTTTAGACTTAGAAAACAATTCCTTTATTGGGCTATTTTCTTGTTATGAAAATCCTGAAAAGCTAACAGAACACAACACAAGAAAGCTAAAAATTAAAGACAAAATAACGAATGAAGAATCTGAACTATTTTTAACTCATAATTCAGTAATTCTATTTTCAACAGAAACCAATATGAAATTTCAACATAAAATAGTTTTAGACATTGACACTAAATTAAATATTCCTGAATTAGAAAATAGATGGTTAGGCATGACATTTAGGACCTCAAAGACATATCTCGAGTTTAAAAACAATTTACCATTTTTTGAAAATGGAGAACAATTAAAACTAGCAAGTGAAGAAAAGGAAAAGGAGTTTTTCAAACTTAGAGGAGAAGAGAATAAAAGTTTGAATTTTGTTTACCCTTTCTTAAATTACACAATTAGTTATGCTGACTTATTATTGCCAAAGGACCCTATAGAACATATATTGTGATTTTAGCGTTTGATACTCATTATTTTGGAAATAAAGCCAAAACTGTTTGTTTGGCATTTGAAAGTTGGAATACTTGTGAAAAATATGAAATCTATACTGAAATTCTCGAAAACATCGAAGACTATATTTCTGGAGAATTTTATAAAAGGGAATTGCCTTGTATTATGAGCTTGTATGAAAAAATAAAATTTGATAATATAGAAGCGATTATAATTGATGGTTTTGTATATTTAGACGACAATGGAAAATTAGGCTTAGGTGGACACTTATACGAAAAATTAAATTCGAAAATCCCTGTAATTGGTGTAGCAAAAACAAACTTTGCTACTATTAAAATAAACAAAAGAAAACTTTTAAGAGGCCAAAGTATAAATCCACTTTATATAACTGCAATTGGAATTAAGCTTAATGAAGCTAGTGAATTAATAAATAGCATGAGTGGTAAAAATAGAATTCCTACAACCTTAAAGAAATTGGACACCTTGACTAAAGAAAAGCAGTAAATTAACAACTGGATCTCAAAGCGCACTTTTTAATTTATGTACAACATTCCATTTGCATTAGTATATAATTTTGAACTAATAAAACCCAATTAAAAAATTTGGAAAACACAAAGGATTATTTACTGAATAAAAAATCACTTCACCTGTACCCTAATATTACAGATGATAACATTGAATGGCTTTGTCAGAATACAGAGCTTGAGGATATACAGTTTGAGAAACAACCTCATGACTCTGCTTTCAAAAAATTAAATGAAAAACTCTTCAAATTAAAGCCAAATATCAAATTAAGACTCTTTACTTTTTTCAACGATGGTAGTTGGTCAGACTTGAGTTTTCTTAAATACTTGGACAATTTAGAACATTTAACATTGGATTTTAATATAGCAGAAAACTTAAACAATATCCGCTATCTCAATAATTTAAAATCTCTTTCATTTTCATCAAATAACCCTAAATTATCATTAACCCCACTTTTAGAATTAAACCACCTAGTTAGCCTCTATACTAGTGCAAAATTCAATGATTTTGAAAAAATTGCAAAAATATCAACCGTTGAAAACCTTTATGTTTCATCTATTAAAGAAAACCAATTAGATGTTTTAATTCAACTTCCAAATTTAAAAGACCTTAGTTTAGGGTATGGTGGTATAAAAGACTTGTCAAAGCTTACAAAACTTAATAAATTAAAAAGGCTTGAATTATCCGCTTTAAGATCAATTGAAAACATACATTTTGTTAGTGATCTCACTTCCATAGAACATTTAAGTATAATTATGCTTTCTAAATTAAAATGCCTCCCTAATTTTAGTAAATGCTTGTCACTGAAAAGCATCTTTATTGATGTGCTGAATAAGTTAGAGAATATTGAGAATTTAAAAACTGCAAAAAACTTAAGTAGCTTTATAGCCTACCAAATAAAAAAATTAGAACCGGAAAAATTTGAGATTTTTGAAGAGATGAAAAATCTAAAAAAAGCTCGGATTGTATATGACTATAGTGACAGAAAAAATGATATAATCAATGAAATATTATCCAAAAATGGCATATCAAAAATAGGGTCTAAATAATACTGGATTAGTAATTCAATTAAACTCCATTTATGATACCTCACTTAGAAAACCTAATTTTGATTTACTCTTCTATAGTCTATAACCTATGACCCTTAACTCCAAAGATATAACCCAAGGCACAGAGGCTACAGCAACTAACTTAAAAGAAAAGTGGGCTGAAACCCTTTCATTTTACGACCAACTGATATCAGAGTGCAACAGCCTTCGCCCAATTAGTATTTTGGTTAAGTATATCATTGAAAAAGGTTATAATAATTATTACTTTCCGGGAACGTCATTATTCAGCTTGTTGATTTCACTACCGATTGACAATAAAGTAAATTACTCAAAGACCCTTAAAGTAGAAATTGACCAACTAAGAAATATTGTCAAATTTGATTATCGCGACTTGACCGGATTGAATCGCGATAGTACAACAGATTTAGAAAAATCTTTGAAATGGTCAGACACTTGCCAGTATACAGAATGCTGTGACACATTAGACCATTTTATTTCTATAAATGAAGATTGGCTAGCAAAAACTAAAAAATAATCTATCACAATGAATCACCTTTTCCTTACCATCGCATTAGCATTCCTAATACTCTCTTCCTGCAACAACGCACCTCAAACCGAAACTACAATGAACCCAACAGCAAAAGACACCCTAATTCCTACTAAAGGCTATTCAGATGTGAATGGCATCAGCATGTATTACGAAATATATGGACAGGGCAAGCCCCTTGTTTTGATACACGGTGGTGGCTCTACTATACAAACAAGCTTTGGCAGGGTAATACCAACACTGGCCCAACACAGGCAATTGATATGTGTGGAGTTGCAGGCTCACGGTCGTACGGGTGACAGGAATACAGCTATTTCATTTGAAAAGGATGCCGATGATGTGGTGGCTTTACTCAAAAATTTAAGTATTGCTAAGGCAGATATATTGGGATTCAGTAATGGTGGCAATACTGCGCTGCAAATGGCCATCAGACATCCTGAAGTTTGCAATAAAATAATAGCTGCATCAGTGTTACTGAAAAGAGATGGCACCTTCCCACAGTTTTGGGAGTTCATGAAAAACGGCACTTTCGATCAAATGCCCCAGCCATACAAAGACGCATTTAAGGCAGTAAATCCCGACAGTGCCAAACTGATGAACATGTTTCAGAAATGTGCAGACAGAATGAATCATTTCAAAGACTTTCCGGATGAACAAATAAAAGCGATTCAATCACCTGTGTTATTCATTAATGGCAATGAGGATGTGGCCACATCGGAACACATTGTTGCCATGTCGCGACTGGTAGCTAACAGTCAACTGATCATTTTGCCCGGTGGTCATGGCGCTTACATTGGTGAAATTACTACACTAAAACCGGGGTATAAAAACAGCGATTTTATGATTGAGTTGATTGAGAATTTTCTTGATCAGGCAGTTGCAGCAAAGCAGTAAAAAGGTTCTCTCCGTTTATTTTTTTATGTTCACTACAAAACCATTTGCGGCCTTTTAACAGGTACACCTAACATTTAAACTATTTTAATTATTATTGTACATGGGCTTGGCTTTATATTTCATCGTGGCATTTTTCGTGTTGCTGGCAGTTGCTCAGGGCAAGAATTACTATCAAGTGAAGACCGTTAAGAATTATTTCAAATCAAGACAATTGAACCATATCCTTGTTTGCAATGATGCCCAATCAACCAAAGAGTTGACCGCTACTATTGATAAAGCAAAGTATGACCCGATTGAAATTATCAATATTGCTTCAAGAGATATAACTGCCATCAATTTCAAACTACTTGAAAAAACTGTAAGAAAAGCCGGTGTAATGAAATACCCTTGCTTATTGTCAATTGAAGGTGATCAAATTAAGGGCAGGTATTTTGGGCTAACTGAAGAAAAAAAATGACTCATACATTGGAGGAGTGTATAAAGCCCCATTTTAACAAACCACACAAAACATCATGCTTAAAACTCATCTAAAAATAGTTATTATATTGACACTCTTTCTTTCTTGTAAGGAAAAAACAGCAAATAAAGTTTCGCGCAAGCGTAATTATATAGACAATATTAAAACCGAAAAACAAATTAATGACTTAATCTCAAGAATTGAAAACAACTGTTACGAAATTCATGTAAATGACACTCTTAAATACCGCAATAAATATTGGCAACATTTAAGCGATAGTTTAAAAGTTAAGCCTTGGGCAAAAGCAGATTTTGACAAAAATGGTCTGACAGATATTTTAGTCACCAGTCCTAGTAGTTATAACTATCCCATAATTTGTATTCTGGATAAAGGGAATGGATATCAAATCAAACGAATTACAAGATATGTTTTTCAATACTGTACCTTGCCTGTAGTTTCCAATGATAAAATAAAATATTATTTTGAAAGTAAAGAAGATCCTGATAAGTGGTTTGAGCCTTCATATCTCAAACAAATTACTTTAACCTATCAATTTGGAGACTTCATTGAAGAAAATCTAAACCCGGCTAACCACAAAATTGAAAAAATTCAATATTTAACTACAGGGTGTTATGGATCATGCCCAATTTTTAAATTGACAATCAATTCTGACAAAAGTGCAACATGGGAAGCTAAAAGGTATAACAACATAGACAACAATGAAGTGACCGGAAATTTAATTACAAAAGTAAGTGACGATAAATTCAACGAAATAATTGATTTGCTCAACTATATTAACTTTGAAACGCTGAAAGACAAATACGCTGTTAACTGGACAGATGACCAAGCTTCAATTTTAGAAATTACTTATGACAATGGCAAAGTAAAAAAAATTTATGACTATGGCTTAATAGGAACATTCGGCCTTGATAGAGTGTATCAATTACTATTTGAATTAAGAGAAAATCAAAAGTGGACAAAATAAAAGATAATGATTATCACTTTTTTCATCAAACAGACATGCTAAGTTTTGAAATCAACTCATTTTAGTATCATTGCACACTACTTTAATCAAATGACCAGTTACTCCCAACACAGTCAATCCCTCTCCTCTCAAGGTTTTACCACCATCCCTGCTATTTATTCGTCTGCTGAAGTTGAGCAAATTTTAGACCTCATTCAACAAGCCGATACTACAAAAGATACTTTCAGAAAATCAAGCGATTTATTTGCCATCAGGCAGTTTTTAAAAGAAGTGCCGGGTGTTTTCGAATTGCTAATGAATCAGAAATTAAAGGCGGTAATCAGTGAAATAATGGGGCATGATTTTTTTGTAGTAAAAAGCATTTATTTCGATAAACCTGAAACATCCAATTGGTATGTTGCCTATCATCAGGACCTCACCATATCAGTTGATAAAAAACTAGCGCTTGAGGGCTTTGGTCCATGGACCGTTAAACAAAACCAGTTTGCCGTACAACCGCCATTAGACATTCTCAAAAACATTTACACCATACGCATTCATTTGGATGATACGGATGAAAACAATGGTGCATTAAAAGTAATTCCCGGTTCGCATTTAAAGAACATTTACAGACCAGAGACGATAGACCATACCCAAGCAACAGAAGCCATCTGTAAGGTAGAAAAGGGCGGTGCAATGATTATGAAACCCCTATTGCTGCACAGTTCAAGCAGAACTACCAACAACAAAAAACGCAGGGTCATACACATTGAATTTTCTAATATTGAATTGCCCCCGGCATTAAATTGGGCTGAACGAATGAAGCTGAATTAAATGTTAGAGCTCAAACAACATTCAGCAATCGATATAATTTTTTCATTCCTACAGCGTTTAGACTAATTATAATAGAATCAATGAAAAAAAGAATCATTCTAATAATATTAAATGTCATTATCGTAGTATTTTCAATAAATCCACTTTATCAAGAGTATAAAATAAAAGGTACACTTGTATGGCCCGACCCGGATTTAGTTGAAGACCACGAAGAAACATTGTTTATCCCTTTTCTTATTGCAGTTATTGTATTAGGCTTAATGGCTATTACCTATGAATTACTCAAAACTCAAAAACAGCTATTCATAAGGTTGCTAAATATTGTTTTAAGATTCTTATCTTATATGTATGGGTTCATTTTATTTTTTTCTAGTTTGCTTGTCCTTGTAAGGCTATTCGCCAATATTGGCAATCATGATCATGAAAACGGATTCGTATTATCAATAACATTAACTTTACTCATTCTGTTAAGCATTTGTTCACTAGGTTGCTACATAATGTACAACAACTATATAGAAAGGGACAATCAACAAACATGAAACCCATTAACAAACGAAGACTTTTATACTGCATCAGCATTGCTTTCATCATTAATACTGGTATTTTTATCAGTCAGTATACAACGCATAACAACTTTCAAACAAACGGCATTACACAGGTATTGTTTGTAAAAGGTTTGAGAAAGCATGAAACGACATTTGCCCAAAAGTTTAAATACACCAAGGTGGCTAAAATATATTTCGTTACTACCAAAGGTGATACCATCTTCGACTTTACCAAAAACACCTGGGCCTATGACACTGATGTTCTTGAAGAAATCAATATGTATTTGCCAATAGATTCAGTTATTTACGAAAGCAACAATCCCAAAGACTATCAAAAGATTTCAGAATTCAGAAATTACTCCATGCGTAGAGATGTTTTATGGCAACTCATATTTGGCTCTGTTTTTTTTACCGTTTGGCTGTATGTATTGACAACAGTGGTTAGCAAAGGAATTGCCAAATTCAAGAGCAAGCAAGTTGCAGGGCAGTAAAACTACTTTTTACTTTTAATTCGGTTTACCTTTTTACTTTTTGGTTATCAATGGATATGATTTACAATATCCCAATCTGTAACTGCAAAAGTACCAATTGCTATTACAGGCTTACACTACTCCTTTCATTGTTCCTACTGCTAAATACAACAGGTTATGGACAAAAAAATACGCTTAAACAAAGTATCTATTTCGAGTCGGCAAAATTCGACCTTACCGCTGATAGCAAAGCGACCCTCAACCAACAGTGCGACAGTTTAAAAAGCTATGCGACCTATAAAATTTTCATAAAAGGCAATACCGATAATATTGGCGACAGCAGTTATAACAAACAATTATCGGAACAACGGGTGCTGGCCGCTCAACAATACTTGATAGCCCAAGGCATTAATGCGAAAGTATTTACGACCAATGCATTTGGTGAAGACAAACCCATAGCAGACAATACCACCGATGCAGGCAAACAAAAAAACCGAAGGGTAGACATTGCCATTGCTTTTACTCGCAACTCTACTATTGCAAAACCAATTGCAAAGGAATTGCCCTCTATTGATGAACTATATAACCAACTGTCGTGCAGAGCTCAGGTATTCAAAATCAACACTAAAAGAGATACGGCATTGCGTTGTGAAGGCGGTACAATTGTTTACGTAAAAGCCAATTCATTTAGGACATCTTCATCTACAATTCGCTTTTCAGTAAAGGAAGCATTTTTAAAATCTGATATGCTATTGGACAATTTATCGACAACATCTGACAATAAAATCATTGAAACCCGTGGCATGATATACACAGAAGCAAATGAATTAAGCGGCAAATCCATTAATTCAATAAACAATAAAAAAAACATCATTGCCATGATACCCACTAACCTGGTTAAAAGGAATGAGCAAATTTTTCAAGGTAAGCGCACCGGCCACGACAATATTTTGAATTGGACAGTGAACAACAACTCAGTATTGGCCAATTTCTCACTCCAGGAATTAAATATTTGTGCATCATTTCTTTGTGGTGGAGGCGGTAGTCAATGCCCACTATTCTTTTGCGAAATCAGGTATTTTATCAATGACTTATTATTCAGAAGTCGCAGTCAAAGCAATGGTCAATTAAGCAGAGAAATGAGAAATAAATGTAGTGCGCTCGACAAATTATATAAAGACTATGGGGTGAATAACTTGACAGCTTTAATAGATGCGGTGAACAAGCCACTGCTCGACCGATACAATGTAAAAACCTATGCTGAACTTCAGGATACTATAAAAAAAATCAACACTCAAAAAGTAGAGTTAGCGTATTTAAACAAATCACTGTCGTATGATGATTACAGATATTATGTATTTAATATTACCAATATGGGTTGGGCTAATATTGATGTATTTCAAAAATTCATGAACGACCAACTGACTACTTTGAAAGTTGATTTGAAAGCAGAATCCAACACAGATTGCAAACTGGTGTTCAAAAACAGGCGCATTATATTACCTGCAAGTCGCGAAGGCAATCAATATGTATTCAAAAATGTTCCCAGGGGAGATACTGCATGGGTGGTGGCCATTAAATATGAAGAAGGTAAGCCTTTTGTATACATTCAGTCAACATCAATCTCAAATAAAACACTACCGGTTGAGTTTAGATCACTGACCCTGGCAGAACTCAAAGAAGAACTTAAATTATTGAATCAGTAGAACAGTTGGATAACGCTCCTGAATACACGAAACTTGCTTGTTATATACCTGCAAGTTTTTATCTTCGCTAAAAATACTTGTATGGCATACAACGATAATTTAGCAAACCGCATTCGGGAGCAGCTGGCCGATTTGCAAAACATTGAAGAAAAAATAAATTTCATAGTTGCACTTTAGTGAAACTTTCTTATCTTTGCATAATTGTAATTTAGATGGCTGAAAACAAGAAGTTTAGAAGTGTTACTTTTTTCAAAAACTATTTTCAAGTCTTCTTTGACAAGCAATCAAAAAAGGTTAAAGCAAAAATTATATGGACTTTAAACTTGGTTGAAGACTTACAAAGAGTTCCTGAAACGTACCTTAAACACATTGAAAGCACTGATGGACTTTATGAAATAAGGGTTCAAATTGGCAGTGATATCTTTAGAATTTTCTGCTTTTTTGATCATGGACAATTAATAATAGTCGCAAATGGATTTCAAAAGAAAACACAAAAGACCCCTAAAAAAGAAATTGAATTAGCCTTGAGAATAAAGGCAGAATACGAACTTCAAAAATAACAATAAGCACCACCAATATAAAAATCATGAGCGAATTAAAAAATAAGAATCTAACCTCTCTTGAAGATTTCAAAGAAAAAAATTATGGTAAACGTGGTTCAAAAAAACGCGATGAACTTGAAGCCGGTTATGATAATTTCAAAATGGGAGCTTTAATTCACAATACCCGTATTGAATTGGGTATGACACAAGAACAGCTTGCTGAAAAAGTTGGTACAACAAAGTCATATATTTCAAAAATAGAAAACGACATTAAAGAAGTACGAATTTCGACACTTCAAAAAATTGTTGAGCTTGGATTTGGTGGCCATTTAGAATTATCAATAAAAATTTAATAGGTGAATTTCCACTCACCACAAATACTCTCTCCCTCCCCCCTTTTCCCTGTCGTTCATCAAAAACCTTTAATTGTCAGGCAACATTTTTAAAACTCGTGTTGTCAATAGACAAATAACTTCCATTTGATAAGAAAAACTACCGTTTAACACTAGTTCAGGTTTAAACACCCTACTACAATCAGTTTGTATTGAGATATGACTGTCGGCCAAATGCCGGAGCGGAAATTTTTTTGCCTCGAATCGAAGTGCATTTTACACTTATACTATTTTATGCCAATTATTAAATGTGCTGTAGCAGACAACGACCCTGTGGTGGGTGAGAAGATTCGTGAATTCATTGCAATTGTAGGTTACCTTTACTTTTCAGGTTATGCGCCCAACCCTGAAATTGCCCTTGAATTGATGAGTACCAATAGCATTGATGTGCTGTTTGTAAGCGATGAATTTCCCGGCCTCTCCGCTTTAGCTGTTATCCGTAACGCTGCCGGTCGCCCACCTGCTATTGTCCTATTACAAACTTCGACATCCAAATCAAACAATACACTTAAACCCCTTGACACGCTTATGAAACCTATTCAACTCAGCCAATTTGAAAACAGCGCTGAAAAAGCCCTGAAGCAATTCAATATAATGACCAATGCAGCCTCAGGTAAAAAAGATTTTTTCCTCATAAAAATTAATGGACGTCTTCAAAAAATCAATCTGTCGGAGTTGGTCTATATTTCAGGTATGCAGAATTATGTAAAAGTGCATTTGCAAAACGGTCGTTCGCATACTGTGCATTCAACACTCAAAAACTTTTACCGCCAACTCGATTCCCAACGCTTTATCATGGTACACAAATCCTATATCGTGAATACCGATTTCATAGACTCTGTATCCGCTAATCAAATCAAACTTTCAGGAATGGGTGAAGTACCCGTTGGCCGTATTTACAAATCGAACATTCACTCGCTGTTATTTAACCGCTCGTAAATTTAACACTTTACATTCATCCTATGTTTTCTGTCGTTCGTCAACACCTGTCTACCATTGGTCAACAATAGGCTCATAACGCCGTATTAGCAAGCAACCTCAGCTATCAATTAATCGTTTAATAGAGACATTAAATCTCATCATTCAAATGAAAAACAACATCAAACTATTTATTTTAGTCGCTGCCCTTGCAGCCTTTACTGCTTGTAAAAAAACAGAAACAGAAAACCCTCCTCAATCTACAAGACCACCATCTAAAAAAGAACTACTGAATCAGGTGTGGGTATTAAAAGAAACCTTCGAAAACGGCATGCAAAAAACCACCAATGGTACAGGCCGTTATGAATTCAATCGCTATGGCAATTTCAGAGCTGAAATCAGTGGCACATTTAAAGACATCGGCACCTATAAATTTACTACGACAGATTCTAATGAATTAAAAGTGACATTAACAGGTGTCATGACTCCTTACACTTGGAAAATTCTGAAACTCGATGACAAGAATCTTCAAACAGAATTCATGTCAGGTACTACAAAAAATAATTACAATTACGCCCGATAGGAATAGTTGATTCATGTTTTCAATAAAAAGGGCTACTGCGGTAGCTCTTTTTTTATTTCCCGACTTTTTTAAACTAAAAGGACAATGTCAATAAACAAATCAAGAAACCCTATGCGGTATCACCTTACAATTTAGTAATTTTGCGGCTCCATGAAAGAAACCGTTTATGTTATCGATGCTGTTAGAACAGCCATAGGCAAATATGCCGGCACGCTATCTTCTGTTCGTCCTGATGATCTGGCTGCTATTGCCATCAAAGGATTACTGGACCGCCACCCCAACCTGCCCTTTGATCAAACAGAGGAAGTGGTATTAGGCGCTGCCAATCAGGCCGGTGAAGACAATAGAAACGTAGCGCGTATGGCTTTGCTATTAGCAGGCTTGCCGGTTACCGTGGCAGGCTATACAGTGAATCGCCTTTGCGCCAGTGGACTGCAGGCTGTAGCCAATGCAGCCATGGAAATAGCACAAGGCAATGGCGACTTATATATAGCAGGTGGCGTTGAAAGCATGAGCCGTGCACCATTTGTAATGGCAAAATCTGATACAGCTTTCGGCCGTGCACCTGAAATTCACGATACGACCATAGGCTGGCGTTTTACCAACCTTGCTTTATCAAAACTATATCACCCTTATACCATGGGCGAAACGGCAGAAAACGTAGCCGACCAATGGAAAATAAGCAGAGATGAGCAAGATACATTTGCTTACAACTCGCAATTGAAATGGCAGGAGGCCGACAAACAAAATAAATTCGCCAACGAAATAGTAGGCGTTCAAATACCTCAGAAAAAAGGGGAAGCATTGCTGTTTAACAGAGATGAACAACCCCGTATGAGCAGTATGGAAATATTGGGCGGATTAAAACCTGCCTTTAAAAAAGATGGCAGCGTAACAGCCGGTAACTCAAGTGGTGTGAATGATGGTGCAAGTGCATTGGCATTGGCTTCAGAAAGTTTTGTGAAGGCCCATAACATTCAACCTTTGGCCCGTGTGGTATCGAGTGCAGCCAGTGGCGTACATCCGCAAATAATGGGTATAGGACCGGTTGAAGCATCGCGCAAGGCTTTGAAAAGAGCCGGCTTAACAGTACAACAATTAGGCTTGGTAGAATTGAATGAGGCATTTGCCAGTCAGAGTATCGCCTCTATGCGCGAGTTGGGATTGAATCCCGATATCGTGAATGTGAATGGTGGTGCTATCGCCATTGGTCATCCATTGGGATGTAGCGGTGCGCGTATCAGTACAACATTGATTCACGAAATGCAAAAACGCAGCAACCTACAATACGGATTGGCAACAATGTGTATCGGTGTTGGTCAGGGACTGGCGATTGTTTACGAAAAACTATAAGCTTTATTTACTTGTAATTGCTTCTAAGCGCAATTGCGTTAGCACTTTTTTGGTTTGGGCAGGAAAATCTCCGTTCATCATCCACTCGTAATAGCTCGGTTCTACTTTCAATACTTCGGCAACGGTTTTGCCTTTGTGCTTACCGAAATTAAAACAAGCCTGTTTCTTTTCATTGAATACCAAACGACCGGCTAAGTCAACCAGATTGCTTTGACCGCTGAATTGGTGAAGGAAGTCTATATTGTTTTCGAGGGTTGGGTAATGGTTGAGTTGGGCCTGAATAATTTCCCAGGTAGCTTCAGTATCAGCTTTTGCACTGTGGGCATTTTCAAGATTTTTCTGACAATAAAATTTAAAAGCAGCCGACAGATTTCTTGGTTCCATTAAATGGAAAATGCGTTGTGCATCGATGAATTTGCGTTTCAATGTATCGAACTCAACACCTACTCTGAAAAATTCTTCAACCAACATTGGGAAGTCAAATTTATTGCTGTTAAATCCTGCAAAATCGCAATTCATTAAGAACTGATTTAGATCATGTGCCTTTTGTTTAAAGGTCGGTTCATTGGCAACATCGGCATCAGAAATACCGTGAACTGAAGTGGCTTCTGCAGATATTGGCATTTCAGGATTAAACCGCTGATGTATGTCGTGACGGGCACCATCGGGCATAATTTTAATCATGTACAATTCTACAATACGATCTTTAGAAGTATTGATACCGGTGGTTTCAAGGTCAAAAATGACAAGGGGTTTAGTAAGTTGCAGGTTCATTGGAGTCGTTGATTAGGGGTGCTGAATTTGAAAAACTATAAGTTGGGGCGTCTTTGTTTGGTGCGCTCTTCAGCTTGTTGAGCGCGCCAATCTTCTATGAGTTTAAAATTACCTGAAAGCAAAACATCAGGTACTTTCAACCCTTTAAATTCTGCCGGTCGGGTGTATACAGGTGGGGCTAGCAGATCGTCCTGAAAACTATCTGTAAGGGCTGATTCTTCATTGCCCAATACACCGGGAATTAATCGCACGATACTGTCTGCAATAATAGCAGCAGCCAGTTCTCCACCGGTCAACACGTAATTGCCAATGGATATTTCGCGGGTGATATACAGTTGTCGGATGCGATCGTCAATGCCTTTGTAATGGCCGCAGAGAATAATGATATTTTCTTTCAGCGATAAGGTATTGGCCATGGGCTGATCTAATAATTCACCATCAGGCGAAGTATAAATCACCTCATCGTATTGTCTTTCTTTTTGTAGTGATTCAATGGCATTGGCAATGGGTTCGCACATCATCACCATGCCTGCACCACCACCGTATTGGTAATCATCTACCTGCCCGTGGGCATTGATGGCAAAGTCGCGGAGATTAATGAGATTGATGCTTGCAAAACCTTTATCCTGCGCCCTTTTCAACATTGAGTGAGCGAAAGGACTTTCCAGTAATCCGGGTTGAACAGTGATAATGTCTATTCTCATGTTACAAGTCGAGTAAGCCTTCAGGAAAATGCACCGTGATGGTTAATTTATCGTGATCTACATCTTCTATTAAATCGGGGTGAAACGGAAACATGCTGTCTTTAAAACCATTTCTGAATTCTAGAAATACCTGTTGCGGCATTTCTGTAACAGCTGTTATGGCATATTGAGTTCCGGTAGCACTGTCTATTAATGTATAATCTGTATAATCGAGTGAATCATCGGGGGTATCACTAACGAAATCAAGAATTGCTCTACCAAGTAAACTTGTGGCTTCATCAATTGAATTGATGTTTTTCAATTTAATGATATCGGCTTCCTGATTATATTTTTCGATGCGATAAGGAACAAATTTGTCGTTGACACTGACGAGCAAAAAATCTTCGGGATAAAAATCATCATCCTCTATTGCCATTTTAATATGGCCTTTGTAGCCATGTGGCTTTAACAGAAAACCCACCTTGCGGGTGGGTTTATCATGTATATTGATTGTTTTAAGTGTCATACCAAAAAGCTGATTAAGCTTCTGTGTTTTCAGCCGGAGCTTCTGTTTCTGCAGCAGGAGCTTCTGTTACTTCTGCTTCAGCAGCAGGTGTTTCAGTTACTTCTACTTCAGCAACCGGAGTTTCTGCTACTTCTGCTTCAACAGCAGGCGTTTCAACTACTTCAGCTACAGGTGTATTAGCAGCAGCGATTGCAGCTTCTTCAGCAGCTATTTTAGCAGCGATTGCTGCAGCTTTAGCTTCTTTAATGGCTGTTTCTGCTTTAAATTTAGCAGCGTTAGCTTCTGCTTTTTTGTTTGCTAAGTTGTCGCGTTTGCCTTGAACTTTAGCATCTTTAGCTGCCATCCATTCTGCAAATTTAACATCCGCTTGTTCCGCTGTCATTGCGCCTTTGCGCACTCCACCGTGTAAATGGTGCATCATCATTGCACCTTTGTAAGAAAGAATGGCTTTAACGGTATCCGTAGGGATAGCTCCGTTGTCCAACCATTTAACTGCGTGTTCAAGATTGAGGTTAATTGTTGCAGGATTAGTGTTAGGGTTGTAATCACCAATTCTTTCAATGAATCTACCATCTCTCGGAGCACGTGCATCTGCCGCCACAATGTAGTAGTAGGCTTGTTTTTTGCGTCCATGACGCTGTAATCTTAATTTTGTTGCCATAATTATAAAACCATGAGTTCTCCATTTCTCACGGGGGTGCAAAGGTAATATATTTTTTTAATTATACAAATCTATTGAACCGACTAATTTTCAATGAAATGTATCCCAAATCCCTTCAATTCCTCTAAAACCGGTGTGTACAGCTCGCAATCGACAGGTACAACTACACCGCGTTGACTGATTTTATTTTCCAATATCAGTCGGCAGGCTATGGCCAAAGGCAGTCCCACAGTTTTTGCCATGGCTGTATGTGTGTTGCTCTCCCCTTCTATTACCAGAGTTGAAGTGGCCGCTTTATTTTCTCCATTCAATTGATACCCTATTTTATGCAGCATCACCACCATATCGCGGTCGTTGGGCAATAACAGCCATTTTATTTTCAATATCTCTTCCAGTATTTGTGCCGATGTACCTTCATATAAAGGTAACACCTCATTGCCAAATAATCCTAACCATTCCAGTTTAGCAATATCCGCATCTGTACAATGGGTCGCTGTTTTCACCGCATTTTTTAAATCCTGATAAGGATGTACCATATAAGTCGTCAGCCATTGCTGCATAGTGGTTCCCTGAGGGTAATACAATTTAGTTGTATCATCAGTTAAACCAAGCACTACCAGTACTTGCCAGGCCGAAGCATAGCCTTGTTTGCGAAAGGTGCCCCTTACCATGGTGGCTATATGATCCAAGCCATACAATGGTCGGTATTTCAGTGAATCTCTGTTTGGGTAAGCCTCGAATGTACCGTGATTGCCAATTGTAAAGTCTTTGGTGTAAGCGAATAATTGATGGTAAGGCAATACCTTTAATTGTCCATCCAATAAAAACTGTGCAGGTGCACCTTGACCTGCTACTACCACATTGCGAGGGTTCCATGAAAATTTGTACTTCCATGGATTGTCTCCATCACAGGCATTGGCGACCAATCCGCCACAATAACTTTCGAAACTATTAATAATACCGCCCTTGCTTTTGATGTTGTCCATCAATTGCATGGCACTCATATGGTCGATGCCCGGATCCAATCCGCATTCATTTAAAAATATCAGTCCTTTATTTATCGCATCATCGTGAATGGCTTTCATCTCATCTGATACATAAGAAGCAGTAGCCATGTGCTTATGATTGTCGAGACACAAATGGGCAATGTGCATGTGCAATGCAGCAGGTAATAATGAAATAACCAGTTCACTGATTTTTATCAATGCCTCTACCTTTTCGTGATCGAAAATATCAATGGTTTGAAACTGTAAATTGTCTTTTTCTTTGACGTTATCTTGTACATATTGTACATCCTTGTCGCCAATTATCAGCATGTAATTGTTTTTCACACACCATGCCTGCAGATACTCTACCAGATAGATACTGCTGCGCCCCGCCCCAAACAAAACAATGTTTTTCATAAGAGTGTGGCAAAGGTAAACTTTTATTGAATAGCATTGGCACAGGCCATGCCATCTAATGCGGCACTTACAATACCACCTGCATATCCTGCTCCCTCTCCGCATGGAAAAAGATTGCTAATATCAGGATGTTGTAATGTTTCCTTATCGCGTGGAATGCGCACAGGTGAAGACGTACGACTTTCAATACCTACTAATAAAGCCTCATTGCTGCGATAGCCTTGCATGGTTTTACCAAAGTGTACCAACGCCCCGCGCATGGCAGTGGTAATAAATCCGGGTAAAATATTGCGCATGTCTACACTTTTAATGCCGGGCAAATAAGAACAATCGGGCAATGAAGATGACACACGTCCCATAATAAAATCTTCTACGCGTTGTGCCGGTGCAATGATACTTCCTGTTGCGTTATAGGCTTTTTGTTCATACAACTGTTGAAACTCAAGGGCTGCCAAAGGATGATTACCCATGGTTGACTGCCAGCGCTGAGGATCTACTGTAACAACAAAACCGCTGTTGGCAAACAAGCCATTACGCTTACTTGGGCTCCAGCCATTAACCACTGTTTCATTTATAGATGTAGCGGCAGGTGCAATAATGCCTCCCGGGCACATACAAAAAGAAAACACTCCGCATCCTTCAGATTGTGTCACTATACTATAAGCTGCAGGTGGTAAATTGTCGTCTCTTTTATTTTGTTTGTATTGAATGCGGTCTATCAATTCCTGTGAGTGTTCTATTCTTACACCCATGGCAAAAGGTTTTGCTTCTATTGTTAATTTCTTATCGTTCAATAAATGAAAAATATCTCTGGCAGAATGACCTGTGGCCAGTATCACAGCATCCACATGTATTTCCAAATCATTGTTGCAAATAATGCGCTGTATCCTTCCTTTTTCTGTTACAAAATCTGTCAATTTTGTATTGAAATGAATCTGTCCTCCGGCAGCCAGAATGGCTTCCCGCATATTTTCAATAATACCGGGCAATTTATTGGTACCGATATGAGGATGGGCATTTACCAATATATCCTCATTGGCTCCGTATTGCACAAATGTTTGCAGTACTTTTTCTACATCACCTCTTTTTTTACTGCGGGTATATAATTTACCATCGCTGTAAGTACCGGCTCCGCCTTCACCAAAACAATAGTTACTATCAGGGTTTACCAGCAATTCTTTATTCAATGCTGCAAGGTCTCTTCTGCGTTCTTTAACAGCTTTTCCTCTTTCTATCACTATAGGTAAATACCCTTTCTCCAATAATTGAAAAGCGGCAAATATTCCCGCAGGACCGAAACCTATCACCGCTACGCGTTTCACCTGCTGATTAGAAAATGTAAACTGTTTAACTTCCTTGGTGATTGTATCACCCTTCAGCCAAACCCTTAATTTCAGAACATAAAGAATGGGTTTCTTTCTTGCGTCAATTGAGCGCTTAATAATTTCTAACTGTTGTAAATCGGTGTCGGGAAATTGTTTGAGAAATTGTTCCTGAATTTTAACCGCATCAAAAGCGATGGCAGGCAATACTTTAAGTTCTGTTTCGAATGGCATAAATAGGGTTAGGTGTTTATCCTAAAAGTGATGCAAATATAGTTAAAAAATTAGGCAAATTGAGTTTTGCAAAAAGTGTGATGACTATTAATATCAGGCATCTCAGTACAGATTTTGTTATTCTTTGGTCAAATAACTACCTTTGCACCTTTAAACATTCTTATAAATGGCAGATATATTTGATAAAGTAATTAAAAACATGGGGCCATTAGGCACCCACATCAATGAAGCTCACGGTTATTTTACATTTCCAAAACTGGAAGGTGAAATTGGCCCTTCAATGGTTTTTAACGGCAAAGAGAAATTAAACTGGAGTTTAAACAACTATTTGGGATTGGCCAACCACCCCGAAGTAAGAAAAGCGGATGCCGATGCAGCTGCAGCTTACGGAATGGCTTACCCGATGGGTGCCCGCATGATGAGCGGTAACAGCAATCCTCACGAACAATTAGAAAGAGAATTGGCTGCATTTGTTGGTAAAGAAGATGCCATTTTATTGAATTTCGGTTACCAGGGCGTTGTATCTATTATAGATGCAATGGTCGACAGACATGACGTAATCGTGTACGATGCAGAATCACATGCTTGTATAGTGGACGGTGCCCGTTTACACATGGGTCAGCGTTTCATGTACAAACACAACGATATGGAAAGTTGCGAAAAACAATTGCAACGCGCTACTAAACTGGTTGAAAAATCAGGTGGTGGAATTTTCGTTATCACTGAAGGTGTATTCGGCATGAGCGGTAATCAGGGCGACCTGAAAGGCGTTGTTGCTTTGAAAGAAAAATACAACTTCAGATTATTCGTTGACGATGCACACGGTTTTGGTACCATGGGTGCTAAAGGCAGCGGTACTTCCGAAGAACAAGGTGTTGTTGATGGTGTTGATCTGCACTTTTCTACATTTGCAAAATCAATGGCCAGCATCGGTGCATTTGTTGCAGGACCAAAAAATATTTTGAACTACCTGCGTTATAATCTGCGTTCACAGATTTACGCTAAGTCGTTGCCAATGCCATTAGTAATAGGTGCATTGAAAAGACTTGACTTGATCAGAAAACATCCTGAATTGAAAGAAAATTTATGGACCATTGTGAATGCTTTGCAATCAGGTTTGAAAGCTGCAGGATTCAATATCGGCTCTACCACTACCCCGGTTACACCTGTGGTATTGAATGGTACAGTTGCTGAGTCAACTCACTTGACTTACGATTTAAGAGAGAATTACGATATCTTCTGTTCTATCGTTGTATATCCGGTAATTCCTAAAGGCATTATTATCTTGCGTTTAATTCCTACAGCTGTGCACACTATGGCTGATGTGGAAAGAACCATCAAAGCATTTACTGAAATAAAAGACAAATTAGCAGCGGGCGTTTACAATCAGGAAAAACTGATGAATGCCGCTATCAGATAGTATTTCATAGACTTTTTACTTGAAAAAAGCATTTCAAAACCTTTTGCGTAATTATTTCAACTTTACCAAAGGCGAAAGAAATGCTTTTTTCGTTTTATCGGCTGTTGCATTAATAATAGCCATTCTACCTGCTATTAGTTTCAGGCAACAAACTCCCCAACCCACTGACTTCTCAACACTGCAACAACTCGCTGCATTAGACTCAATGCAAAGCGAAGCAGATGAGAAAAAGCCCAACAACTATACTTATAATCATTCAGAGGCGGGTGAGCAGCACTTGTTCCTCTTTAATCCGAATACTGCCGACAAGGCGACCTTTTTAAAATTGGGTTTCAAACCTTATTTGGCCGATAGAATAATAAAATACAGAAATGCCGGTGGTGCCTTTAAAATCAAATCCGACATCTCAAAAATTTATGGCATCGATGAAGGATTTGCTAAACAGTTGCAGCCCTACATTGATTTACCTGAGCAATATTCAACAGCCACTCAACCAACCTTTGCTCAAAACAAACAGGAAAATTTCACGCCAAAAAAATATGCCCCTATCAATTTGAATACGGCCGACACAGCTACACTCAACCGATTAAAAGGCATAGGCCATAAACTATCACAGCGCATCGTCAACTACCGCGAAAAACTGGGCGGCTTTTACAGCACAGCTCAATTGGCTGAAGTATATGGTTTAAGTCCTGAAGTGATTGCAGACATTACACCCAAACTCAGTACTGAATTGCAACCCTATCACATGATTGCTATAAATACGGCTACAGCCGAAGAGTTGGGTCAACACCCGTATATCAAATACAAATTAGCGGCAGTAATCGTAAATTACAGAACCCAACACGGCAATTTTTCATCGCCCGAAGATCTCTTAAAAGTTAAACTGATTGATGAATTAACTTTAAGTAAACTTAAAAATTATCTAAAATTCTAAAACAAGTATTTTTAGGTTCGGGAATAATGCTATTTTTGCAGTTTACTACAATATGAATTTCGAGATTTCAGAGAGTCAGTTAATGATTAGACAAACCTGCAGGGATTTTGCAGAGCGCAATATCCGCCCACATGTAATGGAATGGGATGAGGCTCAGAAATTTCCGATTGATCTTTTCAAAGAAATGGGCCAATTGGGACTGATGGGAATACTGGTACCAGAAGAATACGGTGGAGCCGGTTTAGGCTACTATGAATACGTTGAAGCGATTGTAGAAATTGCTAAAGTTTGCGGCTCTATCGGCTTGAGTATGGCGGCACATAACAGTTTGTGTACCGGTCATATCATGATGTTCGGCAACGATGAACAGAAAAAAAGATGGCTACCAAAACTGGCCAGTGGCGAGTGGATTGGTGCCTGGGGCTTGACTGAAGCTAATACCGGCAGCGATGCCTTGCGCATGAAAGTAACAGCTCGCAAAGAAGGCAACGAATGGGTATTGAATGGTGCTAAAAACTGGATTACTCATGGTATTACTGGCAATGTTGCAGTAGTATTGGCCAGAACAGGCGACCTGCTCGATTCACATGGTATTTCAGCTTTCGTAGTAGAAAGAGGTACACCCGGTTTTAATGCAGGAAAAAAAGAAAACAAACTCGGTATGCGCGCCAGCGAAACCGCAGAAATGATATTTGAGGAATGTCGCATTCCTGAAGCCAATTTATTGGGTAAAGTAGGCGAAGGATTTATTCAGGCCATGAAAATTTTGGATGGCGGAAGAATTTCTATTGCTGCTTTATCTTTAGGTATTGCAAAAGGCGCTTACGAAGCATCAGTAAAATATGCGAAAGAACGCGAACAATTCGGTCAACCGATTGCCCATTTCCAGGCCATTGGCTTTAAACTGGCCGATATGGCGACACAAATTGAAGCGTCTGAATTGTTAATTAACGAAGCCTGCCATTTGAAAAATAACGGCAAGAACGTTAACAAGGTATCGGCCATGGCAAAATACTACGCCAGCGAAACTTGTGTAAGAGTGGCAACCGAAGGCATTCAGATATTTGGCGGCTATGGTTATACCAAAGATTTTCCGGTGGAGAAATACTACCGCGACAGTAAATTATGTACCATTGGCGAAGGCACCTCAGAAATACAGAAACTCGTGATTTCCAGAGCCGTTCTGAAGGACTAAACAACAGGCATTTAGCACCCCTTTTGACAATTATTCAAAATTTCTTGCAAATTTCAAAAACCAGTGCTATATTTGCCATCCCTAATTTTAAAAAAATAGCAACATGATTTATATCAGCGTAAAAGACAACGAAAACCTAGACAAGTCTTTAAAGAAGTACAAAAAGAAGTACGAAAAAATTGGCATCATGAAAGAATTGAGATCTCGTCAGGCTTTCGAAAAACCATCTATTACCCGTAGAATGGAAATTAAAAAAGCAGCATACCGCCAGTTCATGCAAAATGAGCAAGGCAGTTAATTGATAAGTAAATTATATTATATTAGCGTCCGATAATTAACATTGTCGGACGCTTTTTTTATATCGCAATTTGAAACTTATCTGGTATCCGAAAGAAAGGTATCGCCCCATACCTCAAAAGCCTACCTTACCGATTTAAGTCAGTGTTTCAGCTATCTGGCCACACTCGATATTCAGAACATCCAATCGGTGAAGCATTTGCACATCAAAAGCTGGTTGGCCGACCAAATGGTAAATAAAGCGGACCCCAAATCGGTGAATCGCAAAATATCTTCCCTTAAAACTTATTTCAAGTACCTGCTCCGCCATCAACTGGTCGATAAAAATCCCATGTTGAAAATCACCTCCCCTAAAATTGCGAAGAAACTACCTGTATTTGTAGCTGAATCAGCAATGGATGATATACTGGATGGACCAGAGAGTGATGCCATTGATCCATTGGCTAAAGACATTGTTTCTACCATCTATCAAACCGGCATCCGTTTGAATGAATTGATCACTCTAAAAAAAGGCGATGTAGACATTCGCAATAAAACCATTAAGGTATTGGGCAAAAGAAACAAAGAGCGCATCATTCCCGTAACAGAAGAATTAGCCGGCATCCTCGAACCTTATCTCGCCCTTCACAGCGAAAGCAGCTTTGTATTCAACACACCTAAAGGCCGACAGCTGTA
>JAZKEQ010000030.1:0-221 GCA_040386935.1 Bacteroidota bacterium | reverse complement strand
CTGTATCCTAACTTCGTTTACCGAATCGTCAAGCAACTGCTGACCCAATTCACTACTTTGCAAAAGAAAAGCCCTCACGTGCTTCGCCACAGCTTTGCAACTCATTTATTAAATCACGGCAGCGACCTTAATGCTATTAAAGAATTACTGGGGCATGCCAACCTTTCAGCCACCCAAATATACACTCACAACAGCATTGAAAGACTCAAGGATGTATACTC
>JAZKEQ010000029.1:21128-87756 GCA_040386935.1 Bacteroidota bacterium | reverse complement strand
CATACACAATATATTTCAAAAGCATTACCTTTGCGGTAGTTTATGATGATAGAAGTTTTAAAATCGAAGATACACAATGTCAAAATCACTTTTACAGAGTTGAACTATATTGGCAGTATCACGATAGATGAGGATTTGTTGGATGCCGCCAACATGATTGAAAATGAAAAGGTATTGATTGTAAATAACAACAATGGTGAAAGATTGGAAACTTACATTATCAAAGGGGAGAGAGGCAGTGGAATGGTGGGCCTTAATGGTTCTGCCGCACGTAAAGGAATGGTTGGCGATGAGCTCATCATTATTAGTTTTGCAACCATGGAAATGGAAGAAGCAAAACAGCACAAGCCATGGCTTGTTTTCCCAAATAAATTCAATAAGCTTTGAATAAAAAAGCCGTTTTAAAATATTCCCTTTTCGCTTTTGTAGGCGCTATCATTGTCTACTTTATTCTGAAGGGATTTGATTTTGATGCTTTCAAGAAAAACATCAGTTCAGCAAAGATTATTTATGTCATACTCTCAGTATCTGTAGGTGTATTGGCTGTGCTTATCAGAGCACTTCGCTGGCAATTATTGTTAAAACCACTGGGATATGAAACACACTTGAGCAATGCTTACCATTCTACTATGAGTGGTTATCTTGTAAACTTAGGGATACCGCGAGCAGGAGAAGTATCGCGTTGTGCATTGATGGCTCAAACAGACAAAATTCCCGTGAATGTTTTAGTTGGCACAGTTGTGAGTGAACGCATACTCGATTTAATCATGCTGGCCATTGTGTTGACATTAAGTGTCATGCTGCAATTCGACTTACTTTTCAACTACATCGACCAAAACGTATTGAGCAAATTGGCCGGTCAAAAATGGCTAATCTTCATCATTTTGGCAATTGCTGTTATTGTGGGCATCCTTTTATTCAGATCAAGAAAGACAAATGGAAAAGGTGGTAAAATTGCTTCCCTATTTGCCGGTTTTGCCAACGGACTCAGAAGTGTATTCACTGTTCAAAAACCAATATTATTCATCCTTTATACAATTGGTATCTGGGTTTGCTACTGGCTAATGACCACATTTATCCTTTACGCTTTTTCATTTACCGAACACATGGGGCCAGTAGGCGGATTATGCACTTTGGTATTCAGCAGTTTGGGTGTTATTATACCTGCTCCGGCCGGCATTGCTACCATTAAAAGTGTAGAGGTAGGATTGTCCCAGATTTTCATGTTGCCGCTGCACCAGGCCAATGCCGTTGGCATAATTCTATTTTTCAGTAATATCATCATGATTATCATTGCTGGTACTATTTCGTTTGTTATCATGGCTTACCGCACAAAAATTTAAATATGATGCACCACGCTTTTATACAGAATAAAATTAAGAATGATGCAACGTTGTCTGATTTTATACAACAGGCACGCGACAAAGGGCAGCGCATTGTATTCACAAACGGTTGTTTTGATATTATTCATAAAGGGCATGTTGATTATCTGGCCAAAGCTGCTGATAAAGGTGACTGCCTGATAGTGGGAGTAAATACTGATGCATCTGTAAAACGACAGGGCAAATCACCATCCCGCCCTATTCAGGATGAACAAGCCCGTTTATATGTATTGGCTTCGCTTGAGAGTGTTGCTGCCGTTGTATTGTTTGACGATGACACACCATATAATTTGATAGCAGCTATACAACCCGATGTTTTGGTTAAGGGAGCTGATTATAAAGCAGAAGATATTGTTGGATATGATATTGTGAAAACCCGTGGCGGTAGTGTTGAAACCATTGATTTCATTGAAGGTTATTCAACCTCTCTGATTGAAAAGAAAATCAAAAACAGCTAGAAGGCTCCTGTTATTCCAAACTGAATAATAGACTTAGCGGCTCCAAGTTCAACATAAGCCCCTAAATTTTTTGTAAAGAGATAACGATAGCCCAAAGTTGTTTCAAAACCCATTTTAAACAATGAAGGCAATTTAAATGAAGGGGTCTGATCTTCGTAATCGCTCGATACTCTAAACTTCCCAAAACGATAGCCAAGACCCATACCAAAATACACATCGCTTTTTTGTTCATCATCAGGCTTGATAAAGTGTATGTTCGCTCTTATATTAAGTGCTGCATTCCAGCAGTCGATACTTACATTATTAGGCACCTGAACTCCCTTTACAGTATCTAATACTTCATTTACAAAACTGACCTGATACTTCATGTAATTGAGATTGGCTCCAATCCCAAATACCCAGGTTGGTTTATATTCATATTTCAAATGGAAAGGGCCGGTTCCCTTTGATTTAAAATTATCGTACTTAGAAAGAAAATTGAAAAAAGTTTTTGGAATATTAGGAGCTCCAAATCCGGCTGAAATCATGTGTTTGGTATCACCATCCTGTGCATTTACATGTGACAAAGCAATGACAAACAACAAACCTATCGTTAAATATTTTTTCATGTTATAGTACGCAAAGAAAACAATTATTCCACTGAAATCATAGAATTGGTTTTAGTATACAATGAATGTGGGTTACTTTCCGATACAAAACTTGCCAAAAATATTACCCAATATTTCATCACTTGTTACCTCTCCCGTTATCTGTCCCAATGCATTCAGTGATTGTTTGATATCAAGCGATAGTAAATCACTGCTCAGGCGATTATCGAGTCCTGTTACTACATGATTAAGGGCATTTCTTGCTTCCAATAATGCATTGTAATGTCGCACATTGGTAATCACAGTTTGATTGTCTTCAGGGTTCATTTGCTGAGCAATATTATCCAACGCCTTTGTTATCTGATTTAATGAATCCTGAGAATTATTATTGGCCTGAATGGCAAAAACATTGGTATGACCATGGGTTTTAATAGTTGCAATTAAATCCTTTACCTGATCATTTGACAATAAATCGGTTTTGTTCACCATTATCAATAAGCTGATGTCGTGATTTTTTTCATTAATCATGCTGATGTCTTCCAACACTTCTGAGATTGGTGTATTAGCCGCATCAAAAATATACAACACCATACGGGCCTCTTCTATTTTTTTCAAAGCCTTTGCTATGCCAATTTTCTCTATGGTATCTTCAGTTGCCCTGATACCTGCTGTATCAATAAAACGGAAGGGCACTCCTCCTATTGTCATTACCTCTTCGATGGTATCGCGGGTAGTACCGGCTATATCTGAAACAATTGCCCTTTCATCCTGTAACAACAAATTGAGTAATGATGACTTTCCGGCATTTGGCCGACCAATAATTGCAATGGGCAATCCGTTTTTGATGGCATTGCCGTACCTGAATGAATTGATTAGTGGACTGATGTGGTGTATGATTTTATTGACCAAGGTATACAAATCCTTTCTATCAGCAAATTCAACATCTTCTTCACCAAAGTCGAGTTCAAGTTCAATGAGTGATACAAAATCTAACAACTCTTGTCGGAGTAATGCAATTTCGTTGGTTATCCCTCCCCTCATTTGCTGCATGGCTATGGCGTGTTGGGAAGCGTTTTGAGACACTATCAGATCTGCTACAGCCTCTGCCTGAGACAAGTCGATTCTACCCTTCATAAAGGCCCTGATTGTAAATTCACCCGGCAATGCTAGCCGTGCTCCAGCGGTGATAAGAACATTGATGATTTGCTCAAGTATATAGGGTGATCCGTGACAAGCAATCTCAATACTGTCTTCTGTTGTAAAACTTTTGGGTGCTCTGAACAATGTCACCATCACTTCATCAATGGCTGTATCGCCATTCATTATAAAGCCATAGTGAACGGTATGGGAAGCCTGCAATGTTATATTTTTCCCTTTAAAAACCTTGTTGCAAATTGTAAATGCCTCGGGTCCTGATAATCTGATGATGCCAATGGCTGAAACACCATTGGGCGTAGCAATTGCTGTGATGGTATCATCCTGTTGATAGGCGCCTAACATAGTGGGGCAAAAATACAACCCTTATTCCTATAAACGAACAAACCCCGGTTTTAAGGCCGGGGTTTGTTTGAAATATAATATTATTAGTTATCCTCTTATGATCTGAACAGTTCCATTCAATACCGGTTCTTTCTTGTCTTTACCTTTATATCTGTAGTTCAAGATATAGTAGTAAGTACCATTTGGACACTCAGCACCTGTATTGTTTATTTTTCCGTTCCAGTCAACATTTTTATCTTTTGAATCGAATACTTTCACACCCCAACGGTCATATATTACCAGGTCGTATAAATCTTCGCCTTTGATTTCGATGTTGAATACATCGTTACCTTTCAGACCTTCTTTATCAGTACCTTGGAACGCACCATTATCAGGAGTGAACACGTTTGGTGGGCGGATAGACGCTTCGAATCTGTTTACTAATTTGCGACACGTGGTATCTCTACAGCCAATATCATTTATTGCTTCAAGACATACCCAATACTCACCTACTGAATCTCTGTAATCTCTGCATGGTTTAGGGTCATTTGCTTCAGAACCTGTTATTCCGTCAAAGACTACCTTTCTATCTGCAGGATCCAATAACATGATGTCTTCCTTGTTGTACAGACTCCATGCGTGGTTGGTACTGTTCAATGATTTATTCTCAAAACAGAATATCGGAGATTTAGTGGTATCAATTTCGAAGTCAGCTTTCACATTAGCGACATTCAGAATAACTGAATCTTCACCCGGACAAACTTTCTCAGTTGTGTTTACAGTATTTCTATCACCCATAAACTTGATCACGTATCTGCCTTTATCTACATAGCGTTTTGCTTTATCATCAAGGTATGAAGTATCCTGAGTGATGAGCGTATCTGTAGGTGTTACCCCAAAGTGCCATCTGTAGTACTGGTATTTATTAGTTGGTTTAACCATACCTATCAGCTCCACAGTGTCATTTTCGCAAATTTCGGTCCTTGAGATTTTGAGTTTAACAGAATCGTAAGGGTATACATCGATGTAGAAAATTGGTTGTTCTGAAAGTGTATCAGGATATGTAACAAAACACTTCTTGATAGTTCCACCCAGATTCAGTACAAAGTTCTGTCTCAGGAATATTTTATATCTACCCGGTTTGGTATATCTATGACTGATGGTATCATTTTTACCAGGGATGATTGTATCGAACTGACTGTCGTAGAATCCATCACCGAAGTCCCATAACCAGATACTGCTATCTTGTTTCATGTATGTACTTAAGTTGCTAAAGTCAACACGTTCGTTCACACAGTACTTACGAGGAATAAATGTATCGAAGAACGGTACCGGACCAGGTATATAAATCATGCGCGAGAAAGTATCCCAACATCCCAGATAAGTTTCTACCCTTAGGGTAACCTTGAATCTACCGTTTCTTACATAATCGTGACCAATCTGTGGTGGTAAGAAGTTTCTGAAAGTACTGATTTTATTTTTGCTGCTATCACCCCAGTTGATGATCCATTTAGTGATGTAATCGCATTTGTCTTTCAATTTCCATACACATGGGTCGAATACGTATGATGAATCAAAGAACTCAATTACAGTAGCGCACTCAGGACGATTCTGATCCAGTTTAAAGAATGCGTTAGCCGCTGTTACGAAGATATCCTGAGGGAAAGTATCTCTACAACCCAAGCTATCCGCAGTGGTCACTCTCACTTGGTAGTATCCACCTGTATCTGACAAGTAATAGATAGCACCCGGAACTGACAATCCGCCTAATTTAACTAAGTGAGTAACAACTCCCGGAGGTACAGCAGGGAATGAACCTGTACCAACACCTGTTTGACCATAAGGGAAAGGACCAAATACAGTGTTTGGAGGATTTAAAGTATCATCGTCCTTGCTCAAATCCCATCTTGTTCTGCCTTCTCTATTTTGATTCCCTGCTTCACTTCTTCTATCGTACCAATAGTCAGTTGGGTCAAGTAATCTGTTGGTGATTTCAGGATATGCATCAAAATATTTGAATTCAGTGTAGGCTGATACATCTTCTCCGTGGCAAAGGATAGTATCAGTGTAATCCATTCTGCCATAGAAACCAACAATTACTTTTTTAGCACTTCCTGTTTGCATTACACAATTCTCAGGTGCACGGCTTCTCAAACCGAAGTTAGCAAAATAAAAACCGGAATATTGAGGAACAAAGCAATAAGCATTATAGGTTAGACCATCAAAACCAACAACTTTATTCAATGGCAATAAACTGGTATCTCTAAAGTGTGTAATAACACTAGAGTCTTTTACTTTATAGAATCTGATGAATTTACCATATCCTGTAGTATCCAAACAACCTCTTGAACCTGTGTATGGTTTTCCGAATGCGCCTTGACCGTTCCAGATAATTTCAGATAATTGGGTAGGACTTAAATCGTAAATATCGATATTGCTAGCAATCAAAATTTGTTTAATCTGATCGAATACAGGAGTAATATCTGCTTCAGTATGCCATTTTACAATCTTAGCAACCTGAATCACCTGACTATCTAAAGTACTGTTCTTCCCATCAAAATATGAAATGCTCTTGTGGTGTAAGTAATCGTATAAGTTAGTATCTGAAGGATTATTTTTGTTTTTAGCAAAACGCTCATAGTATTCATTTACTTGCATTGTGTAGTACTTATCGAAGTATTTACCAACGTTGGCTGCAGATAAGCTCCAGTTTAACTCTTCAACATCAGGAATATAACTTCTGTTACGTGGCATCAAAGTCATACACAAAGTATCTTTTCTGCATATTTTAGTAAACTCAGGACCTTGTTTAGGTTTGATGATTCTGAATCTGTTATCCAATACAGGGAAACGAGCGAATTTTGGATAGTAAACAGTATCAATACAAGTAGCAGGGTAGTTCAGGTCATCTATAGGAGGGTCGTTTGGAGTTCTCCACATACCTGTACCTACGATTAAACCAACATTGATATAACCTGTAAGTGAATCCTTAAAGTCGTCAGTTGTAAATTGTTTTGAGAAACGTGATGGGGCAGGTCCGCCTAAGTCATAACCCAAGTATGGAGGATTAACAGGAGGTAGATTACCTGTTGCAATTGAACCACCAGCCAAGTTAGGGCCTATTGCATCCACCCATCCAAATTTACTCAATGCTGTATCGTAATTTATCTGTGCATAAGTACGTGTACAGCCCGGTTTAGTATCAGACAGAATAAAGGTTATACCATAATTATCCTGGCTACCACCCAAACACTGCATACCATCTTTTCTTAATTTTTTAGCACTAGGAGGCATCAAAGCCAATTGAGCTGTTGCCTGATTTTCGCAAGCTAAAGCGTGACACATATCTTTCTGGAACAAGCGAACGTTGAAACATCTAACAGTAGTTCCTTCATAGAATTTCTGTCTGTGTAATGCCGGATCTAAACTATCTGTAGCATTATATCCTTGCATTTTCATTCTTGAAACTACATTGTGCCATGGTCTAACAAGATCATTCGCAATTGTATCCAATACATCTACTATCCAATAGTTGAAGAAGGCTGTATCAGTTTTTGATTTAAGGATCAATGATTGTCCAATTTGTACGGTTTGATAACGCAGACCTCTTATCATGTTAGGTGTAATACCATTATTGTTGTCGAGGTACATGGTGTCCGTTCGCCCTAGATAGAACCTCGGGGCCTCGGATGTCGCATCCCACCGTGCTGGTCCGGCAATAAATGATGGCACCATTACTTTATTTTTGATACCTGCATATATTAAGGAGTCTTTTGCTTTTTTTCCCAATACGTTGTTGCCATAATACAATGTGGTATATCTGATAATTGCCATTGAGTCATCCGGCCATATTTTGGTTTGAATACAAAGACCTGAGTCTTTATTGTATCTGATACCATTAGCAGCACGTGTACTGTTTCTTGTTTGATAGATGGAATCCCAAGGTGTATACCAGTGTTGTGGCAAGGAGTCTTTTGAGAACTTACAATTTTTGAGAACTGTATTAATACCGTTTTTGGTATCAGTGGTACATTTTTCACAAAAATCATCATCAAAATCCCATACTCTGAATATACAAGAATTTCCTCTTTGATTGGCAGGAGCCGCATCAACTGAAGTTTGTCCGGATTTAGAATTGAATATGTGGGTTAATGGAGCATTGAAACCCGGTTTTAACCACACCATGTAATTTCTGTCGAATGTAGGATTGCCTAAAATGATGGTGTCTTTTTTAACATCGTATAATAAGCTGTCTCCAAATACAAAAGTACTGTCATCATCTCTGAATTTTCTATCGTTGTGGTAGAATACAGAGAAGTTTTTAAATTTAACAGTATCTTTAATAACGCACTGGTATCTCAATGAATCCACTAACCAGTTGAACGCTTTTTCAATTTTGGATTCCGGCCCTATTACCAGAATTGTGTCATATATTTCTCTATTACCACATATTGGGTGATTATAGGTAAATTTAATTTTGAATGGTCCTGATTTAGTAAAACTATGATTCCCTACCCACTGTCTAGTAATGTTCAACGGCCCTGAATCAGGGTCACCATAGTTGAACACCGGACTCACACCCTGAGGTATCACTCCGCCTTTAATAGTAAAATCAATCACAGGATCATCATAACACACCGAATCAAAACTCGCTATAATTTGAGGATCAAGTTTCAAATTGGTTGCAGATGAGAAAAATGTGAAAGATTCTTTACAACCGAATTTAGACCAAACAGTTAATTTCGTATTGAACTCACCTGCATTTGGTCCTTGAGTATAGAACATGTGAGATACCGTTGTTTTCCAATTTGGCGCACCGGTTCCGCCTTTACCTGAAGTAAATTTACTATCACCCCAATCCCATCGGAATGAGTCAATATCTTTAATATCTATTAAAGAAGCATTTGTTACTGTTAATTTTACACTATCACAAGCCTTTGGTCTGAGAGATGAGAACGTCAAACCCATTGAAGCTCTTACTACGCAAATAGATAGAAAAGTTTTACGGGAAATACAACCGTTACAATCTTCAGTTTCAATTAACAAGTCGTAAGTACCACCGGCAGGGTTGGTAAATGATTTACAAAATGAATTAGGCATTGTAACACCTGTTGGTGCTGTGCCTGACACTGTAATCAATTCACCATCACTCCACACATACTTGATGGATTTGATACAACCGCCATTGTCTACCGGTTTTGTATCATCTCTAAAACAAAACGAGTTGCCAAAAAAGCAACTTGTATCATCTGAGAGTTTTACAAAATCAATAACAGGAGCACCTTTCACTACAATTGTAGTTGTAGCGTTACAGGTACTGCCATTGGCCAGCTTCAGGCTTAATGTTATCGTTTTGGTTCCTGTAGTGCTAAATGCAAAAGAGGGGTTACAAAGCGATGTGTTTGCACCTTCACTGTTAAAGTCCCAATTGTAATTACTTGCACCGGTTGTGTTACAAAAAAACTGAATTGGTTGGTTAACACAGGGAGGACCTGAGGTGGTAATGGTACATTGTGCTTTTACAGATGAAACACCCAAGAGCAAGACTGCCATTAGGCCGAATGCTTTCAGGGATCTGCTTATTTGATACTTTATATTCATAATAATTTCAAGTTGCTATATTAGATTAATTTATTGAAGTTTACAAGTCGTTTTTTATCGTTTTAAAATGATGGTTTGGCTGTGCTTATTTTCAGGTGAATTTGGGAACTTATAGTACACGACCACATAGTAGGTACCAACAGGATAATTGTCAATTGTTGGATCCCAACCTTTTGTTTTATCTGTTGTTTCAAAAATCTTACTGCCATTGCGATCTAACACTACTATTCTCACACTTGTTTCCCCTTTTATGTCTATCGTGTAGGTATCATTGATGCCATCGCCATTTGGTGTAAATGCATTTGGAATAATCAGCACACTGTCAGAGGTTTTAATAACGATATGATCATTTTCTACCACTTCGTTTCCATCTCTTACACCGTTTAAAATTGAGGTGTCTTTTTTCTTTACTACCGCTTTAGGTAAAATCGGAGCAACATCAGCAGGGAATGTAACAGGTGAATTATAGTCAGTTTGCTGATTACTTACAGGTGCATCAGTCGGTACTTCATTATAGTTGGTTTGTGGTTCTTCACTCTTCTTTGGAGGGAAAGAAACATCAATCCATGTATTATTCCCATTAGTTCCAGCTGGCTGGTCTGCTTGTGTGATGGCAGGATTTTCAATTGGAGCCAATGGAGTTGGTGTATTATTTTCTACTGTTGGATTTACAGGGGTTTCCTGTACCTGAACAGCCGGCATGGTTTCTTTTTCTGAATCTGTTAAATAAACAGTACCCAGAATAATTGCTGAAGTAGTAATAATGGCAACACCTACTTTAAGCCATAAAGCTGTTTTAACAACTGCGGCAGTTGTAGTTGCAGCAGATGTAGTCAATGAACCTGACACACTCTCCCAAACACCTGCAGGAGGCGTTTGCATAGCATTTTCAAGGCCATCCTTGAAAAACTTGTCAAATTCTGATATGTCTATATTATTTTTCACCTTAAATTTCTTTTTAATATTATCGTTTGTAAATGTTGCCTGGCTTTGAACAATTGACTCTTACTTGTATTTTCTGAAATACTGAGCATTTGGGCTATTTCCTCGTGCCCATATCCTTCTATAACAAAAAGGTTGAACACGGTGCGGTAACCGGTTGGCAGTTCTTGCACTATCCGCATCAAATCATCTACTTTTAAATTAGAGAGTATCTGAGCATCAAATGGTTGATTTTCTGCCTGATCAAGTGAATTATTTCCGGCTTCTTTTTGCGCTTTGCGGTAAAACTCAATACTTGTATTAATAAAAATACGTTTTACCCAGCCTTCAAAAGAACCTTTTCCCTCAAAACGGTCAAGATATTTGAACATTTTGATGAATCCTTCCTGTAAAATGTCTTTGGCCTCATCCGAATGTCTGGCATAACGCAGACAAATGGCATACATTTTTGGCGACAATATGTCAAATAACTGTTTTTGTGCTTTTGGGTCATTATCAATGCATTGCCTTACAATACCACTGAGTTTTTCCGCATTAAAAATCGCCATTTACACAAGTTTTTGAATCTTTATTCCATTAGAAGAAGAAGAAAGGTGCCCTGAGGTTGCCTAAGTCTGAAAAAAAATTAATTTTCTTCAACCTCTATTTTGGCCACATCATAACGTTCGCTGAGTGCTTTGAAGGTAGATTCGGAATAATAGCCGATGCTTTCTATCGCTTCAACGATATCTTCCTGTTTCAAACCATTGCAAATTCTGCGGAATTTCACTGCCAATACATTTTCTTCCTTATTAATGGTATAGGAACCATAGAGCATATTGAGGTTATTGTGCAGCAATTCTTCATAAAACTGCTCCATATGTATGGTTGGCAGATAACAAATAGGTGAAATTATTTGAAATATATAGAGGGGTTGGTCACTTTCAAAATACAGCCAGGCGCTTTGTTGTTTTTGTTCCCAAAGGTCGATATAGATTTCTGTATCGCCATTGAAGATCAGCCATTGGCCTTTTTCTTCACTTCTTGCCTCTGCGGGATTCAGGCCTAAAAAACCAAGAGTTGATTCTACCAGATTGTTGTATGTTTCAAAGTCCATTGAACTGATTTATAAATTTTACAAAATTAAATGTTTACAGCATTCAATTTTAAACATTATCACTTAATTTCGCACAAAAATTTAATATCAAATATTTATGTCAGTATTAGTTGGTAAAGACTCAAAAGTAATCGTTCAGGGATTTACAGGTAAAGAAGGCACTTTTCACGCCAGTCAAATGATAGAATACGGCACCAATGTAGTTGGTGGTGTTACTCCGGGAAAAGGCGGAACAAATCACCCTGAATTGGGTAAACCTATTTTCAATACTGTTCAGGAAGCGGTAAACGCTACTGCGGCCAATGTCAGCATCATATTCGTTCCACCTGCTTTTGCAGCTGATGCCATTTTGGAATCTGCTGATGCAGGTATCGCTGTTATTGTATGTATCACCGAAGGTATTCCTACAAAAGACATGGTGAAGGTTAAAGAATATATCCAAAACAAATCTTGCACATTAATAGGCCCTAATTGCCCTGGTGTTATGACACCGGGTGGTGCTAAAGTCGGTATCATGCCGGGCTTTATCTTCACTCCGGGCAGAATTGGCATCGTTTCTAAGTCAGGTACATTGACCTACGAAGCAGTTGACCAAATCACTAAAGCCGGATTAGGACAAAGCACTGCTATCGGTATCGGTGGCGACCCTATAATTGGCACCAGTACTAAAGAAGCTGTTGAAATGTTAATGAATGACCCCGATACAGACGGCATCATTATGATAGGTGAAATTGGTGGAGGCATGGAAGCTGAAGCAGCCAGATGGATTAAAGCCAATGGCACTAAACCTGTTGTAGGATTTATTGCCGGTCAAACTGCTCCTGCCGGTCGTAGAATGGGACATGCCGGTGCTATTGTTGGTGGCAAAGATGATACTGCTGCTGCTAAAATGGCCATTATGCGTGAATGTGGTATCCACGTTGTTGAATCTCCTGCCGAAATAGGCGCTAAAATGTTAGAAGTACTGGGAAGCAAAGCCCACGCTTAATACCTCAATTTATAATTTTTGTAAAGCCCCTGATTCCTGCAATCCGGGGCTTTTTTATTACCTTTGCAGAACTATTATGCTGACCCATACAAATTCAACCTCCGACTATTTCATGGTGCTCGAAGACACCTACAATGCGCACAATTACCACCCAATACCGGTAGTTATTGAAAGAGGTGAAGGAGTATATGTATGGGATGTTGAAGGCAAACAGTATTTCGATTGCCTTTCAGCATACAGCGCTGTCAATCAGGGCCATTGTCACCCACGATTAGTGAATGCGCTTACAGAACAAGCCAAAAAACTGACATTGACATCACGCGCATTTCACAATAATTTATTAGGAGAATACGCCCGTTTTATCTGTGAGTATTTTGGATACGACAGAGTATTGCCAATGAATACCGGTGTTGAAGGTGGCGAAACAGCCATCAAACTTTGCAGAAAATGGGGATATGAAGTAAAGAACATTGCACCCGACAGAGCGAAAATAATTTTTGTAGAAAATAACTTTTGGGGTAGAACCATTGCGGCTGTTAGCACAAGTGCTGACAAAGACAGTTATAACAACTTCGGCCCGCTAGTTCCCGGCTTTGAAATCATTCCTTACAATGATTTAGTGGCGCTTGAAAAAGCTTTACAAGACAATAATGTTGCAGGCTTTATGCTTGAACCTATACAAGGTGAAGCTGGTGTTATTGTGCCTGATGAAGGGTATCTGAAAGCTGCCTATGACCTTTGCAAAAAACACAATGTGTTATTTATTGCGGATGAAGTTCAAACAGGAATTGGCCGTACCGGCAAGTTACTGGCTTGTGATTACGAAGATGTAAAACCGGATATTCTGATTTTAGGCAAAGCATTGGGTGGTGGCATTTTACCTGTTTCCGCAGTTTTAAGCAGCAACGAAGTGATGCTGACTTTAAAACCGGGTCAACACGGCAGCACATTTGGCGGCAATCCGCTGGCTTGCGCTGTTGCGATGGAAGCACTCAAAATTGTAAAAGAAGAACGCTTATCAGAAAACGCGTATGAAATGGGTGTTCTCTTCAGAGAAAGACTGAAAGCCATTAATTCGCCATTAATCACTGCGGTTCGCGGCAAAGGCTTACTGAATGCAGCTGTCGTAGCACCTTATGCCAATGGCAAAACAGCTTATGATGTTTGCATTGCACTGAAAGACCACGGCTTATTGGCTAAACAAACACATGATCACATCATCCGATTTGCACCACCATTAACAATTACCAAAGACCAGGTAAATGAATGCTGCAACATCATTGAAGAAACTATCCTTATTCAGGGACAGTAAATAAAATTTTATCTAATTAACAGAACAGTACCAGCGGCATTGCTCTTTTTGATATACCTGCCGTTAGGTGTGGTGTAGAACAATTTCCAAAGGTATAAATCCTGAGGAGCTTCTTTGCCGTTGTATTGACCGTTCCAACCGACATTGTCTTTATCTGTTTCAAAAATTAACTGCCCCCAGCGGTTATATATCTGAAACAATTTCACGGTCATATTTTTCCCCATTGGCTTGAATTCATTATTCAGCAAGTCGTTGTCGGGTGAAAATGCATTGGCCATGAACAAATCGCAATAATCGCTTTGGAAATACACTAAAATCGTATCTGTTGTTACACCGCAAGGATTGGTTACCTGCACCCAATATTTTCCCGGGCTGTATACAAAATACAAACTATCGGTACTTCCATCCTGCCACAAATAAGTGGATTTTGGATTAGTTGCTCTTAATGTCAGTGCATTGCCTTTACATACTGAAGTATCTAACCCAAAATCAATGATGGGTTCTGTAGAGAAAACAACTGAGGCTGTATCGTAAGCTGAACAGTAAGGAGTGCTTACTTTTACCCAATAATTGCCGGTGCCAGTAACTGTTAAATCTTTGTTAGTCGATCCGTCACTCCAAAGATAACTCCCTGCTATTTTAGCATCTAAGGTAAATGGCACATCAGAACATATAGCCGTATCGCGTCCAAGACTTGGTACAGGAGTTGGAAAAATCTCGAAATCCTTAGTCATTGTATCGGAACAGAACGGTGTCTTGTATATATAACTCAACTTATACTGTCCTGGTGTAGTAGGCGCAAAAGTATAGCCGGGGTTATCTACTTGATACCCCTCAAATACACCTCCTACTGAATCAGGGAGCAGTGTCACAATATTTTTTGAAGTACAATAAGTTGGATCGAGGCCATTGAAGTTGGGGTTAACATCAGGCAATACCCTTATATCGAATGTATCCCTTCCCTTACACCCTGTGCTGGCATATGCCACGTGCATTACTGTGTATTTACCTGTATCGGCATACTTATGTGTTACTGTTTTTAAATCACTTGAATCCTGATCACCAAAATACCATTTGAAATAAGTGAGATTATTATCTTGATTAGTGAAATTAAAGAGATTGTATTTTTTGCATTTCACTGTATCGTAAATAGCGCCTTTTGTAGGATTAGGTAAAACAACCAAATCAAATCTCAAAGTATCATCACAACCTATCGTATCTCCTTTTAGTGTAAATGTTTTGATTTCAACCTGAACAGTAAACCTTCCGCTTTTGTTATACGTTTTCTTCATTACACCAAAATCAGAAAATGTTCCATCTCCATGCGACCAATTGTAGCGATAAAAAACGGGCAATTGCGAAGGATATGGTGTTGGTCCAACGACAAAATAGTTGCCGTCAATACACTGAATACTGTCCTTGAATTTTGAAAAATCAATATAGGCATTCTTTTTCCTATAAACCCTTGCAGGCTTTGCCATCGTATTCACACACCCCAATGAAGGCGTTGCAATGAGTCGTGCCTGTATATTACCTGATATTGTATAACTGTGACTTACCAAACCTGTTGTAGGAGCCGGTCCTGTATAAGAATCGCCATAATCGTAGCTATAACTGATGCCGGGAATGGTAGAAGTTGAGTTATTATCAAATTCATATAAATTCCTAATCTGACAACTGTCTCTGTAAAAAATATTGAAATCGAGGGTTATAGAATGTGTGGTAACACTAACAGTTGGCGGAGAGGTCGTGTAGTAAAGGGTATTTGCTGCATTATTATCGTGCTCGTAAATCGTGAAATAATACGTTCTGCCTGTTTTCAAACTATCAATTCTGATAAAGTTTGTTCCACCTGCATTGTAAACAATAAAATTACCGGAACCCATGTCCGTTGATTTTCCAAAACGATTATCGGCACTGTAAGCCGTCATATCGGAAGGTATGAACGATGGAGCAGATCCTTCTCTGGCTACAATTATTCGGGCTGCACCATCCCCATACACCCAATTCAACAGTACCGAATTACAAGTAATATTTGATGCTGTAAAATTTGAAGCGTGTACAGAAGGTCGAGCTGCAAACAAAGACTGCAGACAACATAGCGAAATCAATAATAGGCCAATACTTTTCACTGTAAACGCAAATTTAATAAAAAAGACACGCATAAGCAAAAAAAGTTGCTTATTACGGTCATTATTTTACAATTATATGCGTATCTTCCAGTAAGGGTAAATTCTTGAATTTCAGTAAAAGGCGAGCTGTTGTTACAATATCCTTTTTGCAATAAACTGCTATGCGTTCAATATCACCTTGTTGCCAATATGTATGTCCCACCATACTGCCGTCAATATCATCTTTAGGAGAGGGTATACCAAAACATTTGGCCAATACATTTAAAGATGTGTAGTTTTTGTAATCCCCGAATTTCCATAAATCCATGGTGTCAATATGCGGTACTTCCCAGGGTTTTTTTCCTGAATTGTCAAGAATTCTTGGAATAGGAAGACCGTTGATGAGCATGCGTCTGCAGAGGTATGGAAAATCAAATTCCTTTCCGTTATGGGCTACGAGTAAATGACGAGCGCCATTAAATTTAGTATTGAGCAAATCACTGAAATCGATCAGTATTTGTTTCTCATCGTGTCCGTGAAATGACTTTACTTTGAGGTGATATTCACCATCTATTTGATGAAAGAAACCAACACCAATACAAACGATTTTCCCGAATTCGGCATAAATGGCGGCCCTTTCATAAACCTTAGAGGGACTTACTTCGGGATTATTCAATGCACCTGCTTTACGCGACCATAATTCCTGCCATTCCTCATCCAGTTCTTCGAAACTTTTTTTCTGGGCCACTGTTTCAATATCCAGCACCAGTAAATCCTGTAGTTGTATATTTTCTAGCATCGTATTTAGTTTTAATTTTTAAAATCAAATTATTACCAACTGCCGCCTGCTCCCCCTCCATTGAATCCTCCACCGCCTCCAAACCCGCCAAATCCACCGCCTGAAGAGCCGCCTCCACCTCCTCCAAACCCGCCACCACCCAGCCAGATATTTGGCAAGATGTAACCACCACGACTGTTATAGCCGCCATTACCCCCACCTCCAAATCGCGATAAAATGGTAATGACTACGACAATTATGATTAATAAAATGAATATACTTTGTCCTGTTTTATTCTTTTTAGCAGGTGCTTTAAATTCACCATTGAGTACCTGAAAAATGGATGTTACCCCATTATCCAGTCCCTGGTAATAATTGCCTGCTTTAAATTCAGGGGTAATGCTTCTGTCAATGATTAATTTAGTGGTATAATCTGTTAGTGCGCCCTGTGTTTTATCAGCAGTTTGAATGAATATTTTCCTGTCGTTGACCGCTAAATAAATCAGTACCCCACTATTCAATTGCCCATCGCCTACTTTGTATTCACGGATAAAATCCATACTGCGATCAAACACATCTCTACCGTCAAGCGAAGCCTCTGTAACAATTGCTATTTCAGCATGACTACTGTCCTTAATTGCCTTTATTTTACTATTGAGTGCTGCTTCTTCCTGAGGCGTTAAAACATCTGCAAAATCATTGACAAAATTTACAAATGGCGGTACGGCCTTGCGCTCCTGACCATATCCTTGAAAGCTTGTTAAAAAGCAACATAACAAGAACAAGCCTATCTTATTTACCATACGAAATTTCATCATTTAATTCATTCACATCATTATCTTCTCTTGGAAAATGCACTTTCAAAATTTTTCCAACGGCTTCTATTCCATCTGCCACACCCTTGGCGTATTGTCCTGCTTTAAATGAATTTTCTATAATCTGTTTTTCGCTTTGCCAAAATTCATCCCCTGCTATTGCATGAAATCCTACATCACCTATTATTGAAAATTGATGTGCTGAAGGTACAATGTAGATTAGTACGCCATTGCGTCTTGCCGTTTGATCCATTTTTAATTTGGAAAAACATGCAGCCGCGTCCTGCAAAACATCCTGATGAATTTTTTTTGACAGGTGCACACGTATCTCTCCGGAAGTACCGAGTTCTGCCTCTTGAATCGCTTTTACGATAAGAGATTCATCTTCTTTTGAAAAGAATTTCTTTTGAAAAATAGACAGTAAAGACACTGTAATTATTTATCAAATAATTTTTCTACATCAGGTGCTTTGTCGCTTCCTTCTGCTGCCTTAAACTCTTCTTTTACTTTGAACCCAAACATACCCGCGAAAATATTTCCCGGGAAACTTCTTGTTTTAACATTGTAATTTCTAACAGCCCCATTGTAATCTGCACGAGCTGTATTAATCCTATTCTCTGTGCCTTCTAGTTGATCTTGCAAACCCACAAAACCGGCAGTACTCATAATGGTAGGATATGCCTCCATAGTTATTTTAATAGCCGTATTAATTCTATTGCCAATAGCATCTAGATCGGCAGGTGTTTTAGCATTATCAACAGCACCTTTAATCTCTCCTGCTTCTTTTTCAAGATTGGCTATCCCTGCTCTTGCATTGGTAACAGTGGTAAGTATATCTTTCTCATTTTCGGCAGCTTTTTTAACAGTGGCCACAAGTGAGGGAATAAGATCAGCTCTACGCTGGTAGCTGGCCTGAACATCGCCCCAGGTTTTGTTTACATCCTCGTCTGTTTTTATCAAACCGTTATACTGTGAGCAACTGTAAAATCCTAATAATGCAATAATGCCTAATGCAATTAAATATCCTTTTTTCATTTTAAATAAATTTTAATTCAAAAGTAGCGGAAAATTCATTAATCAAAACTTTTTTTACATCAGTGAAATCAATTTGACGATGAATCTCATTGGCGATACTGGTAACAGCCTTATCCTTGATCCCACATGGAATGATGTAATCGAAATATTTTAAATCCGTATTCACATTCAAAGCCAGGCCATGCATGGTGATAAACCGGCTGCATTTAATTCCTATGGCCGCTATTTTCCGCTCATCTTCAGAATCCTTCCCCAACCATATACCAATTCTGCCATTAATCCGCTCACTCTCTATTCCAAATTGCTGTAGTGTACGGATAATGCATTCCTCAACTTTAAACACAAAATCTTTCACCCCTATCTTTAATGTTTCAATGTCGAATATGGGGTATACCACTAATTGACCGGGACCGTGATAAGTGATATCTCCTCCCCTTTCAACATCATATTGTTGGATTTGCTTTTCCTGCATTTCTTCTGCAGTGAGCAATAAATTAGCCTTGTCAGCACTTTTTCCGAAGGTGTAAACAGGCGGGTGCTCACATACCAATAAATGATGAATAAGTTCCTTTGAATTACCGGTCAGTTTTTGCTCAATTGCCTTGTTAAACAATTGTTTTTGCAATTGCCAGGCCTCCTCATAATCTATCAAACCCAAATCCTTTAAACGGCAATCTTGCATATGGCAAAGATACTACTGATTGCTTAAATGCTGTACACAAATACAATTGCATTATTTGACGTATTATTCTTTATTTGTATTAAAACTATGTCGGCACACAACGAACTTGGCAAACAAGGTGAACAACTGGCCAAAGAACATTTAATTGCTTCGGGTTACTCTATCCTATCACTCAATTACAGATTTCAAAAAGCTGAAGTCGATATTATTGCGAAAATTGGTGACACTTATGTATTTGTTGAAGTAAAAACCAGACAGACAGAGGCCTTCGGACTCCCTGAAACATTTGTCAGCAACAAGAAACAACAACTGTTTGCCAAAGCAGCCGAAGCCTATTGCGATGAGAATAATCATACCGATATTGATATTCGTTATGATATTATTTCAGTCATCATCAATCAATTTGAAAAAAAAGTGGAGCATTTTGAAGATGCTTTCTTCCCTGATAATTTGGGGATGAAACGCTACGGTATGTAGTTGAGATAAGGGATGAGGAAATAGGAATTAGGGCTTAGTAAGGATGCTTATTTCATCAATAAAAATAAAGGCATCGCCACCTGCTCCCTGATGCCATGGTGGCAACAATCCATAATTTACAGCCGTTACTTTAATATAGCGGTACTTTTTAGGCACTTCAGCACAACTAAACTCCTTGCGTTGAGCTGTGTAGTTGCTATCAGCTACCGTATTTTCAATGGTTGTAATTTTCTCAAAATTAACACCATCGGCCGACCCATAATAGGTCACACTTTTAGGCATCAGTATCCATGAACGGGTATCCTGTAAAAATCCTGAACTGATAGAACTGATCTGTTTCAATTCCTGTAAATCTACAATTGCTTCAAAGTTCTGACTTTGGTAACCTTGCCAACGACCCTTACGCCAGTCGAGGTCACCTAACAATCCATCTATCAAACCATCATCTCCATCGGCTGTGTATTGCTTGTTGTAGGTGCTGTTGATTTTGATGGTATAGTTGTTGGGGCGTTTGTAAAAATGGGCGACACTAGTAGCACTTTTGCTTTTGCCTCCATTTGCAATATTGACAGCTTTTATAGTTGTATTTTTATCAATTATTATCTCAGAATCCTTTTCAAACTTTTTTGAATTCAGTCCCGGTTCCTGCCCATCAGTTGTATAATAAATCCCATCAAGTGACCTGTTATAATATCTTGAATCTATATTTGAATTTATCTTAATGTTCATCATTGTATTCATAAAAATCTTCCCGTTAGATTCTATTACTGGTGCTGAGAAATGCTGTACTAAAACCCTGTCTCTCAAATTCTCTAGTTTACAAAAACCATAATAAATCTTCGATTCTTTCATGTTTAGTGAAAACCAATCTGATCTATAATAGTCTTTCCCCGGTTGTTGTTTAACATTATACACAACAACTCTCCTGTTACCATTCACAAAATTTACACTATCAAATAACATTTTTCCAAATTCAAAATCATTGGAAGAAGGATTTACCGGATAAAAGCCAATGGCACTGAACACATACCAGGCGCTCATTTGACCGCAGTCCTCGTTCCCACACAATCCATCAGCAGTCGGTTTGTATAACTCCTTGCATATTTTTTTGATATACTTGGCTGTCGAATCAATATTACTGAACAAATAGGGAATGTGATGACTGGGTTCATTGCCCTGTGCATATTGTCCAATTAACCCTGTAATATCCGATTGCTCCCTGCCGGTAGTTTTAGTATCTGCATTGAACAATTGAGATATTTTTATATCATTTCTCATAGACTCATAGCTGTGAGAAAATGCAAATGAGTATTGCCAGGCATTGGCTTCTGTAAAATGATTATTGACTTGCTTAGGGTCAAACGGTTCGAGCCAGCCGCCATTTTTTCGCGGACGAACAAACCCTGTTTTAAAATCATAGACATTCTGCCAACCTGTACTTAATTTTCTGAAATATGCAGCCTCATCGGGAATACCCATAATTTCTGCCATCTCTGATACACAGTAATAATCATAGCTGTATTCGAGCGTTTTACTTACACTCTCACTTTCATCCTCTACTGATAAAAACCCTTTGGCCCTGAATTTATCCAGACCAAATCTGTTGCTCATCGCCTCAGCAATTACCGCAGGATAGATGGCCTCCAACTCATCGCGAGTTATTACCCCTTTGTTATATGCATCAAGAATAACACTCACACTGTGAAACCCTATCATACAGTCTGTTTCATTGCCCCACAATTCCCACATGGGTAGGCGACCGCTTTGCTCAAACTGCGCTTTAAAAGTCATGATAAAATCATGTGAGCGTTTTTTATCAATGATATTCAACAATGGATGCAATGCCCTATGTGTATCCCATAAAGAAAAGACCGTATAATAATCAAATCCTTCAGCTTTGTGTATTTGCTTATCTCTTCCCCTATAGCGCCCATCCACATCATTCATCACATTGGGATGTATCATGCAATGGTAAAGGGCTGTATAGAAATTAGTTTTTTCTGTCTGAGTTCCACCATACGCTTTTATTCTATTGAGTTCAAAATTCCAGGCAGCATTAGATTCCGCTTTTATTGTTTCAAAATTCCAATGTGGCAGTTCCTTGTCCATATTGGCTTTGGCCCCCGCTTCATCAACACTTGAAATAGATACTTTCACGTAAACGGACTCCCCTTTCTTGACATCAAAATTAAAATTAGCCCAATAGTCCCAGTTATCTCCACTCATGACATGTTGTGTAATAAATGGTTTTGAAAATTGAATTCTGTAATACACCAACTGGTCGGCTGCCCATGCTTTACTCCTTCTAAAACCTTCTATTGTTTGACTGTCAATGACGTGTATCCTTCCGGCCAATAATTCATCTCTGTGCTGCAAGTCTAATAAAATACTGGCCTTGCCTGCTTTACTAAATGTATATTCATGTAATCCGACACGTGTTGTTGTGGTCAATCGCACTTCTATTAATGATTTTTCTAACCGCACTGCGTAAAAGCCTGCACTTGCTTTTTCTGTTGTATGTTTAAAGGTTGATGCGTAGCTTTCTTTCATCCACGTGCCTTCTCCCATTTTAGGCATAATCATGATATCGCCATAATCGCTGCAACCGGTACCGCTTAGGTGAGTATGTGAAAATCCATAGATTACAGAATCGCTGTAATGGTAGCCGCTGCAACCATCCCAACTGCCATCTATTCTTGTATCGGGACTCAATTGCACCATGGCAAATGGGCGGGTAGCACCCGGGAAAGTATGACCATGCCCTCCTGTGCCAATCATGGGATTAACGAATTGGGTATAGTTGTTCTGGGCATTTACCCCTGTAAACAGCAATAACAATATGGCAATACTGATACCTTTCATTTCCTGATGTGAAAGTAAAATAATATTTCGATTTTCCAATGAGTTGTGTTATTTATCGCAGAGACTGAGAAGGGGATTAACCACAGAGAACGCAGAGATAAAACCACACAGAGAACGCAGAGGTGTTTGAGAGAATAGAAGAGTTATTACTATGTTAGCGCTGGGGTAAATCCAAATAGTACGCAAAGAGTTTATCGGGTAAATGTTCCTTGTATTCTTTGTGTCCTCTGTGTGCCTCCCCTCTGTGCCCTCTGTGTTAAAAAACCTCCTAGTCTTAGTGGTTAAAAATCTCCTGGAAATAAAAAAGCCACCCGTTGTAGCGGATGGCTCTTAATAGAATATTTTTTGATTAACCGTTCAATGCTGCTGCACCACCCACGATCTCAGAGATTTCGTTGGTAATAGCTGCCTGACGGGCTCTGTTGTACTGCAATTTCAATTGTTTCAATATCTCACCTGCATTGTCAGTTGCTTTATCCATTGATATCATACGCGCACCGTGTTCACTGGCGAATGAATCCAATAAGCTTCTGTACAATTGGGTTTTTACTGAACGTGGGATAATTTCTTCCAGTATTTCTACTTTATTCGGTTCGAAAATATAATCGTTAGCTTGTTTTGCTTTTTTAGCCACATCTAAAGTTACCGGCAACATGGTATCGTTGGTAACAATTTGAGTTGCTGCATTTTTAAACTTATTGTAAACGACTTCAACCTGATTGTAAACACCTGAAACAAACTGAGACAGAATGTAGTCGCCAATCTCAAAACCGGCTTCAGCATTCAGGTCTGCAAAAGTTTGCATATAAGATGTATTGAAAGGAAGGTCATATTTTTTCAATGCCTCATATCCTTTTTTACCGATGAATAACAACTCAACTTGTTTTTTAGGAACTAGTGCAGCGTAATCATTTTCCAAAAGCATTTTGGTTCTTTTCACCACATTGGCATTAAAACCACCACATAAACCTCTATCGCTGGTAACAACAACAATCAATACTTTGTTTAACTGTTGTGTTTTGAAATACTTTGCCAGTTTCTCATCATCCACGCTATCGGCAAGGTTTTGCAATACACCATTCAGTTTTTCGGCATAAGGGCGCATTTGGAAAATGGCACTTTGAGCCTTCCGCAATTTGGTTGCAGACACCAATTTCATCGCCTTCGTAATCTGTTGCGTTGAAATAGTGGAACTGATACGGCTTCTTACCTCTTTTAAATTTGCCATCTTACCTTACGTATTATGCTTTGTAGTTAACTGTTAATTCTGCACAAACCTGCTCAAGTGTACCGGTGATAGTATCATCAATTTTACCTGCAGCGATATTGTTTAACAAGTCTTTGTGTTTGCGTTCTAATATATCCAAAAACTCAGCTTCAAACGCTCTTACTTTGCTTACCGGAATGCTGTTCAAAGCACCTTTGGTACCCAAGTAAATAATTGCAGTTTGTTGTTCAACACGCAATGGCGCGTATTGACCTTGTTTCAGGATTTCCACGTTACGTGAACCTTTTTCCAATACTGATTTAGTAGCAGCATCAAGGTCAGAACCGAATTTAGCAAACGCTTCCAATTCACGGTATTGCGCCTGATCCAGTTTCAAAGTACCAGCTACTTTTTTCATTGATTTGATTTGAGCCGAACCACCCACACGTGATACTGAGATACCTACGTTAATCGCAGGACGCACACCACTGTTGAATAAGTTTGATTCAAGGAAAATCTGACCATCTGTAATTGAGATTACGTTGGTTGGGATATAAGCAGATACGTCACCTGCTTGAGTTTCAATAATTGGCAATGCTGTTAATGATCCACCACCTTTAACTTTACCTTTCAATGAAGGAGGCAAGTCATTCATGTTTTGTGTAATCGCATCAGAAGCGTTCAATTTACAAGCTCTTTCAAGCAAACGACTGTGCAAGTAGAACACATCACCCGGATATGCTTCACGTCCCGGTGGACGTCTCAACAACAATGACACCTCACGGTAAGCCACCGCTTGTTTTGATAAATCGTCATAAACGATCAAAGCCGGCAAACCTCTGTCTCTGAAAAACTCACCGATAGCAGCACCGGCCATAGGCGCGAAGAACTGCAATGGAGCAGGAGCAGAAGATGGAGCAGATACAACAACCGTATACGGCATTGCACCTTTTTCTTCCAGTGTTTTTACAACTTGTTTTACTGTAGATTCTTTTTGACCTACCGCAACATAGATGCAATATACCGGTTTACCTTTTTCGAAAAATTCTTTTTGGTTAATGATGGTATCAATCGCAACAGCAGTTTTACCTGTTTGTCTGTCACCGATGATCAACTCACGCTGACCTCTTCCGATTGGAATCATCGCGTCAATCGCTTTGATACCTGTTTGTAATGGTTCTTTAACTGGCTCACGAAACAATACACCCGGTGCTTTACGCTCCAAAGGCATTTCGTAAATATCTCCGGTCAATGGACCTTTACCGTCTACAGGCTCACCAAGTGTGTTAATAACACGACCCAGCATGCTTTCGGTAACGTTGATTGAAGCGATTTTACCTGTTCTGCGAACGGTATCACCTTCTTTAATCAATGTGCTGCTACCAAATAATACCGCACCGATATTATCTTCCTCAAGGTTCAATACAATGGCTTTCATGCCATTTTCAAATTCAATCAGCTCACCTGACTGAACCTGGGTAAGACCGTGGATACGGGCAATACCATCACCTACTTGGAGTACAGTACCAACTTGTTCTAGTTCGGCTTCTGTTTTAAAGTTTGTTATCTGTTGTTTCAGAATTGCTGAAACTTCATCAGGTCTTATTTCTGCCATGATTTATTTTATTATGCGATGTTTAATTCTTTTTTGAGATTTCTGATTTTGGCGGCAATGCTTGAGTCCAGCAGATTGTCACCATACTTTATTACCAATCCGCCAATCACTGAAGGATTAATACTTGTGTGCAATTCAATATCATTTGCACCTGTTTTTTGTTTTACAAATTGTCTGATGCTTTGCAATGTAGCTTCATCAACAGCAACTGCTGATTCTACATTTACTTTCTGAATACCTTTGTGTGAACGGTAAGCAGTCATGAAAGCATCGGCAATTTCTTGTAATATATTTTCTCTGTTTTTAGAACACACCAAAGTGATGAGTTGAACAGATAAATTGTCGAAATTTTTGAAAATAGTTTTTAAAGCACTCAATTTCTGACTGCCGGCAATGATAGGATTGGTCAACACGTTTCTTAAATCCTTACTTGCATTGCAGGTGCTGTAAAGTGCCTGCATATCACTAGCTACTGCTTCAAGCTTATTCTCTGAAATGGCTTGTTGTATCAGCGCTTGTGCATATCGGTTGGCTATTTTAATTTCTGACATTAGATTATGCGATAGCTTGTTGGTTGTTGTTCAGGTTATTCACTTGATTGGCAATAATGCTTTGTTGATCCGCATTATTTGACAATTGATTGCCGATTAGTTTTTCAGCAATATTTACTGAAAGGCTCGCCACCTGACCTTTTAATTCAGCAATGGCATTTGCCTTTTGCTTATTAATTTCTTCAGTTGCTTTTTGTATCATGCGTTTGCCTTCAACATCAGCAGCTTTTCTTGCTTCAGAAATGATGTTCTCTTTCATTTCTCTAGCCTCTTTCAATATTTGGTCGCGTTCTTCCCTAGCCTGTTTGTGCATGGCTTCGTTGTCGCTTTGAAGTTTTGCCATTTGCTCGCGGGCAGTTTCAGCTGATTTCAATGCTTCTTCGATTGAGTTTTCTCTTTCGTGTAATGCAGTTAAAATCGGTTTCCACGCAAACTTTTTCAGCAGGAACATCAGCAAGCCGAATACCAATACCATCCAAAAGGTAAGACCTAAACCGGGTAATACTAAATCCATTTTTTTGTTTGTTTTTAATTAATGTAAAATCAGCAGGAAAGCGGTGTTTTACCCTTTCCTGCTAATCTGTGTATCTCCGTGATATTATTTTACGAACAATATCAACAAGCAAAGTACGATTGCAAAGAACACCGCACCTTCAACCAACGCAGCTGCAACGATCATGTTAGCTCTGATGTCGCCAGTTGATTCCGGTTGACGTGCAATACTTTCCAAAGCACTTTTACCAATGTTACCGATACCGATACCTGCACCGATTGCGGCTAAACCTGCACCGATGGCAGCACCTAATTTAGATGGGTCGGCTGATACTGTTTCTAATAAAATTTCTAAAATTGACATATTATTTTGGGTTTTTTTTGTTTATAAATTAATGATGGTCTTCTGCGTGGTGGTGTTCTTCAACTGCTGAACCTATGTATAGGGAAGTCAACAGTGTAAATACATAAGCTTGCAGGAATGCAACAAGCAATTCCAATACGCTCATGAACAATGTAAAGGCAACTGACAAAACAGAGGTACCGTAACCGGCAACAACGCTTTTTTGCCCAAAGATAAATATCAAACTGAAGAAACCGAGAATGATGATGTGACCCGCAGTAATGTTAGCGAACAAACGCAACATCAATACGAATGGTTTTAAAACCACACCTAAAATTTCAATCGGAATCAGCAATACCCACATACCGATAGGTACATCAGGCATAAAAATATGTTTCCAGTAGTATTTGTTGGCTGAGAAATTGACAACAAAGAATACGATAATCGCCAATATCATTGTAACTGCTATGTTACCGGTCAAATTAGCACCGAAAGGGAAGATTGGAATTAATCCCATCAGGTTATTAATAAAGATAAAGAAGAATATGCTGAGCAGCAATGGCATAAAACGACCGTAGTGTTTACCTACTGAAGGTTTTACCACTTCGTCTCTTAAGAAGATAATCAATGGCTCAACTAAAGATTGTAATCCTTTAGGGGCTTTCTGTCCTCTATTTTTGTATGCTTTTGCAACTGAAAGGAAAATAACCAGCATTAATATAGCGCCTATAAATAAGGCCAGTACGTTCTTAGTAATTGAGAAGTCAAGCGGCTTAGCATTTAATATTGCATTTTCTTCACCGGTTTGAATAGCACCTGAAGCGTCAGTTGAATAAATATGCCCTTCGTGTAGTTTGTAGAAATTGCCTTTGCTTTCTGCTACAGCGTGACCGTGTTCGAATTTTGATGAAGAAAAGATGTGTAATCCGTTGTCATATAATATAACAGGAAGTGGGATGCTTACTGCATGTCCGTTCCAATCTAAAATGTGCCAGTCGTGAGCATCTTTCACGTGATCAAGAATCATATCACCTGGATTAAATTCTTCTGCTTTTTCGCCATGTGCTTCGGTACTGTGTTCAGTTTCTGCTACATGCGCAGCTTGAACTGTCGTTGCTGTATCCGTTTCGTGGCCATGGGCCGATAGAAAAAGAGGAGAAAAAAGCGTGAAAACCGGAATTAGTATGAATAATTTTAGTTTTGTTAAAATTGAAAGTCCTTTATTTTCGCGCATCATCACCATTTTGAGATTTTTCTGAATTGGTGCGCAATTTATAAAGGATAAATTGAATTTCAAAGCCCATGTAGATAAAATATATACAAACCATTCCAAGTAAAACGCCCTTATTTAACAACTCGCTGAATTTTAAATACATAACAATAAAAATAAAGGCGCAAATCATTTTCAATCCCATGGAGCCAAAATAGGTGGCATTGAATCGGGATTGATTTGCCGTTAAAGCACCCTTAATTTTATAAAGCGAAAACAGGGTATTGACCATAAAAAAAAGAATGGCTGCTGTCAACCAGTATTTATTGTTCATCGAAATCAGTGTTACAGGAAAACACCACGCTGCAACGATTAACAGTACTGTAAAGATGTATATTTTTAAATTTTTCATTAAAGTTGTTTGATGATATAGTACATGGCCCCGAATACGCCAACCAGAATGCCGACAATTGTAAATACAGGAAATTCCAGCCATTTAAAACTGTCGAGGTAACGACCTAGAAAAGTCATGATGGCAATAATTCCCCCCATTTGAAGACCAATCGCGGAATATTTGGCATAACCGGATAAGGGGGCTTTCTTTTTCAATTAGGATTGTGTTGAAGTCGATGATGGCACTGCATCCGACTTATTCATATAGCAACTGCCATTAAATATCGCTCCGCTTTCAATGATGATTTTAGACGTTTTGATATTGCCTATAATTCTTGATGTTGCTCTTAAAAAAAGCGTTTCACTGATTTCGAGGTCACCTTCTATTTTGCCTGAAATATCTGCACTTCTGGCTATTGTATTACCAATAATTTCTGCACTTGCACCCAGTGCAATTTTCGATTTTGAATGCACATTGCCGTGTATTCTGCCGTCAACTCTCAAGTCGCCATCCGAAGTCATATCACCCTTTACCAGGGTACCTGTACCTACCATATTCAAGGCCGACCCTTGATTGTTTTCTGATTTGTTGTTTTTGTTGAGCATTTCCTACTGCAATAATATTAAAAAGAAATGTAATTCAATGGATTAACTGCAATACCGTTGTGCCACAATTCGAAACGAAAATTATTTTTCTTACCTGTTTTCGCTGTTTCGGCAACAATGGCAATTGTTTCACCCGCTTTTACCAAGGCGCCTGTTTCCTTGTACAAAGTGGCGTTGTGTTTATAAGTCGATATCCAATTGTTGCGGTGCTGAATTGAAATTACATAGCCGTTTTCCGGTGTCCAGCCATTAAAGATAACAGTGCCTTCCATGGCAGCCTTGATGGCCTGCTCTCCATTTGTAAAAATCTCTATATAAGGTCTTACCCCTGCATTAAAATCAGCAATTACAGTTCCGTTAACAGGTGTAAAAAACAATAACTCACTACCCAATAAATCACTTTGTTCAGGTTTTTCAGCCACACCTTGATTCACCATTGGTTTCTGCTGTTCTTCTTGTTTCTTGGCATTTTGAATAATGGCCTGAGCATTGTTTACCCTGTCCCCATCAGCCTTAGTTTCATTGATGCCCAATTCTACCGAACGGCTTTTATCTGCTTTGTAAGGCAAATCATAGGCGGTTACATCCTCTCCCGCAATAATCTGTTTCATTGCCAATTCTCTTTTTTCAGCAATTGTCAGTTTACCTTCCAATTGACGCATTTTACTCAACACTTCATTTTTCATCCTTCCGTCAAAATTTTGAGCGTAACCCGGTGCATAATCTTTTACCGAAGGAAAAATAGTGTATATTCCCCAACTGATGAGTGAAAACAATAGTAATCCTGCTGATGCAATGAGCAAAACGTTACCCGGAGAGAGACTTAAGGATGTTTTCTCCTGGAAATTTGTTTCGTTGATAATCAACAAACGGTACTTGTTTTTAAGCTTTTTTAGGAATTTTCTTTTCTCTTGTTTCTTTTCCATGTAAAAAATGTGCTTATCAAATAATAAATTTGCGTTTTCAAAGTTAACCAAAATAAAAAGAATTTTGTATCAGGCCAAAAAAATAATATTATCATGTGTTCTGTTTATTCTCGTATTGAATGTATCAGGCCAAAGTTGGTTTTCCAAACAATGGCATAACTCTTTAGCGCATTACAATTACTACTACAATTCGGATGTATTGATAATTGAGGCTGAAGACAATACCCTGCTGGCATATAAAGACAATTTCAAGGATGTACTTTCACTTTACCCTATCGGTGATGCTGCATCTCTGAAAGGCAATGCCGCTAAAATGGATGAAGTGCTGAAGAAATGTTCTCACATTATTGACAAGCACAGCAAATCAAAATGGGTGGACGACAGTTATCTTCACATGGGCAATGCCCAGTTTTACAAAGGCGATTTTTATGCCGCGATAGAAGTTTACGAATATGTAGCGGGCAATTTTAAAAATACAATACCTGCTGCTAAAGCTGAAATCAATTTGCTGGTGACTTATATTCAGTTAAAGAAATACGAAGATGCTGAAGCACTTTACACCCGAATTAACAACAGAAAAGACTTTCCGGCTAAACTGAAGCCTCAACTCGATATTGCAGGTGCATCTATCAATATCCGTCAGAAAAAATATTTAGTTGCCATCAAATTATTGGAAGGCGCTATCCCGAAGTTTAAAAACAAACCGAAAAAAATCAGATACAATTTTGTACTGGCACAATTATACGGTCTCATCAAAAAGACCGGTGAATCGAATGACCGTTATAAAAAAGTTGTAAAACTGAATCCGCCTTACGAGTTTGCCTTTAATGCCAAATTAAACATGGCAAAGGCCATTAACATCAAAAACAGAAGCGAGGTTAGAAATGCCATGTCTACACTTAGAGTGATGTTAAAGGACGATAAGAACATTGATTACTTTGATCAGATTTATTACGAATTGGGTAATCTTGAATTGGCCGATAAAAACGAAACCATGGCCATTGTTGAATATACCAATTCACTGAGAAGTAAAGCCAATGATCTCAATATTAAGAGCAGTGCTTATCTTGCACTTGCCGACTTGTATTTCAAACGCCAGGATTATCTAAACGCGCAGGTTTACTACGACAGTGCCGCCAGATCAATAGACAAATCGAATCCGGATTACAACAATGTTATTGCTAAAAATCAGGTGTTGAATGAATTGATTAAGCACTTGATTAATATCAAAGAGAAAGACAGTTTATTGCGTTTAGGAGATAATGAAGCACTGAGAGAGAAAACCATCGATCGCATAATTGCCGATGAAAAACGCAAAGCGGAAGAACAAAAATTACTCGAGGAGCGACAAAAAATTCAACAGCAATTACTGACTCAATCGCCATCCACTCAAATCGTCTCCACCAATTTTCCATTTTACAATCAGGCCGCTAAAACTAAGGGTTTGCAAGACTTTCAACGTATTTGGGGCAACAGAGAATTAACAGAATTTTGGGCCATCAGCAGCAACAAAAGTGCTGTCTACAAAAAGATCAATGATGAACAGGAAACGATTGATCCCGGCAATGAAAAAAGAAATGAGTTATTGGCAGATGTGCCTGAAGAAAGAAAGAAATACTACACCAATATACCCTTTACTGCAGCCGACAAACAAAAGCTGAAAGACGAGATAGCCGAATCCTATTTTCTTGGAGCCAATGTGTATTATCAAAGTCTAGGTGAACCGGAAAAAGCAAAAAAAATGCTGGAGGAATTATTGAAAAAATATCCTAAAAACAAGTTTGAAATTAATGCATGGTATCTGCTTGCTAAAATCAATAAAGAGCAGGGCCACGAAGAACAATACAATTACTACCTCGACCTGATTAAAAAAGCGGACCCAAAAAGCACCTTTATTGATGTGTTGACCAATACAACAAGTGATTCAAGTGCCAATCAATCTGTCAATAAAACAGACGATGAAATAGAACAGTTGTATAAGAAAACTTATCAGGCCTATAAAAGCAAACAATTTGCCCAGGCTTTAGAGTATAAGAAAGAAAATGACACACGCTACACAGGCAATCCTTTGCAGGTTAATTTCGATTATCTGGAAGCTTTGATTATTGCTGAGCAGGGTGATATGGCAACATTTGAGAAAAAATTAAAAGCCATAGTCGACAATTACCCTGATACGGATATTGGCAAACAAGCAGCAGAAACATTGGTCATTCTCAATTCAAAGAAACCAAAATCGGAACAAAAAGTTGAGAATACTAACAATAACAGCAAATATAAATATGACGAAAACAGTCCCCATTTTTATATGCTGGTAGTACCGCAAGGAGTGAACATGAGTCAACTGAAAACGCTCTTCAGCAATTTCAATAAAAGTCAATTTGGACTTGATGAATTGCAGATAACCAACAGCATATTAGGCGGACAGTCGCAGGTATTGATTGTCAATAATTTTAAAACATTAGCACGCGCTAAAGAATTTATAGAACAGGTAAAAGGCAATTCAACTTTGTTTAGTGAATTTCCGACCAAGGATCAGTTTCAACATTACCTCATCAGCAAAGACAACTTTGCCATATTGATGGGTGAAACAAAAATTGACGATTACATTCCTTTTTACAAAGCCTCCTACCCAAACTAAAACAGCATCAATGAACAAACCTTCGAATCAATCACCCAATATCATCAGAAAATTCTGGCGATTTTTTATTTACTTTTTAATTGCCATTCCTGTATTCTTTATTTTAGTTGGTTTTGGCATACTCGGACACATGCCCGACATCGAAGAACTAGAGAATCCAAGAAGTGCACTTGCCAGCGAATTGTATAGCGAAGATGGTGTGATGATGGGCCAATATTATATTCAAAAAAGATCATACGTATCATTCAAAGAAATTTCACCTAAAATGTTTGATGCGTTGATTTCAACCGAAGACGAACGCTTTTATACCCATTCAGGCATAGATGCCAAACGCTTAGTTGGTGCAGTGGCCGGATTCGGTTCAAATGGCGGTGCCAGTACCATTACTCAACAGCTTGCTAAAAACCTGTTCCATTATGATGAAGGCGAGCGTCCCAATGTGGTGGTGCGTATTGCACAAAAACTTAAAGAATGGGTAATTGCTGTAAAATTAGAAAGACGTTATACCAAAGAAGAAATAGCCAGCATGTATTTAAATACTGTGCGCTTTTCGGGTTCATCATTCGGCATCAAATCTGCTGCCAAGGAATTTTTCAACAAAGCTCCTGCTGATTTAAAAACAGAAGAATGTGCCATACTTGTAGGGGTATTAAAAGGTATCTCCATGTACAATCCAAAACGCAATCCTGAAAATGCGATGTCGAGAAGAAATACTGTTTTGGGTCAAATGAAACGGAACAATAAATTGACAGATGAAGAATTTGAAAAATTAAAAAATACACCCATCAAGCTGGATTATCAATATGAGGATCACAACGAAGGAATGGCGGTGTATTTCAGAGAGTATTTAAAACGCGATTTGACTAAATGGTGCAATGAACACACCAAACCAAATGGTGAAAAATACAATCTTTATAAAGATGGTTTGAAAATTTATACGACCATTAATTCGCGCTTACAACAATACGCTGAAAATGCTGCTGCCAAACATTTAAAAGATTTACAAAAAACATTTGATAAAAGCTGGGAAGGCAAACAACCGTGGCGCGATGAAAACTGGAAAGTATTGACTGATTATCCCGTTCAGGAATTGCGCAAAACGCCACGCTATGCCTTGCTAAAAAAATCTTACGGAAAAGACACAGCAAGCATCATGAAAGTGTGCCGTACCAAAGTTAAAATGACTGTATTCAGTTGGAATGGCGACCGCGATACCATGATGAGTCCATTGGATTCCATCAAATACATGAAGAAATTCCTTCACACAGGCTTTATTGCTATTCAACCAAGTACAGGTCAGGTAAAAGCTTGGGTGGGTGGTATTAATCACCACTATTTCCAGTACGACCATGTCAATAAAGGTGCAGGCCGTCAGGTAGGTTCTACCTTCAAACCATTTGTATACGCATTGGCCATTGACAATAAAATTTCTCCCTGCACACAGTTCCCTAACTCAGCGCCTGACTTTGGCAAATGGGTGGTGCATAACAGTGATGGCAGCAGTGGAGGCAGTATGAATATGTACCGCGGTTTGGCTACATCTACCAACTGCATTGTAGCACAGGTAATGAAAACCATGGGTGACCGTGCCCCAGAAACTGTGATAGAATTTGTAAGAAAAATGGGGATCGATAGCGCCAAGCTTGATCCTGTTCCTTCTATTTGTTTGGGTGTTACAGATATATCGCCATTTGATATGGCAGGTGCATTTTCAACATTCGCCAATAAAGGGTATTGGATAGAACCCACTTATATCACAAGAATTGAAGATAAAAACGGCAATATTCTGGCTGAGTTTTCACCTCAGGAAATCAAGCAGGTATTAAATGAAGAGAAAGCATTTGTAATGTGTCAATTGCTGGAAGGTGTTTGCAAAAGAGGCACCGGCCAAAGACTGCACAGCAAATACGGTGTTCAGGGTTGGGTAGGCGGTAAAACAGGCACGACTCAAAGTAACAGCGATGGCTGGTTCATGGGTGTTACCAAAGATTTGGTATGCGCCACATGGGTGGGTTGCGACAGTCGCAAGGTGCGTTTCAGAAGTACGAATTATGGGCAGGGTGCACACGCAGCTTTGCCGATATTTGCCTATTTTATTAATGCTGCAAAAGCCGATCCTAAACTCGGCATTAAACTCGAACCAATACCAAAACCCGAACATGAACTTGGCATTGAATACAATTGTGGTGAATACAGTGAGGTGGATGTCACAGATGAATTTGGGCAACCCAATGATGCCTTGAATCTGGGCATTTAGATTCAATCCATTCTTCTTAATTTTATGAATTACCTTTGATTAATTTTAAGGCATTAAAGAATTTGCTTAAACGTCCAAATTTTTAGGTGTTTTCACCCGGTAAAATAGGCTGAAAAAACACCTGCTTTCGTATTATAAAATATTTTTACATACGAAATGATTTTGTTCGTTAAGAAAACCTATTTTTGCGGTAAAAATTTACTGAAATACCTACCTATAAGTATGCCTTACCTTATTGTCAACACGCTCCACGACTACATCCCCATCGTTTTTATGTTTATTGTTGCCTTGGGTTTTATTGTCACTACAATGGTGGCCACCCACGTTTTGGGTCCTAAGAAAAACTCAAAAATAAAAGGTGAAGCATTCGAATGTGGTATTGAATCAGAGGGAAATGCTAGAACGCCATTTTCAATTAAATATTTTTTAGTCGCTATCCTTTTTGTTTTATTCGATGTTGAGGTAATCTTTATGTATCCTTGGGCAGTTAATTTTAAAACACTGGGTCTTACAGGATTAATTGAAATGTTCATGTTCATGGGTTTTCTTGTACTCGGACTTGTCTATATCGTTAAAAAAGGTGCCCTTAAGTGGGAATAATCCAATCGCATTTATCAATTATTAAACAACAACAGCAATGAGTATTGATATCAAACCGGAATTTAAACCTGAAGGCATTGAAGGAGCCGGTTTCTTCGCTACGTCTCTCGACAAAGTGGTAGGTTTAGCACGCGCCAATTCGCTTTGGCCCTTGCCATTTGCTACCTCATGTTGCGGTATTGAATTCATGGCCACCATGGCTTCACACTATGATTTAGCCCGTTTCGGATCAGAGCGCTTAAGCTTCTCTCCGCGTCAGGCAGATTTATTGATGGTAATGGGTACTATCTCTAAAAAGATGGGTCCTATTTTACGTCAGGTATACGAACAAATGGCAGAACCAAAATGGGTACTCAGTATGGGTGCTTGTGCTAGCAGCGGTGGCATATTCGATACTTACAGCGTACTGCAGGGTATCGATAGAATCATCCCGGTGGATGTATACATTCCGGGCTGCCCTCCACGCCCAGAACAAGTACTTGACGGCATTTTAAAAATACAGGAACTCACAAGATCTGAAAGCATTAGAAGAAGAGATACACCTGAGTACAAAGAAAAATTAGCGGCCTATGGCATCGAATAACAACATGAGTGAATTGTTAGATATAATCTCCGCAAAACTTAAAACACAATTCGGTGAAGGATTGAAAAGCGCTGAAATGCTTTATGATTTTCCTGTATTTGTAGTTGATAAAAAAAACATCGTAAATGTATTGATGTTGTTAAAAGATGATCCTGAATTGGAGTTCACTTTTCTAACTACACTTTGTGGCCTTCATTTCCCTGATAATAAAGGTGAAGAATTTGGCATCATGTATCAATTGCACAACATGAAAAATAACTGGCGCATACGCATCAAAACTTTTATGCCTGATGGCGATATGGATATGCCAACTGTTACCCACCTTTGGCCAACTGCCAACTGGATGGAAAGACAAGAATACGATTTCTTTGGGTTTAATTTTATTAATCACCCCGATCTTAAACGCATTCTGAATATGGATGAAATGAATTACTTCCCGATGAGGAAGGAATACCCGCTTGAAGATGCAGGCAGGGATGATAAAAGCGATAAAATGTTTGGCCGTTAAATCCCCGTTATATTTTGACAACAACAAAAGATATTTCAACTACCCAGGAAGCAGAGAAACAATACAACATTCTCAACCTAGGACCCACTCACCCGGCTACTCACGGTATTTTTCAGAACGTATTGAAAATGGATGGCGAAATCATCATGCATGCCGAGCCTACCATCGGGTACATTCACAGAGCATTCGAAAAACTGGCGGAACACCGTCCGTATAACCAGATAACTCCTATCACCGACCGTTTAAATTATTGCTCATCTCCTATTAATAATATGGGATGGCACATGACGGTTGAAAAACTGATTGGCTGTAACGTGCCTAAGCGTGCAGAATACATGCGTGTTATCATCATGGAATTATCGCGTATTGCCGACCACGTTATTTGTACCACTATCATCGGTCAGGACACAGGTGCAACAACAGGCTTCTTGTATTTCTTTCAAATGAGAGAAAAAATCTATGAGATTTATGAAGAAATTTGCGGTGCCCGTTTAACAACCAATATCGGAAGAATTGGTGGAATGGAACGCGACTTTTCTCAAACAGCTTGGGATAAACTCAATATCTTCTTAAAAGAATTTCCGGAATTCCTCAGTGAATTTCAAAAACTGGTTGAACGCAACCGCATATTCATGGACCGTACAATCGACTGCGGCCCTATAACTGGAGAACGAGCATTGGCCTATGGTTTCACAGGACCAAACCTTCGCGCAGCTGGTGTAGATTACGATGTAAGGGTTGCTAATCCTTATTGCAGTTATGGCGATTTTGATTTTGATATTCCTATCGGACAAAATGGTGATACTTACGATCGCTTCATGGTAAGAATTCAGGAAATGTGGGAGAGCATCCGTATCATCCGTCAGGCACTTGAAAAAATGCCTTCAGGTGATTTTCATGCCGATGTCCCTGAGTTTTATTTACCGCCAAAGGAAGATGTTTATAGCAAAATGGAAGCATTGATTTTCCATTTCAAAATAGTAATGGGCGAAACCGATATCCCTAAAGGTGAAGTTTACCATTCCGTGGAAGGCGGCAATGGTGAATTGGGTTATTACCTGATGAGCGATGGTGGCCGTACCCCATACAGATTGCATTTCAGAAGACCATGCTTTATCTATTATCAGGCTTATCCTGAAATGATAACAGGTGGTTTACTGAGTGATGCCATTCTTACAATGAGTAGTTTAAATGTTATAGCCGGAGAATTAGACGCATAAAATAAATGACAACGACAGATCAAATCGCTTTCAGTAAAGAATCACTTGAGCAAGTGCATAAAATCATTAAACGCTATCCTGAAGGTAAGCACAAATCAGCATTACTTCCGATATTGCATATTGCCCAGGCTGAGTTTGGCGGATGGTTGAGCGCTCCGACTATGGATTATGTAGCAGGCATTTTAAATATACAACCCATTGAAGTATATGAAGTCGCCTCTTTTTACAGCATGTACAATCTTAAACCGGTTGGCAAATGTCTGATAGAAGTTTGCCGCACCAGCAGTTGTTGGTTATGTGGTGCCGAAGACATCATCGATCACATCGAAAAGAAATTGAATATTAAAGTAGGTGAAACAAGTGCCGATGGCATGTTTACACTGAAAGCAGTAGAGTGTTTAGGCAGTTGCGGAACAGCGCCTATGATGCAGGTAGGTGCAGATTATCACGAAAACCTGACCACACAAAAAGTAGATACGCTGCTTGATAATTTTAAACAAGAAGGTAAACAAAGCAGATATTGTTAATTAACCAAATGAGCAAAAAATTACTGTTAAAAAACGACCACGTTGCCAACATCCATAAAATGGAGGTATACAAACAGCAAGGTGGATATTCTGTTTTAGAAAACGCATTGAAAACAATGGACCCTGATGCTATTGTTGAAGAGGTAAAGAAATCAGGATTGAGAGGACGAGGCGGTGCAGGTTTTCCTACCGGTATGAAATGGAGTTTCTTGGCAAAACCTGAGGGTGTGCCAAGATACCTTGTGTGCAATGCCGATGAGAGCGAACCGGGTACTTTCAAAGACCGCTATCTGATGGAACGCATTCCGCATTTATTGGTGGAAGGCATGATACTCTCTTCTTTTGCATTAGGTGCCAATACTTCATACATTTATATAAGAGGTGAATATTTTTACATCGCCCGTATTCTTGAACAAGCCATTGATGAAGCTTATGCAGCCGGTTATCTTGGAAAAAATATTTTAGGCAGTGGTTTTGATCACGACTTGTATGTTCAGGTAGGTGCAGGTGCATATATCTGTGGCGAAGAAACTGCTTTACTTGAAAGTCTTGAAGGTAAAAGAGGTAATCCGCGTATTAAACCGCCATTCCCCGCTATTGCAGGTTTATACGGTTGCCCTACTGTTGTAAATAACGTAGAAACAATTGCAGCTGTTGTACCTATTATTGAAATGGGTGGTGATGAATACGCTAAAATAGGTGTAGGCAAAAGCACAGGTACCAAATTAATCTCCGCATCAGGCCATATCAATAAGCCGGGTGTTTATGAAATTGAATTGGGTGTACCGGTTGAAGAATTTATTTATTCAGAACAATATTGCGGAGGCATTAAAGGCGGCAGAAAATTGAAAGCTGTAGTAGCAGGCGGTTCATCTGTTCCTGTATTGCCGGCCGACTTAATACTTAAAACTGCCAATGGCGAACCGCGTCTAATGTCTTACGAAAGTTTAGGCGATGGCGGTTTTGCAACAGGCACTATGCTGGGTTCAGGTGGATTCATCGTCATGGATGAAGATACCAGCATTGTTAAAAATCTTTACACCTTTGCCCGTTTCTATCACCACGAAAGTTGCGGACAATGCAGCCCGTGCAGAGAAGGAACAGGATGGATGGAAAGAATTCTCCATAAAATACTGGATGGTCATGGCACTTTATCTGATATTGATTTGCTTTGGGACATTCAAAGTAAAATTGAAGGAAAAACGATTTGCCCATTGGGTGATGCAGCGGCCTGGCCGGTAGCTTCAGCCATCAGACATTTCAGATCTGAATTTGAGGAATACGTAAAGAATCCAGAAAATATCAAAGACATTAAACATTATTACAGATTACAAACCGCTTAAACAATGCCTATAGTAACGATTGATGATATCCCTGTAGAAGTTCCTGAAGGAACCACCATTTTACAGGCTGCCCGTATGATTGGTGGCGATATTGCCCCACCTGCTATGTGCTACTACAGCAAACTGAAAACCAGTGGCGGTTATTGCCGTACCTGTATTGTAAAAGTAGAACAAGGTTCAGCTAAAGATCCACGCCCTATGCCTAAACCGGTTGCCAGTTGCAGAACTACGGTAATGGATGGCATGGTGGTGAGAAATATTACTTCGCCTGAAAATCTTGAAGCAAGAGCAGGTGTTGTAGAATTCTTGTTGCTCAACCACCCTTTGGATTGTCCTGTTTGCGACCAGGCCGGAGAGTGCGACTTACAAAACCTGAGCTATGAACACGGTAAAGAAGGTACGCGCAATGAATTTGAAAGAAGAGAATTTGAACCAATTGATATTGGTGATAAAATAAAGCTGCACATGAACCGATGCATTCTGTGTTACAGATGTGTGAAGGTTGCTGATCAATTAACTGATGGTCGTTGCCACGGTGTAATGAACAGAGGTGAGGCCTCAGAAATTTCAACCTATATTGAAAAAGCAATCGACAATGATTTTTCAGGCAATGTGATTGATGTATGTCCTGTAGGTGCATTGACAGATAAAACTTTCCGTTTTAAAAGTCGTGTGTGGTATACCAAACCAATTGATGCACACAGAGATTGTAAAACATGTTGCGGAAAAGTACGCTTGTGGAACCAGGGTGAAGAAGTATTAAGAGTAACTGCCCGCAAAGACCAATGGGGCGAAGTAGAAGACAATGCTGATGGAACAACTGCGTGGATTTGTAACGAATGCAGATACGATAAAAAACAACTGAGCGACTGGACTATAGAAGGACCAAGTAAAATTGATCAGCATTCAGTTATTTCTGCTAACCATTACGAAACACTGAAAAATATTAAAGCGGATACACTGAGAATGTTGGGTTCAAAACCAACCGGTGTAAAAGTAGAATTAGGAACAGGCGCCCTTGACCCAAATAACGAATAAGCTTAAAGAAAATTAATGGAACCTCTCATTATAAAAGCCATCATTGTTGTCGTAGTATTTGCGATTACGCTATTGATAGCCACTTACTCTACCTATGCAGAACGCAAGGTTGCTGCCGTAATGCAGGACCGTGTGGGACCCGACAGAGCAGGACCTTTCGGTATTCTGCAACCTTTGGCTGATGCTGTAAAAATGTTCATGAAGGAAGAATTGATTCCAAGTGTTTCAAATAAATGGCTCTTCATCATGGGACCCTGTATCGCCATGCTCACCGCCTGTATGACAGGTGCTGTTATTCCATGGGGCGGACCATTAACCATCGGTGGACAAAAATTCGACCTGCAAATTGCTGATCTGAATATTGGTATTCTGTATTTATTTGGTGTTGTATCACTGGGTGTTTACGGTATCATGATAGGTGGATGGGCTTCTAATAATAAATTCTCTTTACTGGGTGCTATCAGAGCCTCATCGCAAATGATTAGTTATGAAATTGCAATGGGATTAGCCATTATCGCATTGGTAATGACAACCGGCACATTGAGTTTGAATGAAATCGTATTGCAACAAGACGAGAGTTATGCCAACATCATTTACCAACCATTGGGCTGTTTGATATTCATCATCTGTGCATTTGCTGAAACCAATCGCGCGCCTTTCGACTTGCCTGAATGTGAAACAGAATTGATAGGTGGTTACCATACAGAATATTCATCCATGAAACTTGGATTCTACTTGTTTGCTGAATACATCAATATGTTTATTTCATCAGCAGTGATTACCTGTTTCTATTTTGGCGGATACAATTTCCCATTCCAACACGAGTTGGGACTGGAAGGTAACTGGTTGAGCATTGTACAAACTGTTGTGATGTTCGGCAAAGTATTCTTCTTTATTTTCTTATTCATGTGGGTGCGCTGGACCATCCCGAGGTTCAGGTACGACCAATTGATGAACCTTGGCTGGAAGGTGTTATTGCCTTTAGCTTTGGCGAATATATTTATTACAGGGATAGTGATGTGGTTAAACGGTAGTATATAAGAGTTATGTTAACGAACAGAAGCAAACAAGTTGTAAAACGACAAATGACATTGTTGGAAAGAGCATATCTTCCTGCAATTTTCAGTGGTATGTTTATCACACTGAAACATATTTTCATGAGAAAAGCGACCGTGAAATATCCGGAGCAAACACGTGAATTCGCCCCTGTATACAGAGGTCAACATGTACTGAAGCGAGATGAAGCAGGTGCTGAACGCTGCACGGCATGCGGCTTATGTGCTGTTGCCTGTCCTGCTGAAGCCATTACAATGGTAGCAGCTGAAAGAAAAAAAGGTGAAGAAGGATTGTTCCGCGAAGAAAAATATGCGGCTGTATATGAAATCAATATGCTGCGTTGTATTTTCTGCGGATTGTGCGAAGAAGCCTGTCCGAAAGAAGCTATTTTCTTAACCGACAGAATTGTTCCAAGTACTTTCGAACGCGATGAATTTATTTATGGCAAGGATAAACTGGTTGAAACAAAAGAGCAACCAATTGATGTTACAAAAAGACAAACCCATGCTGTAATCGATTTCAAAAAAGACAAGAAACACAAACACAATTTAACTTTCATTGACAAACAATTAGGCGCAGGTAAAAAACCAAGCCATCATTAATCAGTGGATATAATTAATTCAGCAAAAAAATCAAATAACCGTAATTCGCAAATAATTTAATGAGCATTTCGCAATATATCTTTTGGTTCCTCTCCTTTTTGGCCATACTCAGTGCACTGATGGTGGTATTTTCAAAAAGTCCGGTGCACAGTGTCCTGTATTTAATTGTTACTTTCTTTGCCATTGCAGGTCACTATATTTTATTAAACGCACAGTTTCTGGCAGCAGTGCACATCATCGTATATGCCGGTGCCATCATGGTATTATTTCTATATGTAATCATGATGCTGAATCTCAATAAAGAAACTGAACCGCATAAAAAACCAATAATCAAATTTGTTGCAATCATTGCTGCAGGTTTATTAATGTTAACCCTTGTAGGTGCATTAAAAGGTACTGAAATGACCGCCATTGCTTCAACCGACCAAACCATTGGATTAGTTGAAAATTTGGGACGTGTACTCTTCGGTGAATTTTTATTGCCTTTCGAAGTATCCTCAATATTATTTTTAGCCGCCATGGTAGGGGCTGTTTATTTATCAAAAAAAGATTTGCATTAAAATGGAAAGTATTAACGGAATATCCCTCAATTATTACATACTGCTGAGCGCTGCAATGTTTTGTATCGGTGTGTTGGGCGTAATGGTGCGCAGAAATGCCATCATCATGTTCATGTGCATCGAACTGATGTTAAATGCAGTCAACCTATTAATGGTTGCTTTTTCAAGATACCTTGGCGACAGCAACGGACAGGTATTCGTTTTCTTTATTATGGCTGTAGCTGCTGCTGAAGTAGCGGTTGGTCTGGCCATATTGATTATGATATACCGCAATGCAGGCACATCGGATACAGAGGTTCTCAATCAATTAAAATGGTAATAACGTTAATATACAAGTAGAAAAAAGATGGAACAACTCGTAAAATTAATCCCCTTATTTCCACTGTTGAGTTTTGCCATTATTGGTTTGCTTAACAGAAGGCTCACAAAACAACATACCGCAATTTTTGCATGCATTGGTGTACTACTCAGCTTCATCGATTCATTGCTGATATTTATTGCACAAATAGGTACTCAACAGACTGTAGAAGTTAAAGTTTTTGACTGGATTTCTGCCGGTTCTTTTTCTGCATCGTTTTCTTTTCTTGCAGATCCTTTGTCTGCCATATTCCTGATGATTATTACCGGTATCGGTTTTCTTATCCATGTATTCTCAGTGGGCTATATGCACGATGATGATGGTTTCAGAAGATTCTTCGGTTACTTGAATCTGTTTATTTTCTTCATGCTCATTCTGGTATTGGGCAACAATTTCTTAGTAATGTTCATCGGTTGGGAAGGTGTAGGATTCTGTTCATTCATGTTGATTGGTTTCTGGTACAAGGAAACTAAAAATAATGATGCTGCTAAAAAAGCATTCGTAATGAACCGCATCGGTGATTTAGGTTTCCTGATCGCCATGTGCCTCATCTTTGTAAATTTTGATACACTGAATTTCACCACATTATTTGCTCCTGGATTTTTAGATACTGTTCCGACTGAAACACTCACCATCATCACCATCTGTTTATTCATAGGTGCCATGGGTAAAAGTGCTCAGATACCTTTGTACACCTGGCTACCTGATGCGATGGCAGGACCAACTCCGGTATCTGCATTGATACACGCAGCGACAATGGTAACGGCAGGTATTTATATGGTGGCGCGTACCAATATCATGTTCTCTTTGACACCTGCCACACTCGAATTTGTTTCATACATCGGTGTCGGTACAGCATTACTTGGCGCAAGCATTGGTTTATTTCAAAACGATATTAAAAAAGTATTGGCTTACTCTACTGTCAGTCAATTGGGCTTGATGTTCCTTGCATTGGGAGTTGGCGCATATTCAGCAGCTGTATTCCATGTTGTAACACATGCATTTTTTAAAGCCTTATTATTCCTTGGCTCGGGTAGCGTTATTCACGGCATGAGTGGCGAACAAGATATCCGCAAAATGGGTGGACTTAAAAAGAAATTACCTGTTACCTATATCACTTTCCTCATTGGCACTATCGCTATATCGGGTATTCCACCATTGGCAGGTTTCTTTAGTAAAGATCAAATACTGGCTTCAGTATACAGTCATCATCCTGTGCTGTTTGCATTGGGTATGCTGGTATCACTGATGACCGCTTTCTATATGTTCCGTTTGTTATTTCTTACATTCCACGGTTCATTCAGAGGTACGCATGAACAGGAACACCACTTACATGAGTCGCCTAAATCGATGACCATTCCATTGGTTGTGTTAGCAGTGTTTGCTATCATTGCCGGTTTCATCGGATTCCCGCATGCATTGGGTGAGCAAATAGGGTTACACAATTGGTTCGATCATTTCTTAGGTTCAGTTGTATTCAATGCCGAAAGTCATATATCTCTTGATACCGAATTGATGTTGATGACCGTAACAACTGTATTGATTGTAATCGTGATTTTAATTGCCCGATATTTTTACATCAGCAAAAATACTTTACCGGCTGCTGAAGAGGCTGAATTGCCTGCATTCAAAAAACTGGTATACAACAAATTTTATGTTGATGAATTGTACACTTCAGTATTTACAAAACCATTCGATGCCATGTCAGGATTTTTACAAAAAACATTTGACAACAAATTGGTAGATGGTATTGTCAACGGATTCGGAAAACTGACAGTAGGTGCCGGACAGACATTGAGATTATTACAAACAGGAAACATCGGTTTCTATGTAATGGCCATTGTCACTTCTTTAATTCTTATCCTTTTAATTTTTATAGCGAAATAAGACATGTTGATATTACTCCTTATACTCTTCCCTTTTATTTCAGCAGCCCTGCTGATTGTTGCAGGTCAAAAGATGGCTAAGCCGCTGGTAATGGGTGCCGCATTAGTTGAATTAGCATTGGCTGTTACCGCATTGCTGATGTTTCAAAAAGGCAATGTAGAATTGCTTTCAATGAATCAACCCTGGATCAGCAGTCTTGGTATTTCATTTCATATTGCTGCAGATGGTATCAGTTTATTAATGATTCTGCTGGCTACTTCGTTAATGCCAATTATTCTGTATGCATCATTTGGCAAAGAACAAAAAAATGCGTCTGTATTTTATGGATTGATGATGTTGATGCAAGGTGCTATGATTGGCGTATTCAGCGCCATGGACGGCTTCCTGTTTTACATCTTCTGGGAATTGGCATTAATTCCTATTTACTTCATCATATTAGTATGGGGTGGCGAGAACAGACAAAAAATAACATTCAAATTTTTCTTGTATACATTGTTCGGTAGTTTATTCATGCTATTGGCATTTATCTATATCTACCTGCAATCTCCTGAGAAAAGTTTCGACATACATGTGTTGTACCAAACTGCCAGTCAATTATCGCTTGTAGAACAAGGCTGGATACTCGCTGCATTCTTTCTTGCATTTGCCGTTAAGATGCCGGTATTCCCTTTCCATACATGGCAACCAAAAACATATTACACAGCTCCTACTCCGGGCTTAATGATGTTGTCGGCTATTATGTCGAAAATGGCGACTTACGGATTGATACGCTGGGTAATCCCAATGGTACCTGACGGACTTGCTGAGTTTGGACACATCGGTATTATATTGGCTGTAGTGAGTGTTATTTACGCTTCATGTATTTCGATTGTACAAAAAGATTTCAGATACCTGATTGCTTATTCATCTATTGCGCACGTAAGTTTAATAGCTGCAGGTTTATTGGCAGTTAATATTCAAAGTTTACAGGGTGGTTTAATTGAGATGTTGAGTCATGCGATTAATACCATCGGGTTATTCTACGCTTGTGATATTATTTTCAGCAGAATGGGGACCACCGAAATGCAAAAACTGGGCGGTATCAGGGCTATTGATTCGCGATTCGCTTTCTTATTTTTCATCGTTGTACTGAGTGCTGTAGCGCTACCGTTTACCACAGGATTCGTTGGTGAATTCCTACTCATCGTTGGTATATTTAAAGCTAATGCTATTGCCGCATCTTTTGCAGGGTTGAGCGTTATTTTAGGTGTTGTTTACATGTTCCGTTCATTCCAAACCATTATGTTGGGTGAAACGAATGCATTGACTGCTACTTTTGCTCCAATCACTTCTCGCGAAAAAATCACATTAATCATTATTGTAATTTTAATTATCGGAATAGGTGTATATCCTAAACCCATACTCGACATTACCGAACAATCTGTTAAAACATTATTAGAAGGCATTAAATGAAGGAATTATTATTAGTATCAGGTTTGGGAGTACTGGCTTTAGTAGCCGGACTATTTGGTTTAAGAAAACTTTTCAAACCCATTGTATTGCTTGGTTTACTTGCACTCATCGGATTATGCATAGCCGACTGGGATACCAATGAAGAGGTTTACAACATGCTGAAGATGGATAATTTTGCTTTGGCATTCACCATCGTTTCATCAAGTATTGCTTTTCTGTGGTTCATTTCTGCAGCCGATTATTTTAATGACGACAATAATTTCTCTGACCACTACGCCCTTGTATTATTTACACTCACAGGTGGATTGCTATTGGTATCATTCACCAATATGGTGATGTTATTCTTAGGCATTGAAATTTTATCTATTCCATTATTTGTATTGGTAGGCAGTAATAAAACAAAATTAAAATCAAACGAAGCAGCCTTTAAATATTTCTTATTGGGTTCATTTGCTTCTGCATTTTTATTATTCGGTATCGCCTTGTTATATGGCGCAACAGGAAGTTTTGATATTGCCACTATAGCTACTGCATCAGGCGCTAACGGTGTTACACCAATGTTCTTTACCGGCATGTTGTTAATCATGATGTCGATGGCATTCAAAGTATCAGCAGCACCATTTCACTTATGGACGCCCGATGTGTACCAAGGTGCACCAACCAATATCACTGCCTACATGGCCACTGTTGTTAAAACAGTTGCATTCGCAGCTTTTTACAGATTGTTCCAAAATGCCTTCCCTTCGCTTCAGGCTGAATACGCATTGGTATTGTCCATCATGTGTGCTCTTACTTTATTGATTGCCAATATTACAGCGGCTGTTCAAAGCAATGTAAAAAGAATGCTGGCATTTTCAAGTATCTCACATGCGGGCTTTATGCTCATTGCTATTTTAACTCTAGGTAGCAAAACAGACAATGTGTTATTGTATTACACCCTTGTTTACAGTATTTCCAGCATTACTGCTTTTGCTGTATTGAGAGAAGTAAAAAAATATACTGAAGGCAATGAAACCATCGATGGTTTTAAAGGCCTTATCAGACGTCAACCGTTGATGACCGGTTCAATGATACTTGCATTGCTTTCAATGTCGGGTATTCCGCCATTAGCAGGTTTTATGGCTAAATATTTAATCTTTACCTCTGCCGTTAACAATGGCTACCTGTGGTTAACCGTTATAGCAATTATCGCATCGCTGGTGGGCATTTATTATTACTTCAAAGTGATTATCGCCATGTTTGATAAAGGTGAGCAGGATGAGGCTAAAATCAGCTTAGGATTAGATCAGAAAGTATTGTTAGTGATCTGTTCAATCGGCATGTTGTTACTGGCCATTTTCCCCGACCTGATTCTTAATTTACTTTAATAAAAAAAGCAGTCGTCTTATTGCTTGAAGATTTCAGGTAAGTACTTGCATGTATCATCACAAAATAACCTGTTGTTATTTCAGCGATAATTTGGGAAAGAATAAAAGAAGGGGGATTAGTAAGTATTTTTTCTAAGCATTCACTCTTTTAATATAAGCTTCCATTGCCGATACAATTGATGGAAATTCTTTGGTAGGTGCAGGAATATTGCAAACCAGACTGTGTTCTGCTATTGCTCTGTGTGTGCTTTCTCCAAATGCCGCCAAACGCGTTTGGTTTTGCTTGAATTCAGGGAAGTTTTCAAACAGTGATTTGATATCGGCCGGGCTAAAGAACACGATGATATCGTAGAACACATTTTCAAGGTCGCTCAAATCTGCTGACACTGTTTTGTACATCACACTTTCTACAAACTCCAATTTATGTTTTGCGAAAAAATCAGGGATGGTCGATTTTCTGATATCCGAACACGGGAACAGGTATTTCTCTGTCTTGTGATTTAAAATCATGTTGAAGAAATCTGCTTCCAGGTTTGTCTTCGGGAAAAACACTTTGCGTTTGCGCATGATGGTGTATTTCTGAATGTAAAGACCAATGCCTTCATTCATACAAAAATACTTCATGTCAATTGGCAGCTCTATTCTCAACTCCTCTACCACTCTGAAGAAATGATCTACAGCGTTTTTAGCGTTAAAAATAATGGCCGTATGTGCCAGTATATTGAGTTTTTTTCTCCTCAAATCCTTCCCCGGAATCGGGTCTACCTGTATGAAAGATCGATAATCGACTTTCAACTTTAATTTGGTAGCGATGTCGTCAAATATTGACTTACCGCTTTCCGGTTTATTTTGCGATACTAAGATCGTCTTTACTTTTGCCTCTTTCTCCATTTAGAACAAAAAACTATTAAATGATTTCACTAAAACTAATATTGGTAAAACTTCGAATGCACAAAGATACAAAATTAAAAATATACTTGACTGAGTTTCTGCAAAAAGACCTGAAAATGAGAATCTTAATAAACTGATGCCGTAAATCAACAGCAAAAAAACCATTAAAATAAGTCCGACAGAATGCAATAAACCAATTTGATTTGTAAAATAGATAAACAGCAAAACAGGCAGCAAAATCAAGGCTATGCTGTATGCATTGATACGAAAAATGATGGCGTAATCCTTACTTAAACTCGGTTGCTGGAAAGCATACGCAAATATAAATTTTAACCATTGATTTAAAATGAAAATTAATATAATTCCACCTGACACCATCAGCGCAAGAACGATATCTGAGTACACAATTGATTTAAAGCTGAATCTTATCAGGATAAATACCCCAACGGAAAAAATCTGGCTGATAACAAACCATGCGAAGAATTTACTGCCCTTGAAAATATCTGTTTGTGTGTCGTAAAATTCGCGAAAACTCAAGCTACTGAACCATGCCCGGTTTATCAAATGGTATTGCAAGGGATAGGAATATTTGAAAATAATGATGAGAACAATTACGAAGAAACACCAGGCCAGCACAAACCAATTATCCAGATTAGGGCGAACGGGTGGGTTACTGGACGATTGCAAAGATTTCCTGATATTGGCCTTTGAATTCTTGTAAATCGTGCGGTTATACCCCACAAATTTCTGAATCACCAAAGTATCTTTTTTAATTGTATCCCTGTAAAGATTGGAATCTGTGCTCAGGGTATCAGCCATTCTGTTCAGCTCCTCCATCAATTTTTGCTCAATCATATCAGAACGCATCTGATAGTAATACTGCGAAAAACTGGTGGCGCTGTCTAAAGCCAGACTATCGTAATAGCGAATGTTACGCCTTGGGTCTTGTCCCTTTGCAGAAAACAAGCACAACAGCAAAAGCGATATGATGACCTTCTTAAAAATAGCTGCTGATTCCAAAATGTACTTTTCCTGCACGAAGGTCGAAATTATTTTGCTTTTCTTTACCCAATGCGTATAAAATTGTTAAAATTCCTGCCTTTGTCTCAATATTGGCCCCTATCCCAAATCCCCATGGTGTATCGTAGACAGGATCTCTACCTGTTGTATGGTCTTCGTAATAGGCCCCATTCCAAAATGCTTTGATATATGTATTCACCCCTAACAGGTAGCGGTACTCCAGCTCCAGCATATTAAAATTGGTGGCATAAATACTCTGCTCATTGAATCCTTTCAGGGAATTGATGCCGCCCTCACGCATTACTTCATTGAAATATATAACCGGTGCAATAATTTGCTCAGTTGAAAAACCCGCTTTAATTGTACTCTTCACTCCCACCGGAAAATATTTGTCAATCTTCAATTGCAGATTGTATTGTGTGGTTTTTATTTTTGTTGAATCATAAAGCGTATAGGTGCTCCCTCCCCCTTCGCTGAAACGCACTTCAGAAATTCTGTTGTCTTTTAAAATCTCCTTGGTGCCTGCCGACATTCTGCCTTCAATTAAAATTCCTTTGCGAGGATTGAATCTGTAATCCAGAAAATTAAAATTGCCGGCAATTCCATATTGTATGTTTTGAATTGAATTGGTAGAAGGAAATTGTTTCTTGTTTCTCACAGCATTCGTATCCACTGTTATCAGATTGGTTGAATTCACTTTGTAAAAGGCCTTGAATCCATTAATGCCTGATGTATAAAATTGTATACCAATCTGTCGTTGCAAATTGGAGTAAGAAGTATCGTATTTCAAAAAATCAAAACTCACATCAGCCCCTATCGGTCGACCCATGATGTAAGGGAAATTAAAAGCTGTTTTTAATTCCTGTGAACGGGCCTGAAAACTTTTCCAGTTAATCATCAACATTTTTCCGCTCTTGAATAAATTGTTGAGCTTCAGTAAAAATTCACCAGTAAACACCAGTGTACTGGCTTGACTTGTTGTCGCACTCGTTGGCGCCAAACCCACTATACCATTTACCTGATCGGCTTTCTTCTTTTTTAAATACAAATATGGACGGGCCTTACCACCTTTAATAAACACCATTTGAGGAAAGCGTTCAGGAAAAATAAATGGCAATTGACTGAGTTTATCATAGGCCTTGCGATATGTACTTTCGTTGTAAGGTTTGCCCTCTTTCATGCCCAGGTAGGCGCTTAGAAAAGATTTCTTAACTGTTCTGTCACCTTCGATATATACAGTGTCGTACAAAAACAAAGGACCCTTATCCAACGACAGATAAACACCCAGTTTATTTTGCAAAGTGATTACAGAATCTACGATGATAGTAGCAAATGGATAACCGTTGTTTTCGTATACAGTCAACACGCTGTTGGCATATGCTGAAATACCATTGGTATCCAAAGTGGAATTGGTGTATTTCTCTCCAATGCTAATCACTGCACCTTTTCTGATATCGTGTTGTGCAATGCTAAATCCTTTGATTTTATACACCTGACCGATATAAGTATGTACTATTATAGAATCGTTGCGTTTTACCACACTGTCAATAGCGCAGGCAGCATAGCCTCTGGCTCTGTAAAAATTAATAAACTGCAGCTGCGTTAATTGCTGTCGACTGCTATCGCCTTTGCTCACATACTTAAAAGCAAGGGGATTATTCGTAAAAATCAGGGATGTATTTTGTGCCTGTAACTTTCCAATGCTACAAAGTATTAACAGACAATATCTGAAGGCCCTGCCTTTCATTAAAATGGCTTGAGTGATGGCAAGATACAAAGCTATTGAAAAATGAATGAAAATCAATTTTAATACTTTTACAAAATAACGGATATTGCGGCATGAAAATTATTCAACGCCCTTTATCTGTTTTAATAGCGTGCGCTCTGCTCTGCATGAATTGCAGCAATGGTGCTAAAGCTGTGGTGGAAACAAGTAAAAAACCGCTCAATATTATTTTAATGATTGGTGATGGCATGGGGTTGGCACAAATTTCTGCTGCCTCATTCATCAATGGCGGTCTTACATTGGATTTATTTACAGTCATAGGCTTGGTATCCACTTCATCAAGCGATGATTATATAACTGACAGTGCTGCAGGTGCTACAGCCTACAGTGCCGGTGTTAAAACCTATAACGGTGCCATTGGTCTGGGCCCTGATTCGCTGAGCAGACAGACGATATTAGAAATGGCTGAAGCGCATGGCCTGTCTACCGGATTGGTGGCCACTTGCAGCATGACCCACGCTACCCCCGGTTCATTCTTTGCCCATCAAAAAAGCAGAAACATGGACAAGGAAATTGCCAATGATTTTTACAAACAACACATTGATGTGATGATAGGTGGTGGCAAACCATACTTCGATACGAATCTGCTGAAACAAAACGGTTACACCGTGGCTACAGGTTCTGAAATCAACTGGGCTGCCGAGTACAACCAATACGTTTACTTTTTTAACGACAGCATACACCCGCCAAAAGTAAACGAAGGTCGTGGCGACTTTTTATTGAAAGGCACTCAGAAAGCACTGCAAACTTTATCAAAAAACAAGAAAGGTTTTTTTCTGATGGTAGAAGGCAGTCAGATCGATTGGGGTGGACACGATACCGATTTTAATTACACAGTGAGCGAAACCATAGACTTTGATAAAGCAGTAAAAGCCGCTTATGAATTTGCTAAAAAAGATGGCAACACTTTGGTGATTGTAACTGCCGACCACGAAACAGGCGGATTATCTTTAACTGAAGGTTCTTTGAAAAACAGAACCATCAAAGCATCTTACGCCAACACGCATCACTCAGGCATAAGAGTGCCTGTATACGCTTACGGGCCGGGTGCTGAAAATTTTGCAGGCACCATGGAGAATATTCATATTTTTGATTTAATGAAAACATTGTACGGATTTTAATCCTTGCTTCCCTTTACATTTGTAGTTTAAAAATTGCTTTTCATCCATCTTATTACCCCCTTGTTTTATAAATCTTTTTAATTCGAATAAAAATCATTGATATATCATGAAAAAAATTTACATCATCCTTATCAGCTGTTTTGCTTTGACCAACATACAAGCTCAAAAGACCAAAACAGCAGCAGCCGACAACAAAAAACCTGACGAAGGCAATGCCACGTTAAACGCAGTTGTTGGTGCTATGAAATTCAGAAGCATCGGTCCTGCCGTAACATCAGGTCGCATAGGCGACTTAGCCGTGAACCCCAACAATACTTCACAATGGTATGTCGTAGCCGCTGCCGGTGGTGTTTGGAAAACCGACAATGCAGGCACCAGTTTCTATCCCATTTTCGATGGACAAGGTTCTTCATCCATTGGTTGCGTCACCATTGATCCTACCAACGAAAATACCGTATGGGTAGGTACCGGTGAAAACAACAACCAACGCAGTGTAGGTTATGGCGATGGTGTTTACAAATCGGAAGACGGAGGTGCTACATGGAAAAACATGGGACTGAAAAACAGTGAACACATCGGTATGATAGTAGTAGATCCTAAAAATTCCAACACTGTTTATGTTGCCGCTTATGGCCCCCTGTGGAGTGCCGGAGGTGAACGCGGTATTTACAAAACTACTGATGGTGGCGCTACCTGGAACCGCATATTATTTGTAAGCGACAATACCGGTTTTAACGAGGTACAAATGGACCCTCGCCATCACAATATTTTATACGCATCAGCACACCAACGCAGACGACATGAATGGACCTATGTAGGTGGTGGACCCGAGTCAGCCATTTATCGCAGTACCGACCATGGCACTACCTGGCAGAAGTTGGAGAACGGTTTACCGAAAGGCGATATCGGTCGTATTGGCATGGCGGTATCACCTGTTAATCCCGATTATATATATGCCATTATCGAAGCCGGTGCCGAGTCACAAGGTTTATACCTTTCTAAAAACAGAGGTGCCAGTTGGGAGAAACGCTCAGGCTATGCCACTGCCGGAAATTACTACAACGAAATATTTGCCGACCCTGTAAATGTCGACAGAATATATTCCATGAACACATGGGCCATGGTGAGCAACGATGGCGGTAAAACTTTTAACGGATTAGGCGAAAAAAACAAACACGTAGACAACCACGTGATATGGGTAGACCCTAAAAACACACGTCACTATCTGATGGGATGCGATGGCGGCTTATATGAAAGCTGGGATGCTGCAGCTACCTGGCAATACAAAGCCAACCTGCCTGTGACACAATTTTACAGAGTAACGGTTGACAATGCTCTACCTTTTTACAATGTGTATGGCGGCACGCAAGACAACAATACATTAGGTGGCCCTTCGCGCACCATTAGCGCTAATGGCATACACAATTACGACTGGTTTGTAACCGTAGGTGGCGATGGTTTTAAAACTGTTGTTGATAGCAAAGACCCTAACATTGTGTACTCGCAATGGCAATACGGTGGCCTGGTGCGCTACAACAAAAAAACCGGTGAAGCACTCGATATTAAACCACAGGAACCTAAAGGCGAAAAGGCTTACCGTTTCAACTGGGATGCACCTTTGCACCTGAGCTATCACAGCAATACCACTTTGTATTTTGCTTCACAGAAATTATTCAAGAGTACCGATCGCGGCAATACATGGGAAATTATCAGTCCTGATTTAACACGTGGTATTGATAGAAATAAATTAATGGTGATGGATAAAATATGGAGCATGGATGCCGTTGCTAAAAATCAATCCACCAGTATTTATGGCAACATCACTGCATTTGCTGAATCGCCAAAGAACAGCCAACTGCTGTATGCAGGCACTGACGATGGCCTGATACAAGTAACCACTGATGGCGGTAAAACATGGACCAAATCAGAAACATTTGCAGGTGTACCTAATCAAGTATTGGTGCAAAATATTACTGCATCTCAACACGATGAAAACATTGCTTATGCTATTTTTAACAATCACCGCAATGGTGATTTTAAACCTTATATTTTAAGAACTACAGACAAGGGCAAAACCTGGCAGACCATACAATCCGACTTGCCTGCGCGCGGTTCTGCTCAGTGCATTACTGAAGATCACACTACCAAAGACCTGCTATTTGCAGGTACTGATTTTGGTGTATTTGTATCAGTAAATGGCGGTAAAAACTGGACCAAAATGAGTGGCGGTTTACCCAACACTTGCATCAAAGAAATAGTGATACAAGCGCGTGAAAATGATTTGGTACTGGCCACCTTCGGTCGTGGTTTTTATATTGTAGATGATTACAGCCCATTGCAAAAATATGCGCAACTCGAAAGTGCTATGAAGACACAAGCTGCTACCATATTCCCTATCAAAGATGGCTTGGTATTTATTCCTTCAACACCATTGGGTCATAAAGGCAAATCGTTTCAGGGCGAAAGTTTTTATACGGCCGATAATCCTGCCATAGGTGCTGTTATTTCTTATTACATTAAGGATGATTATAAGAGCTTAAAAGACCTGAGAAAAGAACGTGAAGAAAAACAATTGAACGACTTTTATCCGCCACAGGATTCCATGCGCATAGAAGACCGACAAGCCGAAACATTTATACTGGCTGTAATAGCCGATGACAAAGGCAACATCGTACGCCAACTGCGCCAACCGGCTACCAAAGGCATGAGCCGCCTGCTATGGGATGGCCGCATGGAACGCACCAGCCCTGTTACCTTTTACAGCCCCGACCCTAACAATCCTTATGAAGGTGAAGACAAAGGCCCTCTATGCATACCGGGTACTTACACAGTTACCTTAAAACTGATTAGAAATAACGAAGCTACTACATTGGCACCTGCCCAATCCTTTGTATTAAAATCATTGTTTGAAACAGGCTTGAACAACAACCAGGCGTTTAACACCGAGCTGGCAGAATTCAGACGTGTGGTGAATGGTGTGAACAGCTATTGCAACGAAATGGCCTACAGAATGAATTACATGAAACGCGGTGCACAGCAAGCCAATGATCTTACACTGTTAAAAGACATTGCAGTAATAGAAGAAAAACTGTACCAGATAGGCATAAAATTAGTGGGTGACCACAACCTTTACTCACGCGAGTTTGAAACCCTCCCGGGCCTTGCAGGCACTATTGAGGGCATAGTAGGCAATCTGTGGAGCACTACTGAAAGTACTACCACCACTTACAGAGAACGCCTTAGCACTTTGAAAGCAGAATTTACACCACTCTATAGCGATGTGTTAGAAGTAAAAACCCTGCTCGAAACTCTTGAGCGCAAAATGGAACTACTGAAACTGCCTTACACCCCCGGCAGATTACCTGAATGGAAGGGGTAATTGTTGTAGATCATATTTTATTGAAAGAGCTGTTCACTTGAGGTGGATGGCTCTTTTTTTGGGTAGTGGGTTGTAGTTTTATTGTTGATGAACTATTTTATTGAAAAGCAAACAAGTCCAACATATTGCTTTTATTATAATCAATTAATTCTTAAGCTGCATTATTCTCGTATTGCTTAATAGTAATCAATTCCTTATGCTTGAGTTTTTTTTCGAATTCAATGTCGTAATCATCCTGCAGGCCTAACCAAAACTTAGCTGAATTACCGAAAAATTTAGACAATCTGAGGGCTGTATCAGCTGTTATTCTTCTATTGCCTTTGATAATTTCAGAAAGGCGTGTTTGAGGGATTGCAATTTCCTTAGATAAGCGGTATGCGCTTAGTTCTAATGGTATCAAAAACTCTTCCATCAGTATTTCACCCGGGTGAATGTTTCTTAATTTTTTCATGGTTATTTTTATTAATGGTAGTCTATTAATTTAACATCAAAAGCATTGCCGTTATTCCATTTGAAAACCAGGCGCCACTGGTCATTTACTCTGATAGAATAAAAGTCCTTCAAATTTCCCTTCAGTCTTTCGAGGCGATTAGAAGGTGGAATCATCAAATCATTGATATCATAAGAGTTATTCAACATTCTTAATTTCCTTCTTGCCAATTCCTGAATATGCGTTGAAAATCCTTTCACCCATTCACCTTCCCATATTTTTTGTGTCGCCTTGTCGCCAAATGAAACAATCATAGTATCTTTTCACGTTACTAACGCCAAAGGTAAGTATTTATTTTGAGATTTACAAATTGAGAGTTCTTGTCAGAAATTGATATCCACGTCTATCATTTATCGGAATCGATCAACAACAAACACTAACAATTCTATCAGATTATTCAATATTCACTAATAACGCCTTATAGGTGTATAATATGAAAACACGCTGCTTGATTTGTTGTAGGGTATTAACTTACCTGTGCTAATATCATAAACCCAAACTTGTGTGCTGCTTATTTCTGATGAGGTCCACAAAATATTGCCGGGTGAATATACCCCCCAATTGATGTAAGCCATGGCCTCTTCTTTGGAAGGTAAAAACCAATCGCTTTTTGAACCCGACACAAAATTGCTACACCCCAAAGCGGCATTGGCATAGGGACATACTGTTAAGATAGAATCGGTATTGCCTTTGCCAGCTCCTAGTGAATCACTGGTTTTGCCAACCAAAGTATTCCAGCACCCCCAATGGTCGGGAATCATATTGGTATCACTTTCAATATAACGCCAGCCATTGGAGTAAAACCCTTTGTCGAAAATAACCCGGCCACCTGCAGTGCCTGTTTGCCCAACAGTAAGTGTTTTAAAATTAATTTCGTTGCCATAGGCATGTATATTATTTTCAGTAATGGCATAAGCTCTGGCATAATACACCGTCCCCGACTTCAGGTAAGCACTGTCGCCACTTAAATGCAAAGTAAAAGCATTACCGGCAGTACACGCAAACTTTAGGTCGCTAACGGTAGGATTGGGTTTGGTATCGTAACAAATACCCCATTCTACGATGTTACTGCTTGGTGTTGAAAGTGCGGCTTTAACAATGGCCGTATTGCTGGTAACCTGTGTAGCCGCAGCAGTGGTAAGCTTTGGCATGGAAACTCCACCCAACAATGCTGCTGAGGGCAATTTTACAAATCCACCGTTGGTAAGAAAGAGGGTATCATTGCTTATTTTAAGGGTTTGATACTGAGGGTTGGTTACCTTTTCTGCAGATAGCGCATAGGGCACACTCATTAATTGTGAGCCCCCTAAATTGGTGTAATTCGTTCCTCCGTTGGTATCTAATTCTATTTGCAAAAATTTTGAACCGCTGCCCCAGGCGATTGTATTGAAATTGCCAACTTGTGGCGTACCATTTCCTATAACTACGGTAAACAATCCAAATTCATTCGTTGAGTCGGTTTGTGCTTCGCTATAAACGATAGATCCATTGATACTCCCATCGCGAATGGTAAAACGCAATCCTACTTTATGATGTTGCAATACAGCACCTGATTTATTGCGTGCTACGGCTTGATACTTCATACCTTGTGGCACTTGTGCACAAACGCAGGTGATTAATAAAAAACAGAAGGTGAATAGGGTTAATAATCTTTTATTCATTGTTATTTTTTAAAGTATACTTTTTAAAATTATCACAATTAATACAAGGCAATACCGTAATAATATTATCGATGTTCATAGTTGTGATGAGTAAACAAAGATAACAAAAAAATAAAAATTTGAATGTTTCACAATGTAATCAAAACAATTACTGTGATATAATTTGAATATCAGAGGGATAGGAAAAATTTGCAGGTGTAAGAGTTGTTCATATGTCAGACTCAAACAAAACTGCAACTTTTAAATTTCCCCTTTATATAAATTGCATTTCGTGATACTATTTGTGAGATTTGGTTCAGGGATAGAATTCAGTAATGCAAATGGAGAAAAATAATATATCACCCCTCTGGGGCTCTGTTGCGTTACGTGTTATTTTGTTCTATGACATGTCGCCCCCTCCGGGGCTGAAGACAATTTTAGATTTTAGGATTTATGGATTTTAGATTTTAACCACAGTTATAAGTAATCGGCTGCGTCATCTCCCACAAAAATCTAAAATCAAAAATCAAGTCAAATCAAAAATCCCTAATAGACTCCTTTCAACTCTTCCAACACCAGCGTTGCCTGATTGATATTGCCAACTGATTTTACAATCAGAATTAAAGATTTGGCGGTTTGTTTCATCTCAAATTTTTGTGCATTCACTGCCACATATTGCAACACTTTCATAAAACTGGCACTGTCGAATATGGCTGCTTTCTCATTATTAGGGAAATACAATTTCAATGTATTTTTCTCTAAACTTATTTTTTCGAAGCCTAAAGATTTACCCAGCCATTTCAGTCGCATGGAGGCCAATAGTGTGCTTACTTCTGCAGGAAATTTACCGAAACGGTCGAGCAGCATTTCTACAAACTGATTCAGTTGCTCTTCGTTGTCGACTTTGCTCAATTCGTTATACAATGCCAAACGCTCGGGCATATTGCGCACATAGCTTTCGGGTATCAGCATATCGAGGTCGGTATCTACCTGGCAGTCGCGGCTGCTGATGTTCTCTTCCTGGTCGGCAAACAAATCATTGAACTCATCGTGCTTTAATTCACGTATGGCTTCGTCCAAAATTTTGTGGTACATGTCAAACCCAATTTCAGATATAAATCCGCTTTGCTCACCTCCTAACAAATTACCTGCACCGCGTATATCGAGGTCGCGCATGGCCACATTAAATCCTCCACCAAGATCGCTGTATTCTTCTATGGTGCTCAGTCGTTTCTTTGCATCGCTGGTGAGTGAATTGAGCGGTGGTGATAGCAGATAACAAAATGCTTTGCGATTGCTACGCCCTACCCTGCCCCGCATTTGGTGCAAATCACTGAGCCCAAACATGTGGGCATTGTTAATGATAATGGTATTGCAATTGGGAATATCTAATCCTGCTTCGATAATGGTAGTAGCCAGCAATACATCGGCATCGCCTTCTACAAAGCGCACCATTACATCTTCCAACTCATGCCCTTCCATTTGCCCATGTGCAAGTGTAACGCGAATGCCGGGCAGCATCTGTTCTATCATGCGTTGGTGTTCGTATAAATCTTTGACACGGTGATGCACAAAGTACACTTGTCCGCCTCTTTCTACTTCATACTCTATCGCTTTTTTAATGATCTCTTTATTGAAAGTATGCAGCTCCGTTTTAATCGGGAAACGATTTGGTGGTGGTGTATTAATGACTGATAAGTCGCGTGCACCCATTAATGAGAAATGCAAGGTACGCGGAATAGGTGTGGCGGTTAATGTGAGTGTATCCAGATTCACGCGCAACTCTTTCAACTTATCTTTTACCGATACGCCAAACTTTTGTTCTTCATCGATGATGAGTAGGCCGAGATTATTGAACTTAACATCTTTGCCTACCAATCTGTGTGTACCAATCAAAATATCTACTTTGCCATCGGCTACATTTTTTAAGGTCTTTTTAATATCGGCTGCCGACTTAAAACGATTGATATAATCTACAGTAACAGGAAAGGCGCTGAGACGCTCTTTAAACGTTCTGTAATGCTGATGCGCTAAGATGGTGGTGGGTACTAATACAGCCACTTGTTTACTGTCGTTTACAGCTTTGAAAGCAGTGCGTATGGCCACTTCTGTTTTACCGAATCCAACATCGCCACATAACAGGCGGTCCATGGGTTTTTCACTCTCCATGTCTCGCTTTATTTCTTCAGTGGTTTTAGCCTGGTCGGGTGTGTCTTCGTATAAGAAAGATGCTTCGAGTTCTATTTGCAAATAGGTATCAGGACTAAAAGCAAAACCGGGCTGTGCTTTGCGTTTAGCATACAGCGTAATCAGTTCGCGGGCTATGTCCTTTACCTTTTTCTTGGTAGTGGCTTTTTGTTTTTCCCATACACCACTGCCCAATTTATGCAATGAAGGTTCGTTGCCTTCTTTACCACTAAACTTCGAAATTTTGTGCAATGAGTTAACATTCACAAACAACAAGTCGCCATCGCGGTAACTGATTTTTACAGCCTCTTGCACTACGCCATTCATGTTCATGCGCTGCAGCCCCATAAACTTACCGACACCATGGTCGATGTGGGTGACGTAATCACCGGGACGCAATTCACTCAACTCTTTTAAGGTTAAGGCAGTGCTTTTGTTATAGCCTTTCTTGTGCACCTTGTAGCGGTAATAACGCTCAAATAATTGGTGCTCGGTATAGCAGGCCATTTTTAAATCTCGGTCGAGGAAACCCTCTGCTAATCCGTGATAGATGGGCACTACGTTAATTTGCTTTTGCCTGTCTTGAATAATGGCGATTAAACGCTCTATCTGCTTACCCGTGTCGCTGAACACCAAATTCATGATATTGTTCAGTTCATTGGCCTGCAAATGATTGAGCAACATCTCTACATTTTTTTGAAACAGGGGTTGTGGTTCAATGTTGAATTTAAACGTATGATTCGCTTTAAAAGCGGTCATGGCTCCACTTTCAATAACAGTGTGATATTTCTCAATATTGGCTTTTATTTCACCCGGGGTGAGCAACATGCGCTCGGGGTGTTGATCGTTGGCCAGCAGGTGTTCCCATTGTTTATTCAGGTAATGAAACTGATCGTTGAAATGTTTCAGAACAATGATGCTGTCTTGCGGAATGTAGCGAAAGAAGGATATTTTTTCTCCGGCTATGCCAGCACTCTGAATATTAGGAACAATGGTAAGAAAAGCAATTTTAGCAATCGACAATTGTGTTTCAATGTCGAATGTGCGAATGGTTTCTACCGTATCGCCATCCAATTCTATGCGATAAGGTTGTTCGTTTGCAAAACTAAAAATATCGATGATACCTCCGCGTATGGCGTACTGACCGGGTTCGTACACAAAGTCTTCGCGTTCAAATTCATTTTCATCTAAAAAATCGGAGAGAAAATTGATATCCAGTTCAGCACCTGAGTTGATGTCGAATGAATTTTGTTCAAGCCTTTCGTTGCTGATTACTTTTTCTGAAATACTTTCAGGTGTGGCAATAACAATGTAAGGGTGATTGGCGTGTTGCAGGCGCGATATCACTTCCGCACGACTCTGAATCTGATCATTGCTCACCTCCTCGAACTCGAATACGCGCTTGAAACTATCAGGCAACAGCAATACTTCATTATCCGAAATCAAGTGTTGTAAATCGCTGCGCAAAAATTCTGCCTCTTCGGTTTCGGGTACAAGAATTAAAATATTTCGTTGAGCCTGTGCGTAAATGGATGCGATGGCAACTGCGAAAGATGAACCGAGCAAACCATCAAAACGGGCAATAAAGGTCTGTGAATTTCTATGGTGAGTGAGAAATTCCTGTATTTGATTGTGTCGACCAAAAGCCTCTACTAGTTCCCTTACTTTCAACTGCCGCTTTACTTTTTAAATAAAAGTGGTGCGAAGATAGGCAATAAGTTCGGGGACTCAAAGTTGTAAAAATTTGCTGTTTTTTATCAAAAACATTTACCTTTGATAGAACAATTCAAGTAACATGAACCAGTATTTAATCGCCTCAATTATCCTGTCTGTTGTCAGTGCCTTGTATCTGAAATTTAAACCACAAAAAAGAAATGCCTTTTACGGCTACAGAACTTATGAATCTCAGAAGAGCCCTGAAAAATGGAACCTGGCCAATACACTGGCAGCCCGTTTATTATTGATTCTTTCGCTTATTTTACTCACTGTTTCTATGCTCAACTTATTGATTGTGATTCCCAAATTCATTCCATTGTACATGTCTATTTTGGGTATCGGGTTAATCAGCTTGTTTGCCTACGTGGAGATCCGTTTAAGACGCAATTGATTGTCTAAAATTCCCTTTTACAGGGCACCATTTGGTTTTATCCTCCCCTGCCTATACATTTGAAAAAACAATGTACCTTAAAAAGTTATTTTTTTGTATCGCATTCCTTGGCTTAATCGCTTTTAAGAATAATGCCCAAGGCATTGATGCAAAATACTATGCCGCATGGACGCATTACCCTGAAGGGTATTACGACAACACAGACAGCGCTTACAGACGACTGGATACGCTGATGGAATTGACTTTGAATAAAGACAAAACCTTTACGCTTACAAAGAAAGAAAAAATAGAAATTTACACACCCGGAAAAGGGTATAAACGCTTTAAAAAAACTTTCAGAATTATCGCAGGGCATTATCAAACAATAGGCGACAGTATTGAATTAATAGATGGATTAAAAGCAGCTGATTCAGCTCAAACCAGATTTTATGAATTTGCTGTTATCAGGGACCATCTCAACAGTTTGCGCAATAAATCCTTGTTATGGGATACCAGAACAAACTACAGCTATCATTTTGTGAGCGACTTCAATCACAACGAGATGATGTGGAGTATGAAGCGCCATTGGATACCTTTATTCCACTACAGTGCAACAACTAAAAGAACAGATACTACTTATTTCTGGAGCAACTCACCTACCTGCCCTGATTTACATGAACTACCTGCGCCAAAACTTTTATACCCAGGCATTCCACTCAAAAACAATACCTATACTTTCGCTGGTGAAATACCGCCTGAGCTTCAAAAAAATTATGAGTACAATTCTCACAATCGTTTGACACGCTATTATTATTACAGAAAAGGTACTACAGTTTATTACAACGACATTACCTACACCGATACAGCCAATGAATACAATACCACTTTTGCATCCATTACCGATAGCAAGGATCATTCAGTTTATGTATTTCAACACGATACCAAACACTGCCTGATTAGTATTGAACATTTTACAGCAGAAAAGGAATTGATAGAACGTTATTATTTAAAATAAACACTCAACATTATGAAAGTGTCAACCATCGAACAAACCGTATTCTTTAACACAACACCTGCTGAGGTTTACGACCTGATTATGAATGCTGAAAAACATGGCGAATTTTCCGGTTCTGAAGTTGAGATGAGTCAAGAAATAAATGGCACCTTCAAAGTATTTGACGGCTACTGTCATGGCTATAACATCGAACTAATAGAAGGCAAAAAAATCGTACAGGCCTGGCATTTTGCAGAAGAAGGTTGGCCTGATGACCATTACAGCATTTGCACATTTGAATTTATTGCTGATGGCACTACCACTAAGTTGCATTTTACACAAACAGATATTCCTGAACACAAAGCAGAAGCATTGAAAGCGGGTTGGAATGAGTTTTATTGGGACCCAATGAAGAGCTATTTGAATTAGCAACAGTTGAAATTCTTGCCGTATTGTTTTACTTTTGAAACCCTCATGCACGCTGACCTTACAACTGACGAAACATTTAAAGGCATTACCTTTACTATTGAACAACCATTAGCGGGCGAATATGAGAATTGTCGTTTTACAAACTGCACATTTTCAGACATCCTTTTATCGGACATTAAATTCATAGAATGCACATTTGATAATTGCAACCTGAGTATGACCAAATTAAAAAACACGTCATTTCAAACCGTTGATTTTATTCAGTGTAAACTACTGGGTCTTCACTTTGGCGATTGCAATCCCTTTCTACTCGAAATGAATTTTACAAAATGCGATTTGAATCTGGCTTCATTTTTCAGACTGAAATTAAAGGGTACTAAATTCGATGATTGCAACTTACAGGAAGCCGATTTCAGTGAAGGTGATTTTACCTCATCCTCATTTACCAATTGCAATTTACTGGATGCCACTTTTGATAATACGGTGTTAGAAAAAGCTGATTTTAGAAATGCGTATAACTATACCATCGACCCTGTCAGCAACCACATCAGAAAAGCCAAGTTTTCACAATCGGGCATTGCAGGTCTATTGTTCCGTCACGATATTACAATAGAGTAAACAGTCAATGTGAGATGACTTTATATTAGTATTTCGAAAAACGCTTGGCTACATAAGTCCCCAGGCTGCTTTGCACCACTAACAGATAAACACCGGTGCGCATTACTGTGACATCAAATTCAAGATTGATTCTATTAAAACTATTGATGAGTCTTTGCTCCCACACCTTGCCATACATATCTACTATTTTAACATCGGCATTGCCTATAATAAATTCCGGATAACTCAAGTTCACTTTCAACGCTGTTCCGTAAACAACCGGATTGGGGAACAAGTCGACATCTAAACCTGAACACACGCCACTTCGCCACCAATTCACCCCATACACATTATAAGCAGTGCACTGATTGCGATAGGTCACATTGTTGCAACCGCATACCGGATCATAAAATCTTTCGTTGCACTGATAAGTGGGTTGTATTCTGGCAGGCTCCACACAAGTTTGTGTTTGCGCATTTGATGTTGAGCAAACTGTTAAGAGCAGAAGTATCAGAGAAAAATATTTCAAGTGTTTAAAAACAAATTTAAACAATTTTATCGAATCCCAAATAAGGGTGTAAGCATTCCGGCATTAGAATACCATCCGGTGTCTGATAATTTTCGAGCAATGAAGCCACAATACGCGGCAAGGCTAAAGCACTGCCATTCAGTGTGTGCACCAATTCATTTTTACCTTCTTTGTTTTTATAACGGCATTTCAAACGATTGGCCTGAAAGGTTTCAAAATTAGAAGTTGAACTAACTTCCAACCAACGCTGTTGCGCACCACTCCAGGCTTCAAAATCATAGGTTTGCGCACTGGCAAATCCCATATCACCACCACATAAACGCAAGATTCTGAATTTCAATCCTAATTTGGTCATCAGCATTTTAACATGCTCAACCATTTCTTCCAGCACTTCATAACTTTTATCGGGATGTACGATTTGTACAATCTCTACTTTATCGAATTGATGCAAGCGATTCAAACCACGCACATGCGCACCATAACTGCCTGCCTCTCTTCTGAAACACGGGGTATAGCCAACATTTTTGATTGGCAATTCATCTTCACGCAAAATTACATCGCGGTAAATATTGGTAATAGGCACTTCGGCTGTTGGGATGCAATATAAATTATCGATGGTGGCGTGGTACATCTGACCTTCCTTATCAGGTAACTGACCGGTACCAAATCCACTGGCCTCATTCACCAAAATAGGTGGTTGTATTTCATAGTAACCGGCTTTCAATGCCTCATCTAAAAAGAAATTGATGAGGGCGCGTTGTAAGCGGGCACCTTTTCCTTTGTATACAGGGAAACCTGCACCGGTAATTTTATTGCCCAATTCAAAATCGATGATATCATATTGAGAAGTTAACTCCCAATGTGGTTTGGCATCGGCATGTAATACCGGATCAACACCCCATTCAAAAACAGTTTCATTCTCTTCGGGTGTAAGACCCAATTTTACAAATTGAGATGGGGCATTTGGAATCTCATACAATTTCTGAGTGAGTTTTGCATCAATTTCCTCCATATCAGTTTCCAATTGTTTGGCTTCATCTTTCAAACGGGTAGACTCGGCTTTCTTTTCATTGGCCACTGCGGCCTGTCCGCTTTTAAATAACTCGCCAATCTCTTTAGCCAATACATTGCCCTTGGCAAGATTTTGCTCCAATAGGGTTTGCTTTGAACGCTTAGCCTCATCCAGCGACAGCACTTCCTGAATATCTGCATTTCTGTCAACTCCGCGCTTGGCAAGGCGGGCAATAATTTCGTCTGTCTGGGTTCTGATGGCGTTAAGCGTAAGCATGAATTTGTAAATCTATTTGCAAATTAAGCACCTAAAAAGGTAAATTGCACGTAATTTTTCAATGAAATTAAGCTTTTACATTGTAATCCTCGTTTTTTTACTTTCGTCATGCGGTAACTTATCGCTGCAAAAATGTCGATACAGCAAGGGATGGAACATCTCTCTGGGCCGCAATAAAAGCAATGATACAAGAGAAGAGATAAAAGCAAAAATTGCAGAAAAAAAACAAATTGCTTCAACAAACCTG
>JAZKEQ010000029.1:0-21028 GCA_040386935.1 Bacteroidota bacterium | reverse complement strand
GCAGGCATCTTATTTTTACTGGCAGCGTTCACCTATATCGTGCTGTGCATTATCAACGCCAGTTTACCTTATCTGATAACTGCTGCTACATTGGCCGCCATTAGCTATGTACTGTTATACATCGGGAAACGCAAACTACAATCTGAAATTATTACCCTTAATAGAAAAGAGATGAAGGTGGTTCGCAAAACAGCAAAATGGACTGCTTTTATAGCAGGACTTGCAGCATTAATATGGGAACTGGGTTTATTGTTCCATATAATAAAATAGTTACAGTACGCTGTTCAGTACTTCAAGAATCCTATCGGTGCTTTTGCCATCCCACAGTGGTGGAATATTGCCTTTCTTAAAAGTACCCGTCATAATTTGATTGATGTACAATTCCACATCCTGAATGGTATAAGGCACCAGTACATTGCTGCCAATAGTCACAGTGCTCGGGCGTTCCGTATTATTGCGAAGGGTTAAACAAGGGATTTGTCTGTAAGTGGTTTCTTCCTGAATTCCACCGCTATCAGTTACTACAAACTTGCACTCAGCCGTCAATTTTTGGAATGAGAAATAATCAAGTGGTTCGCTAAAAATCAAACCTTGCAGGTGTTCTATCTCGTGCCATAAATTAAAATTCTTCAACTTGGCAATGGTACGCGGATGAATTGGGAATACCAGTTTGTAATGTGCCGTAATAGATTTGATAATGGCGATAAGTGTTTCCAGTCCTGCTTTTTCGTCCACATTGCTGGGGCGGTGCATGGTCATCAACACATATTGTTGTGGTGTTAAGTCATACTGACTCAGAATATCGCTTTGCTGTACCTGGGCATCAAACTCCACCAAACTGTCTATCATGGTATTGCCTACAAAAAACAATTTATCATCGGCAATCCCTTTTGCTTTTAAATGGTCCATACCGCTTTGTTCTGTAATGAAATAATAGTCTGAAATTTCATCAGTCAGCAAGCGATTAATTTCTTCAGGCATGGTGCGGTCGTCACTGCGGAGGCCACTTTCGAGGTGGGCCACTTTAATACCCATTTTATTTCCTGTCAATGCTGCAGCGAAAGTGCTATTAACATCACCTACTACCATCAACAAATCGGGTTTGTATTCATTGCACACATTCTCGAGTCCCAACATGACATTGGCCATTTGTGAATTAGGTGTTCCCTGTCCGATATTCAATAAGAAATCCGGTTTTAAATCGAACTGATCAAAAAAGACTTTGCTCATTTTTTCATCAAAATGCTGACCGGTATGAACAAACTTAATCTCCAGCTGAGGGAAATTTTTGGCCACATTTCTGAAGCGCGTCACTTTGATAAAATTAGGGCGTGTGCCAACGACAATAAGGATTTTCTTCACTTTGGGTAGGGATATATAAAGGGGCAAAAATAAGTATTTTACTTAAGTATGCCCGAATCGTTGTATTTTTGTAAATTCAAACCGTTTAATATTGACCAATAAAATGCTAAACATCGTACTATTCGGCCCTCCGGGCGCAGGCAAAGGAACACAGTCGGCTAAGCTGACTGAAAAATTCAATCTGGTCCATTTGTCGACAGGTGATATTTTCAGATTTAATATTAAAAATGAAACTGAGCTGGGGCAACTGGCGAAGTCGTACATGGATAAAGGGAATCTGGTGCCTGATGAGGTTACCATCAATATGCTGGAAGCAGAAGTTGAAAAATACAGCGATGCCAAAGGATTTATTTTTGATGGCTTTCCCCGCACTACTGCTCAGGCTCAGGCACTTGACCAATTTTTAGAAAAAAAGAATACTACCATATCTCTTATGCTGGCTTTAGAAGTTGGTGAAGACGAGCTGGTAGCAAGATTATTGAACAGAGGAAAAGACAGCGGAAGAGCTGATGATACTGACGAAAGCATTATCCGCAATCGCATCAGTGTATATAACGAACAAACTGCCGTGGCTGCAGAATTTTACAATGCACAGGGTAAGTACCACGCCATTAATGGTGTTGGAAGTGTAGACGATATTTTTAATCGTTTATGCTCTGTTATTGTTGAAAAAAGCCACTAATACAAAGGTTAATCAACATCAATGGCTGAATCAAATTTCATAGATTACGTAAAAATATTTTTCAAAAGTGGAAGAGGCGGGAAAGGCAGTGCGCATTTTCACAGGGCCAAAGGTTTGCCTAAAGGTGGCCCCGATGGTGGCGATGGCGGCAAAGGTGGCGATGTTCGCTTAAGAGGCAACGCCCAACTGTGGACCCTTATCCATTTGAAATACCGCAAACACGTGCATGCACAAGACGGACAACCGGGTGCTGCGGCCCAATGTACAGGTTCTTCAGGTAAAAATGAAGTGCTGGAAGTACCACTGGGTACTGTTGCAAAAGATGCTGAAACAGGTAAAATTTTATTTGAAATCACCAAAGATGGTGAAGAAAAAGTATTAAAAAAAGGTGGTCGTGGTGGTTTGGGTAACGTAAACTTTACAACCTCTACCAAACAAGCACCAACCTATGCGCAACCGGGCGAAGATTGTCAGGAAGGCTGGGCTATTCTTGAATTAAAAGTATTGGCCGATGTCGGTCTGGTAGGTTTCCCGAATGCGGGTAAATCAACTTTGCTTTCAGTAGTATCTGCTGCAAAACCTGAAATTGCCAATTATCCATTTACAACATTGGTTCCCAATCTGGGAATTGTACAATACAGAGATTACCGTTCATTCATAATGGCCGATATTCCGGGAATCATTGAAGGTGCTCACGAAGGCAAAGGCCTTGGACACCGTTTCCTTAAACACATTGAGCGAAATGCCTTGTTATTATTCCTGATTCCTGCTGATAGTCCTGATATTAAAAAAGAATACAAGATTCTTCAGAATGAATTGAAGGCTTTTAATCCTGAATTATTGAAGAAAGACAGAGTTATTGCCATTACCAAATGCGACATGATGGATGATGAGTTGATGAAATTAATGAAGAAAGATTTGAAATCAATGAATCCATTATTTATATCTGCCGTTACCGGACTGAATATTCAAAAACTGAAGGATGATCTTTGGGAGAAAATTCAGCACACGAAAGAAACCTGGGATTAAACAGGTTCCATATTATTTTTCAAAGCATCCCTTTTCAGGGTTTTGTACCAAATTACAGACAACATCACTAAACCTATTGTAAAGTTTAGCGCCATAAAACGCGGATTGAACACCAATATTTCATAATTATTCAATTCAAAATAACGACAGATGTACTCGAGACTGATGGCGTAATTAATGGTGACAAGCAACCACAACACCCAATGTCGGTATAAGAAAGCAAGGGCTGTTAAAAATATCATTACAGGATGAATATATCGCTCGTGCATCTGTGTATTGAAATAATAAAACACATAACCGCACAACGCCATGGCTACCAACATTAATTTCAATCCAAAATCTGCATCCATTTTCTTCTGCAACGCTTTCAACAAACGCCAATACAATGGCACACAAATGGCGCACATCGCAGAACAGAATAATATCAGTCCAACAGTTTTGTGAGTCATTCCCAGAATAAACACTTCGTTATCGGGCGTGTAGCGCAAATTACCAGGCAATATGAGGTGCCAGAAATTAAAGGCATTCATGCTGATGAATTGAAAATAATCAACTGATCCAAAAGCCACCTTCACAACATTTTTCAGATTGCCATTGATTAAAAAAGGGAATACAATTATCACTTGTAATAACACGGCAGCAAAGGTGTAATACAATGCTTTTCTAATTGTAAGTCCTGGCAACCAAAACAACAATAATATAGGAGCGAATATGATGCCCTGCAATTTAAAATTCAAACCCAAAACAAAGAATAAAATAGAGGCGGTTATTTTTTTATGCCATCCTAAATAGAAAGAAGCAAAAATGAAAAATGTGAGTATGCCATCCACCTGATTCCAGATAATGGTATTGTAGAAAAAGCCCACATTCAGCAATCCGAATAACATGTAACGCAAACGATTAGATTCATTTTTAACCAATGAACATACAAGCAATATTGTTGCAGTATCGAACACCCATGTAATCGCTTTTAGTAAATAGATGTTGGGCATTATCCTATCCACATCAAACAATATGGAGAAGCCTTTTAAAATGTATAAAAACACCGGCAGATAATTGATTTCACTCGAGCTATCATACGCTGATACAAAACCCTGACTTTTGAGTTGAACCGCCCATTTTCCCCAGCAATAAATATCGTAATCATGCCCGAATTTTGGCATAATAATAACCACCGCAATGTAGATGAACAATGCAGGTAAAAGCAAGGGGCTGCAATTACTTAATGGAAGAGATTTGAATTGTTTTAACATGGGTAAATGAATCTTTTACAATATAGTGATAATGGTGTCGGAATGAATCTTCTGTATTATTTTCAATCACAATGTGATGTCCTGTTTTAATGGTTTTAAAATTACACCGTTGAATATTTTGTTTGCTTAGCGTATAAAAATACAACCACGCATCGTAGTTGCCATTGTGGTAATACAGGGCATCCTTACTGTCCCATTTTTTTATGTAATTGCTCATCTCGTAAATATCAAAACCCAGTCGCATATCTTTCCTTGCATATGTAAAATTAAATTTCACATAAATACTTTGCACCATACAAATGCTCACCACTATTGCTGTAGATATTTTAATCAATATAGATGAATGATGATTGACTAAATAGTCAATAAAAAGTGCCAGTAAAATGGCGATAAAAGGGAACACCGGCAAATCATACCACTCTAATTTGGTTTGTGCAGCACTGATACCTGCAATAAATACAAGTATCACCAAACTGTATTGATTGAGCAACTTCACTTTCTTTATAAAACCATAAAGCATTGCAACAGGCAATAGCCATATCCACCAACTGAATCGCAAAGTAAACAAATGCACAATGTAATAATGCCAGGCACCTTCATGACCGTCTTTCTCTTTTAAAAATCTGCCCCCAAATTCATTTTCCCAAATAGCACTGAGATAACCCGGAGCAGCATTTTCTCTGAGTACATAAAACACAATCAATGGCACAATGGCTATCATTAAAGCGATGCTTACCCATTTGAGTCCGGCAAAGCGCAACTGCTGAAAAAACACCACATAATACACCGGAAAAAACAAAATAGCAGCAGCACTTTTTGTAAGTAATGACAAAGCCACCATAGTGATGAATCCTATCAGAAAAATTCTTTTCCTTTTTATAAAAAATTGATTCGCACAATGCATACCTGCTACAATAAAGCAAGCCAATAACGCATCAAAATCACCGGTAATGGAACCGTGCAATTGAATAAACCCATCGCAGGTTGTTAAAATTACCATGGCCAAACAGGCCGTATAAATATTTCTTACCGCCCCATACACCATCCACCCAACCAACAGTATAGTGATAATACCGGCCAATGCTGCAGGAAATCTGATGGCGAATTCATTTACTCCAAAACAACCGATAGACAATGCCTGCAACCATATCATCAAAGGTGGTTTTGTATTGAAAAGATCAGGTTCATTTTCATACGTAGTAACCAATAATTTGCCTGACTGGTGCATCTCAGCTGCATTCACTGCCAGTCGCGACTCATCCCATTGTATGATGGCCAGCTCTCCTAATTTATAGAATTGAGTAAAGACTGCATAACCCACTACCAGTATGAGTATACTGTATTTGATAATTGCTGATTGAAAAAAGGCGGGCTTCAAAATAATGGACTAACTGTTTAATGCTATTTGATGTTTATTTTTCTGCCATTCTCTGTACCATAAATACAGGAGGTAAATTAATCCTAATGTAAATAACACAGCGCTGAACTTGTCGTTATAAATCCAGTCGCAATGATTCAACAATCTGAAATTGCGCAATATGGTATCGAGGCTCAGGAAATAAACAATGCTAATGAAAACATACAAAATCCAATGCTTGTAAACAAAAGCTAACCACGCAATGAATATTAAAGCACAATGGAAATAGCGCTCATGCATTTGTGTATTGAAATAAAAAAATACGTAAGGCAATAAGGCGGCAATCAATACATAAAATTTGGCGGAGTATCCTTTTACTTTTAAACTTTTATTTTGAATCATCTGCCATGCAATTGGCGCTATCAAAATTACAATTGCACCGATATACATCATCAATCCGTAATGGTGATAAGAGATGCCTGCAAAGGTGAGTTTATCACTTACTGAAACAGGTGAACCATTGATCAGCAGATACCAGATATTATGGGCATTTTTGCTCACTTCTTCATAATGATTGTACGAATTGAAAACAATATTCAGAATATTTTTAGCATTTCCATGAATCAAGAAAGGGAGAATAATTACACACTGCAAAACTATAAAAACAAGCAGCATGCTAGCCATCTTTTTAAATGTAATATTTTGCAACCAAAGCAATCCCAACAAGGGCAGCAACATGACAGCCTGTATCTTAAAATTGAGTGCGAGAATAAAAAAAACAAAAGAGAGCATGGTTCTTTTTTTGATCGCAAACAACAAGGCCACCAACAAGAAAAAAGCAAGTATGCCATCAACTTGATGCCAGAACATGGTATCGTATAAGAAACCGATATTCAATGCACCAACTATGAAAAAAAACAAACGCTGTTCTTTATTTTCAACCAATGCTGCTAATAATGCAACTGATAAAACTTCAAAAAACAATGGTACTGCTTTCAAAAAATGTATAGTATCTTTGAGTGATGCGCCATCGCCTGCCAACCATGTGTATATTTTCAACACATACAAATACAAGGGCATATAATTCACCGTGCTGATATCAGCATCGTAAGCCGCATGCAATCCGTTTTTACGAATTAAATTACTCCATTCTTCCCAGCAAATGGCATCGTACCAGAATGCTTCTTTATTGATACAAAAAAGCAGAAAAATATAAGTGAATACTGCGGCCGCAATTAAAAATTTATACTCTTTTAACATGCTGCAAAAATCCGAACTTACCTTTGATGAAACTAAACAACACTTACCCCAGTCTCCTCTTGCTCTTTCAACGCCATAATTTGTTCGAGTGCATCCGGAATTACATCGCTGCAAATAACAATAAATGAATCTTTTTCAGCATTGTTAATAGCAAATTCTATGGCAACTCTTTCCAATGGTAAAATGGTTACTTTTTTATTAGGGTCAACTCCTTTGATTCCCTGAACCATCAAATCAATGATTTCATTATCCGTACGACCTCTTAAATTTCGGTCTTGTCTGATAATAATTTCATCAAATATTTTGGCTGATTCTGCACCCAGAGAAATGGTATCCTCATCGCGTCTATCGCCTACGCCTGCTATGATACCTACTTTCTTCGATGCTTCTGTTTTAGCTAGGAATTTGCCAATGGCTTGTATGCCTGCAGTGTTATGCGCATAATCCACCATCACAGTAAAATTGCGGAAATTAAACATGTTCATACGACCGGGAGTTTGAGCCGGTGATGGTATAAATGTTTGTAATGCCGATTTGATATCTTCTATTTTAAAATTGCGCAAATAAGCGGCCAACACAACCGGTAAACAGTTGGCGATATTGAACTCGGCACGACCGCCAAAAGTCATTGGAATATTGGAAACTTTTTCAACGCGTATTTTCCATGCACCTTTCATGATGGTAACAAATCCACTTTCGTAAACACAGGCTATACCACCTGATTTTGTATGGGCCACTATTCTCGGATTGGTTTCATCCATACTGAATAATGCCACCTTACATTCGAGTCCATCGCGCATTCTGTAAACCAAATCATCATCTGCATTTAAGATGGCATGACCTGTCGGTAAAACAGTTTCAACCACCACTGATTTAACACGGGCCAATTGCTCCAGCGTATCGATTCCCTGCAAGCCCAAATGATCAGCTGCTATATTGGTAACAATACCGATATCGCAGTTATGAAAGCCGAGACCGGCTCTTAAAATGCCGCCTCTCGCACATTCCAATACTGCAAAATCAACTGTCGGATCTTTCAATACAAACTCTGCCGAAACAGGACCTGTACAATCGCCCTTCATCATCATTTCGTTTTGAATGTAAACACCATCTGTTGTGGTATAACCCACTTTAAATCCAACCTGTTTACACAAGTGTGCCATGAGTCGTGTTGTTGTTGTTTTACCATTGGTGCCTGTTATAGCGATAATGGGAATACGCGCTGAACTGCCCGGAGGATATAACATATCGATGACAGGTTCTGCCACATTGCGAGGCAATCCTTCGGTAGGTTCGAGGTGCATTCTGAAACCCGGTGCTGCATTTACTTCAAGCACTGCACCACCATTCTCGTTGATAGGTGTACTTAAGTCAGGTGCCATGATATCGATACCACAAATATCAAGACCTATGATGCGTGCAATACGCTCGCACATAAAAATATTGCTTGGGTGAACAATGTCTGTAATATCAGTTGCTGTACCACCTGTGCTGATATTGGCTGTTGGCTTTAACAACAACTCCTCCCCTTTAGGCAATACTGTTTCGAGTGTTAAACCTTTATCAATTAGAATCGTTTCAGTAAAACTATCAACCTTAATTGCTGTTAAAACTTTTTCATGACCATACCCTCTTCTTGGATCGCTGTTCACAATATCGATTAATTGCTGAATGGTATTTTTACCATCACCGACAATACTTGCCGGTGTGCGTTTTGCTGCCGCTACAAATTTGTAATTAATCACCAGTACCCTGTGGTCGTGACCGGTAATAAATTTTTCAACTATGATAGAGCGCGAGTATTTTTTAGCTGCTTCAAATCCGGCTTTTAATTCGTCAAAATTCTTAATATTAGTGGTTGCGCCTTTACCGTGGTTGCCGTTGATTGGCTTTGTTACCAAAGGATAACCAATGCGCGATGCGGCTATTTCAATATCCTCATCATCATAACAGATGCGGCCTTTTGGCACCGGTATTTCTGCCGCTTCCAGTAAGTTTTTGGTATCTTCTTTATCGCAGGCTATTTCAACTGCAATACTACTGGTTGTGCTTACCACAGTAGCTTGAATTCTTCTTTGATTCACCCCGTATCCTATCTGCACCAATGAACGATTGTTCAATCTGATATAAGGTATTTTGCGCTTAATGGCTTCTTCAATAATACTCCCGGTACTAGGTCCAAGGCGTTCTTCTTCTCTTATTTCTCTGAGCTTCTGAATATCGTCTTCTAAATGGTAGGGTTGATTATTGATGATTGCTTCTGCGATTCTTACTGCTGACTTGGCTGCAAAAATGCCTGCCTTTTGTTCAAAGTAATTAAACACTACGTAATAAATTCCTTTAGTTGATGTTTCACGCGTGCGGCCAAATCCGCAATTCATACCGGCCAGTGTTTGAATTTCGAGGGCGATGTGTTCAATGACATGTCCCATCCAGGTACCTTCCTGAACACGCTGAAAGAATCCACCGGGAACACCGGGACTGCAACGGTGACTGTACATGGTGGGGAAAAGGGTTTTCAGTCTTTCATAAAAGCCATCGATTTTATTGGTTGGTTTTTGCTCTAGATCTTCCAGATCAAGACGCATCACAATCAATTTATGTCTTCTCACGCTCCAGTAATTAGGACCATTCATTGCTTTTATGTCTACAATTTTCATAAGGGTTAAGGGATTACTTTTGTGCAAAAAAGCAAAGATTTGCCATAAAAACAAGTTTAATTGCTTCTTAATACAAATAAAAAAAATCTGTTCGCATTTTATTTCCTAAAATTAGTCGCTATCATTACCTTTGGCAAGTGGACAAGGAACTCCTAAAGCAATTGTTTTACAGGCATGTAGGCCAAACTTCCGGCAGTCCTCTGGGCATTCAGGTGGACAGAGCTGATGGTATTTTTCTTTATGCGGGCAACAAGGTGTATTACGATTGTATTTCCGGTATTGGGGTCAGCAATGTTGGTCATGGCAATGAAAAAGTGAAAGATGCCATCAAACAACAACTCGATAAACACCTTCATTTGATGGTGTATGGAGAAATGATACAAGAGCCACAAGTGGCATTGGCAAAACAACTCACCTCCCATTTACCCGACACACTTAACTGCTGTTATTTTGTAAATAGTGGCAGCGAAGCCATAGAAGGTGCCATGAAATTGGCCAAACGATTTACAGGCCGACATCAATTTGTTGCACAACATAAGGCCTATCACGGAGGTACACATGGTGCACTCAGTTTGATGAGTGATGTTTATTTCAGCAATAAATTTGTGCCATTGCTGCCGGGTATTAATTTCATTAATCAGAATGCTATTGATGAAATACAGGAATTAATCACTGAACAAACAGCCGCAGTATTCATAGAACCTGTAATGGGTGAAAAGGGTTATGTACCCTGCTCAGTCGACTATCTGAAAGCCATAAGAAAACGATGCGATGAAACAGGTGCCTTGCTTATCTTTGATGAAATACAGAGTGGTTATGGCCGTTGCGGTGAGTTATTCGCTTTACAACATTACGGTGTAACACCTGATATATTGGTACTTGCTAAAGGACTAGGTGGAGGCATGCCATTGGGATGCTTTATCGCCTCTAAAGAAATATTGGACATACTGATGGATAACCCTGTATTGGGTCATATCAATACATTTGGTGGCCATCCCCTCAGTTGTGCCGCCTCATTGGCTACCCTCAATTTTATTGTAGACCAAGATTTACACCATCAGGCAGCAGCGAAAGAATTGCTGTTCAGGAAATTATTGGTGCACCCAAAAATAAAAAATGTGAGTGGAATGGGACTGATGCTGGCCATTGAATTAGAAGATCCGGTGTTCTGCAGAAAGGTGATTGATGCCTGTGTAAAGGATGGTTTATTGATCGATTGGTTCCTTTATGCTGAAAATAAAATAAGGCTCGCACCCCCTCTAATCATTGATAATGAAGCCATTGAAAAAATCTGTGGCATTATTCTTGATAATTTATCTCAAAACCACTGAACCTTTTGAAGTTTCAGCGTCTAAATTAACAAAACACAAAAAAATTATAATTACTCATGAAAAAACTAATCATTAGCAGCATTTTTTTAGCAGGTATCAGCGTCATGTTCTACTCTTGTAGAAAAGACACGAAAGAAACGCTTGAAACAATTACTTCAGCAGAAGACAACTCAACAGCAGAAAACGAATTCACTTCATTATTTGATGTAGCGGATGATGTTGCTTCAAATGATACCAGAACAAGAGCAGGCAATACAATTTTACCAAGCGGTGCTGTAGTTACATTTACAGACAGCTCATATTTAGATGGTGACGGGGTAGACTTTATTATTGATTTCGGACCTGTAAAAGCAGTAGCGCCAAGAGGTTTATTGTGCAATGACGGCAGGTACAGAGCCGGTAAAATTCGCTTTACATCAACAAACAGATACGGTGTTGTAGGCGCTGTTTTCACAGCTGAAACGACTCCTTCTGATGGCTATTATGGTGGAAGTGATGGCAGTAACATGACCCAGTTAATTGGCGTATTGACAATCACAAGAGCCACTGTAAACAGTCTTAATATTAAAGTAACCAATGCAAGTGCTATCAACAGCAACGGCACTGTATACTGGCAGAGCGATCGTACCATTACTAAAACTGTTGACAACGGCCCGGGCCTTATAGGTGATGAATTTGATATAATAGGCACTGCAAGCGGTATCAATAGAAAAGGTGAAAACTTTACACTCGTTATTGATCAGGCCCTTCACAAAAAAATTGAAGCAGGTTGTGCAAGAACTTTTATATCAGGTAAAATAACCTTGACCAATACTTCATCGGGCAAAACAATTAAAGTGGATTACGATCCAAACAACGACCAAAAATGCGACTTGTTGGCTAAAGCGACCATCAATAACAAGGAATACTTGTTCTATGTTCGTTAAATGTAAATAATATTCAATATCAAAGTCCCGGAAAAAGTAATAATTTTCGGGACTTTTTTTATGCTCAAAAAACTACTGCTATTTGTTGCTATCTCGTCTGTATTTTATCAATGCAACAATCCTTCTGCTACTGCTAAAAAAAAATCTGCCGCATCCATAGATTCCTTCTTTGTATTAAACGACTCATTCATTGCTTTCAATAAAACTTTTGTAGACAGTATCGATGAATACTTTGGTAAAAATTTCAATGGTACAGTTCTGATTGCTAAAGGCGACCACTTATTTAAAAAAGCTTATGGTACAGCTGATGGCCGTAAAAAGCCCATGCCCCTTGATGGTTTATTTCAATTGGCTTCTGTTTCAAAAACTGTAACAGGTGTTGCTACCTTATTACTTGTTCAAAGAAATCAAATAGCACTCGATAGTTTACTGACTGTTTATCTCCCCGATTTCCCATATCCGAATGTCACCGTCAGACAATTGTTGAGTCACCGCAGTGGCCTGGCCAACTACATGTATTATACAGATACTTTTTGGCATGACACAAGCACCTGCATGACCAACCAAGACTTTTATGACTTCATGGTGAAGAACAAACCAACACCTTATTTGGATACCAACCAATCATTCAGTTATTGCAATACCAATTTTGCTTTTCTCGCTGTATTGATTGAAAAAGTATCGGGTTTAGCATTCCCTGACTTTGTGCGTGAAAATATATTCAAACCATGCGGTATGCGCAATTCTTTTTATTATGGCTGTCAACCAAGGGCCATACAAAAACCTGTTATGTTCGGCCGTTTTGAAAAATTTGTTTACCACGAACGCTACTATCTTGACGGCATTTTAGGCGACAAAGGTTTGTACAGCAGTGTCGAAGATTTATTCATGTTTCACAGGGGTTTATTAGATGGGAGATTGTTAAATGCGGAGTTACTTGAATTAATGCAGCAACCTACCTATGATCACAATATTTTTGGCGGGAGCTACGGTTTAGGATTCCGCTTAAAGAATACACCTAATGGTCAATGGACCTACCATAACGGTTGGTGGCGTGGTTTCTGGACATTCTTCTGGAATCGCTTCGATAAGAAAATATGCATGGTGATACTCACCAACAACAGACAAAGCAGCCATGTTGATGAATTAAAACTGGTGGATTGGTTGTATAAAACGCAATGACTTCGGCAAGCTCAGTCGGACGAAGCCAGGCTTCGGCAGGCTCAGCCTGACTTCGACCAACAAGATCAGTCAAACTTCGGCAGGCTCAGCCTGACTTCGTATAAATTTGTTTGAGCTCCGTAGTTTACGACACTTCTAAATTGCGCTTAAGGGTGTCAAGCTGAGTCTGACGAAGCACCCTTAAGCGCAACATATCCAAATACATTTTCCTTAAAAAAATATATTTTTGTTTTAAAACTAGAACAATGAAATTAATGTACACATACATCCTCTATTGTGCAGATGACTCCTTTTACGTAGGAGTAACTAACAACATCGATAGAAGATTCAATGAACATGAGTATGGAATTAAAGAAACTGCGTACACTTACAGCAGACGACCGGTTAAGTTGGTATACTACAAAATATTTTATTCCCCAATGGAAGCAATCAGATATGAAAAACAATTAAAAGGATGGAGTAGAAAAAAGAAAATTGCTTTGATAAAAGGAGATATTGACGAACTTATTAGACTCTCCAATGAAAAGAAAAATGGAGTAGATAATTAACAAAGAGTTGCTCAGCCAGGCTTCGGCAGGCTCAGCCTGACTTCGACCAACAAGATCAGTCAAACTTCGGCAGGCTCAGCCTGACTTCGTATAAATTTGTTTGAGCTCCGTAGTTTACGACACTTCTAAATTGCGCTGAGGGTGTCAAGCTGAGCCTGACGAAGTACACTTAAGCGCAACACATTAAAAAATAAACTAGTCCTTGAACTTACTTAAATCAGGTAAAAACTCCCATTGAGCAATCGTTTCTGATTTCCAAATACTACTGCGTTTAGTCAACAAATAAGTGGAGCCATTGCCACAACCATCAGGACAATGTTCGACAACTTTTACAATTGCTCTTTTACCATCAACTGTAAATACCGGTTTTGAAATAGAATACCATTTCTTTTTATTTTTCTTACTGAAACCAAGTTTTGAAACATCCCATAAGTGGTTATCTGCTGACTTGAGTTGGTCCATCATATGATCAATATCTTCAATTGTGAGCACTTTGGGCTTTGAAGGAAATTTCACTGTTGCTACCCTTCCTGCTGAATCAGACCCAAATCCAAATGGGGACAATCTGTCAATGGTATCATTGATAAAACTTGTCAGAAAAAAACTATCCGTATAACAAAAATAAATACGATTATCAGCATAGGCTTTGAGGCCAAAGGATTTATCCATTGCAGAATTGTTCATGATGCACTCCAACACTTCATCAATACTACCATCACTGATTTGATTGGTTTTGAAAGTCTTTACCTGACTTGCTGACAACACAGTAACTAGACCCAAACCGAATACTAAATGTTTAAAATTTATCGCCATAGTTTAACAAATGTAAAGAAATAATCAATAAGACGATTTTAATACTATCAATAAAATGATGCATTAAAAATTTTGAGAACTTCTAATTTTTAACCTCAACGCACTGTCTTCTTCCTGTTGCGAATATAATCTTCAAAAATATACTCCCCCAGGCCATTCAGATTGCTGTAAAAAGCCCTGCCATTATTGGTGCGTGTAAACTCTTCAACAAACCTTACCAACCAAGGGTCTTTGGCTATCATAAAAGTTGTAATGGGTATTTTCAATCGTCTGCACTGAGCCGCCATGGTCAGCGTTTTATTCAATATTTTTTTATCCAGTCCCCAACTATTTTTGTAATAGCGCGTACCTTCTTTTAAACAAGTGGGCTTACCATCCGTTATCATAAATATTTGCTTGTTTGCTGTTTTGCGTCTGCGCAGCATATCCATTGCCAGTTGCAAGCCTGCATAGGTATTCGTGTGATAAGGACCAACCTGCAAAAAAGGCAAATCCTTTACTTCAACAGGCCAGGCATCGTTGCCAAAAACAAGGATATCAAGGGTATCTTTCGGATAGCGTGTTTTAATTAGTTCAGCCAAAGCCATGGCCACTTTCTTAGCCGGTGTAATGCGGTCTTCGCCATACAGTATCATGCTGTGACTGATATCAATCATCAGCACTGTGCTATTGGTTGTTTTACTTTCGCGTTCGCTTACCTCCAAATCATTTTCAGTCAAATTAAAATCATCGATACCGTGATTGATTTGTGCATTGCGGATTGAAGCTGTAAAATTTATATTCTCGAAAGTATCACCGTAGTCGAAAGGGCGACTGTCGCTACTCAATTCATCGCCATTCCCTGTTTTATTTGTTTTGTGTTCGCCTTTACCGGCTTTTTTCAGTTGACCAAAAATTTCATCGAGACTTTGTTTTCGAATTACCTGACCCATTTTATTGGTCACGCTAAAATCTCCCTCCACTTCATTCTCTTTCAAATAACCTTTTTCCTGTAAATCGCGAATGAAATCGCCCATGCCATATTGATTATCCGTAATGTCGTGCTGATTATCCAACTGATGCATCCAATCGAGTGCTTCGCCTGCATCGCCATTGGTGTATTGAAGCAATTGGGTAAATATATCCAACAGTTCCTTGAACTTGTCTTTTTCACCCTCTTCCCTGAAATCTGTAAAAAGAAAATTTTGCATCGTGTAAATGAATAACAATTCAATTTAAAAAAAGTTGTACCAATAAAAAACAAAAGCAGCCCTTCGTTTTAACTCAGGGCTGCTTAACCTTAACAAACAAAAAAATTAATTTCTGAAAAATATTTGCCTTTCAATGGCATCTATAATAATGGGACTTTCTTTTTTTACTTCTCCAGTCAATATTTTTTTAGACAATTCATTGAGTACTTTTTTCTGCAATACGCGTTTCAAAGGACGTGCGCCAAACTGAGGATCATAGCCCAACTGCGCCAACCAGTCGATGGCATCATCTGTCATTTGCAAAGTATAGCCCACTTCCTGCAATTGCTTCACCATGGCATCCATTTGAATGCGCACAATGGCATGAATATTTTCGCGACTTAATGGTTCAAACATGATGACCTCATCAATTCGATTTAAAAACTCAGGTCGTATGGTATTTTTAAGAATTTGGTAAACCTCATTCTTAGTTTTTGAAATGACTTCAGCTTTGTTGTAATCATCCATCCCTTCAAAATTTTCTTGAATGACATGAGAGCCAATATTGCTGGTCATGATAACAATTGTATTTTTAAAATTAGCAGTGCGACCTTTATTATCTGTTAATCTGCCATCATCCAACACTTGTAGCAAAATATTGAAAACATCTGGATGTGCTTTTTCTATTTCATCTAATAAAATAACTGAATATGGGCGTCTGCGAACTGCTTCGGTCAACTGACCGCCTTCGTCATAACCCACATATCCGGGAGGTGCCCCAATCAAACGACTGACAGTGTGTTTCTCCTGATACTCACTCATGTCAATACGCACCATGGCATTATCATCATTGAATAAAAAGGAAGCCAATGCTTTGGCCAATTCTGTTTTACCGACCCCTGTGGTACCCAAAAATATGAAGGACCCTATCGGCCGTTTGGGATCTTGCAATCCTGCTCGGCTGCGTCTTACTGCATCTGAAATGGCCGCAATGGCCTCATCCTGACCGACCACGCGTTTATGCAATTCATCTTCAAGGTGAATGAGTTTTTCGCGCTCACTTTGCAACATGCGGTTAACAGGTATACCGGTCCATTTACTAACTACTTCAGCAATATCCTCTGCATCTACTTCTTCTTTCACCATGGGTTTATTACCTTGTATTTCTACAAGCTTTAATTGCAATGCTGCAACTTCAGATTCTGTCTCTTTAATTTTTCCGTATCGCAATTCAGCTACCTTTCCAAAGTCGCCATTGCGTTCGGCTTGATCGGCTTCGGTTTTAAACTGCTCGATCTCACCTTTCTTGGTTTGAATTTGTTCTACCACATCTTTCTCACTTCTCCATCTTGCATTAATGGCATTGCGGTCTTCGCTTAAGTTGGCTATTTCGCTATTGAGTTTTTCTAATTTATCTTTTGAAGCATCTTTATCTGTTTCTTTTTTGATGGCTTCGCGCTCAATTTCAAGTTGCATGATTTTGCGATTCAACTCATCCAATTCTTCCGGCAATGAGTCAATTTCAATACGCAATTTTGAGGCGGCTTCATCCAATAAGTCGATGGCCTTATCCGGTAAAAAACGATCACTGATGTAGCGACTCGACAGCTCCACAGCATTAATAATTGCCTCGTCTTTGATACGCACCTTGTGGTGTGTTTCATAGCGCTCTTTCAATCCACGCAATATGGAAATAGCATCTTGTTCATTGGGTTCTTCAACCATTACTTTTTGGAATCTGCGCTCAAGTGCTTTATCATTTTCAATGTATTTCTGATATTCGGCAAGTGTTGTTGCACCAATGGCTTTCAATTCGCCACGGGCCAAGGCAGGTTTCAGAATATTGGCAGCATCCATAGCGCCTTCGCTTTTACCGGCTCCTACAAGTGTGTGAATTTCATCAATAAACAACACAATTTCACCATTGCTTTTAATTACTTCATTGACAACTGCTTTAAGTCGTTCTTCAAATTCTCCTTTGTATTTTGCACCTGCTATCAATGCACCCATATCAAGACTGAAAATGGTTTTGCTTTTTAAATTTTCAGGCACATCACCTTGTACAACTCTTCTTGCTAATCCTTCTGCTATAGCCGTTTTACCGACACCGGGTTCCCCTATTAATACAGGATTATTTTTTGTGCGTCTGCTGAGAATTTGGAGTACACGTCTTATCTCTTCATCTCGACCGATTACAGGATCAAGTTTGCCTGAGTCAGCCAGTTCATTCAGATTCAATGCATATTTTTTTAATGCATTGTATTGTTCCCCACCGCTGCTCGATTGAATACGTGAACTGCCTCTTAATTCCTGTACTGCTTTCTTGGCTTCTGCCAGTTTAATTCCGGCATCTTTCAGCATATGTCCGACAGCATCATTATTACTGATTAGAGCTAATACAATATGTTCGGTTGATACATATTCATCCTTAAACTCCTTCATCAGTTTTTCTGCGGTCATTAATGTGGTGTTGGCAGCGGGCGATAAAAACAAATTACTGTTATCACCGGTCACTTTGGGCAAACTGTTAAGCATAGCATCGAGCGCTTGTTTGGTTCGCCCCATATTAGCGCCTGTTTTACTGAAAATAAAGGCAATAACTTCCTCATCATTCTCCAGAATACTTTTCAGTAAATGTGTATTATCTATCGCTGCGTGACTGTTTTCAAATGCCAGTTGCTGGGCGCTTTGAACACTCTCTTGAGCTTTTATTGTGAATTTATTTATGTTCATGATTTTGTTGAATATCCAACAAATCAGCAACCAAATATAAAAAACCTGCTATAAAGACAGAAAAAGGCGTCATTCTGCTATATTTTATCCCTGTTCAATCTTTTTTTCTGGTTAAAATGTCCGATATGATTTATCTTTGTATTTGGATTTAAATTGAAACTATACAGCCATCACATATTCATATTACTTTGCTTTCTGATACTTCTAGCAAGTGCAACTAAAATAGCCAAAATACAGTGGAAAGAAAATGTTAAACTACAGCTCACCTATTACAAAGGGAAGCCTGTGGTAAACTCAAAATTTTACGCTAATACTAATACGCAACTGAGCATTACCATTACAAAAAAACAACACGTTACTGCAGATGCCGTTGCCTATTTTGATCCTTATAAATCATGGATAAGACCGAGTTCACCAACATCTGTTATACAACATGAACAATTGCATTTTGACATCACTGAAATTTATGCGCGTGAATTGAGAAAGCAAATAAAAGTATTGAGCTTACTAAAAATGAAACCCGAAGAGCACAAAGCTAAATTAACCAATTTATATAACACTGTTGCTCATCAATTGAGAAACGATCAGGCGCGTTACGATGTTGAATCTAAGCACTCGTTGAATATCCCCATGCAAAAAAAATGGGCGGATAGTGTTGCTATCAGATTAAATTTACTTAAAGCATACAGCAAATAGGGAATTCTCATTTTTTGGTAATAATTTTACATTTTAAGTAAAAAGATGAGCCGAAATGATACATTTGCCCAAAATGCACCCTAATACCCTCTAAAATATAAATAATTTCCAATTAACGGGTCAAGTTGATTAAATATCAATAAATCGATTAAATTTGCAATCCTTTAATATAACAAGACATAAAAACCATCCGTCAGAATGAGTGAATTAGACCAAAATTTAGAAGATGCATTAGCAAAAGATTCTAAAGACCATGAATTGAATACCGCCATTTCCAACCTTGAAAAGAAAGGTGATAACGAGGAGCATGATGAATTGGCTGACGTGACCGAGGAGGATGACAAAAGAGACTCTACCGATTATTCCAATTTCACCAAGGCTGATTTCGTTAAAAAAGCAGAGGAACTGGTTGGCAATACTAATCTTAAGGATGCACACGAAACTTTTAAGAAAATAAGGGTATTATTTGATGATGCCATCAAAGCCGAGCGAATTATATTAATCAAGGAATGGGCTGATGCAGGGCACGAAGTAAGAGATTTTAAACCACCTTACGATGAACAGAAAGAGAGTTTTTACAAGGCCTATACCAAATTTTTAGAGAAAAGAGCTGACGAAAAGAAACTGGCAGAAGAGGAAAAAAAGAAGAATCTGAATGCTAAAAAGGCCATACTGGATAAATTAAGAGAGCTGACCTCTAATGATGAAACTGAAAAAGCATTTGAAGATGTAAGGGAATTACAGAAACAATGGCGTCAGATCAGAACAGTTCCAAGAGAGCACATGCAGGAGTTGTGGGACAACTACCGCTTTCTTTTGGAGAAATTCTACGATAACCATACCATTAACAGGGAATTAAAGGAACTTGACCGCGAAAAAAATCTTGAAGCAAAAATTGACTTGATTAAAAAAGTGAGTTTGCTGCAAGAAGAGAAATCAATCAAGAAAACCTACATTTTGCTGAATAAATACCACGAGGACTTTAAAAATACCGGTCCTGTGAATGGCAAAGATGTGGCTGAAGACATTTGGAAACGCTTTAAAGAAGCATCTGACAAGGTGCTGAATGAGAAGAAAGCTGTATTGGATGAAATAAAAGCAAAACGCACAGAAAACCTTGAATTGAAAAAGGTATTGTGTGAGAAAATCGAACTCATCAATCAAGTACCAATTGAGAATGCCAAGGTTTGGAAAGAAAAAACAGACGAAATAGCCGCCATTTTTAATGAGTGGAAAGGCATTGGCCCTGTACCTGAAAGCGTTAACGACCAGATATGGAAACGTTTCAGAGAGGCTCAAAATATTTTCAATCACCATAAAAAAGCCTTTTTTGACAAGCTAAACAGCGGTCGTGAAGAGAATCTGAAAGCCAAAACCCGCTTATGCGAAGAGGTTGAAAAACTGATAGACAATCCGCAATTTGATGTGGCTTCTAAAAAAATCATTGCCTTCCAGGAGCAATGGCGAAATATCGGCCCTGTACCCGAGAAAATGAATGATGTTATTTGGGGAAGATTCAGACAGGCTTGCGATACTTTCTTTAACAAGAAGGACCATTTTTATAAAGAGAAAAATGCCGGTGAAAAAGAGAATCAGGTGGCAAAAGAAGCGGTTATTGAAAAAGTAAAAGCTTTAGTTGACCATGAGGACAGCAACCACGTATTCCAGGAATTGCGTAAACTGCAGCAAGAATGGATGGGCATTGGCTTCGTTCCTTTTAAAGTTAAAAATGATTTGCAAACCAATTACAACAAGGTAATTGACGCTATTTATAAAAAACATAAACAAGCAGCAGAAGAAAACAAACAGTTCAGAATGAAAGAACACTACGAGTTGCTGGCTTCAGCACCTAATGGTGACGACAAACTGAAATATGAGGAAAGACACCTGAACGACAAGTTGCGCATACTGAAAGATGATGTTGAAACACTGAAAAACAACATTGAGTTTTTTGCTAAATCAAAAAATGCAGATGCATACAGACAACAGATTGAACAGAAGATAGCCAGTGCCAATACTCAGATTGC
>JAZKEQ010000028.1:0-8158 GCA_040386935.1 Bacteroidota bacterium | reverse complement strand
ATACTCTTCACCGAGTTGTTGCTGCATGCGTTTTGAAAAAGCTTCTGGCAATTGTATCATAACGCCTATCTCGTAAGAGTGATGCCGCCTAATATTAACCCCATGCCTAAAAACTGAATGCTGCCAATGCTTTCGCCATCAATGATGCCCCACATAAATGCAAATATTGGAATCAGATAAGTGATAGAGGCAGCAAATAGGGCAGATGTTTGTTTAATCAGTCGGTTAAAAACAATCAGCGATAAAGCAGTGCCTATTACACCAAGTATAAGGATGAATAATAGTGGAATTTGAGAAGCCGGTTCTATCGCTTTTTGAAAAGTGTTCTGACTTAGGCCAATGAATAATGCCGGAATAGCAATTAGTGTTAAGGGAACCATGCTGTTTGTTAATGCAGGCAAATGGCCAAGTTTTGATTTGATGATATTCACATTGATGCCATATAACAAAGCGGCTAACACCACTTTTAAACAAGGAAAAATATAATCCGTTTCCATTGTGATTCCTCCTGATTTTGAATTTGAGAAAATAAGCATCAGCGCACCTATTAATCCAATGACGATGCCGGCAATGTGTTTAATTTTAAATTGAATTTTGAATAATATTGCTCCGAACAGCAAAGCAAAAATCGGTGTCAAGGCATTCAATGCACCGGAGAGTGAGCTTGGGATATCGTGTCCTGCACTGGCAAATAAATAAGCGGGTATCAGATTGCCAAGCGTGCCGGAAAGCACTAAAAATAGCCATTCTTTTTTGTTTAAGCCTTTATAAATTCTAGCAAAGATGAATACTGCGACACAACCTGCAAATACCAAACGCAAGGAAGCAACTTGTAAAGGAGAAAAAGCAACTAAACCTTTTTTCATCAAGATAAAGGCACTGCCCCAAACAAATCCAAGAAAAATAAGAATGAGCAGGGTTTTGAAATCAATTTTCACGTCCGCAAATGTACTACTATTTTTAGCGCAAAACCTGACCCGCTTTTATTTCGAAAGTTTCAATACAATTCTGAATGTTGTGCGTTTGTTGGGTACACTTTCTTTAACTGAAATATGCCCCTTGTGATAATTCTCGATGATGCGTTTTACCAACGATAAACCCAGTCCCCATCCTCTTTTCTTGGTAGTGAAACCCGGACGGAAAACACTTTTGAACAAGGACTTTGGCATCCCTTTTCCATTGTCACTTACATCGAGTAATAATATCTTTCCCTTTGCTTTGATGTTGAAGATTATTTCACCATGCCCTTCCATGGCGTCAATGGCATTTTTACATAAATTTTCAACGACCCATTCAAATAATGGTATATTCAAATCAGCATAGATAGGTTGTTGAGGTCTAATCATATTGATGCTCACTGTCTCAGGGCTTCTGGTGCGCATGTAGTCGATAGAAGAATCCAATATATCAACAATGTTGCTTTTTTTCAAAATCGGAATAGAACCGATTTTAGAGAACCTGTCTGTGATCATTTTGAGCCTGTCGAGGTCTTTGCGCATTTCTGCATAAGTTTCTTCATTGGCTTGTTGTGGATCAAGTTCCATAAGGTCGACCCAGGCCATTAAAGAACTCATAGGGGTGCCCAGTTGGTGGGCTGTTTCACGGGCAAGACCCACCCATACCTGATTTTGTTCAGACTTGCGGCTATAGCTGAAGGCAAAGTAGCTGACAATGATAAAGAGTGCGACAATACCCAATTGATAAAAAGGATAACTTTTTAGCTGTTTGAGAATGGTGGAATCATCATAATATACATATTGATAATCGTTGTCGGCAATGCGTATTTTTATTTCCTGCTGATTGCTTTTTAATTCCTGGTAATAATCGTTAAGGTAGTTTTTTCGTTTCAGTTTTACTGTATCTAAATTCCTGTGGCTGATGATGCCGTTTTCATCAGCAAGAATAACAGGGATAGTGGTATTCGATTCAAGAATGTTGGCGTAAAAACTGATGTCGTCATCTTCTGTTGCCTGATTGAGCATTTCAAATGCTTCGGCCCATTGTTTGATTTTTTTACGCTCTTCAATGGAAAGATTTTTTACCATTTTATTGGAATAGAAAAGAGAAAATAAACCAATGGACAGTGCCATCAGCAAGAGAGAAAATTTGAGATATTGTTTAAGACTGTAGTTGTTGAACAGCGACATGGTTTGTTATTACAATTCAAAAGTAACGCAATAATCATTAATTTTATTACTTTCGCTTCGCAATGTTAATGTCATTTTCTCAAGGAAACAAAAGCTATTCAATCGATAGTGAAAGATATCACAATATTACTATTGGTGTCAAGAAGCAGGGCAATGTGAATTGTTATCACCTGGACGATCCTGAATTTTCCTATTTCGAGAATCCCTATTTTGTCGGTTCTTTAAAAAAAGGAGGCAGTGTAAATTGTGAAAAAATAAGTCTATATGCCCATGCCAGCGGTACACATACCGAATGTGCGCTACATGTTTTAGATGTTGATTTTTCGATGTTGGATATAGAATTGCCTCCTGTTCAATTGTGTCGATTGGTAACATTAGCTCCCAAAAAGAAAGGAGACGATGCTGTAATAGATGCCGATGTTTTAGCAGGCATTGAAAACAGTGAAGCATGTACCGCTATTTGTATCCGAACCCTGCCTAACGAAGCAGATAAGCTTCATCACAAATATGCCGATACCAATCCACCTTACTTTACCACCGATGCGATAGCAAAAATAAAGGCACTTGGATTTGAGCAGTTATTGACTGATTTGCCAAGTATTGACAAGGAGCAGGATGATGGATTGCTTGCCGCACATAAACAATGGTTCACGACCGATAATGTGCCTGACAGGAAAAGAACGATTACTGAATTTATTTATATTGATAATGCCATCGAAGACGGTGTTTACGGCATAGCGATTCATTGTCCCAAAATAGAAACAGATGCCGTGACATCACAAGTTATACTTTATCCATGCGTTTAAAACTCCCAAGCTCAGAGCAGTTTTTATACATGGCCAATGTACTGGTCGATAGATTGTTTTTTAAGCAAGGGTATGGTGCTGATGTAAAATCAATTCTGGTTGTAAAGTGGGATGAGATAGGCGATATGGCAACAGCCACGCATGTATTCAAATTGTTAAAAAACGAATACCCTCAGGCAAAAATTACCTTGCTCTGTAAAAATTTTGTAAAATCTTTGATAGAAAATGATCCATTTATTGATGAAGTAATCACAGATATTACGGCATATAACAAGTCCTATGATTTGGAGTTAGAATTGAGGGGTACATGGTCTACTTTATTCAGGTCACTGCGATTTAAAGGCAAATACAGAACGAGTAGGGCAGAAGTAAGATTGAAAAATAAAGGCAAGCAGTTGCATGAGATAGCGACTAATGCAGCGGTTGTTGCAAGTGTGACTCATAACACTGGAAATGCGATGCCTCAATTGTATTATTCTGAATCTGATAAAAATGCAGTTGAGGAATTTATAAAACAACATAGTATTGGACGCTATGCTGTGTTTCATATTGGTGCGCGAAGAGTGTTGAGACAATGGCCTTTAGAGCGTTTTGCGTTACTAGCAGAATTTGTTAAAACCAATTTTCAACTTGCTATAGTTTTTGCCGGTACCAAGGAAGATGAACAGCATATTAATGCAGCAAAAGCGCAATTGCCTTTCGAAACTTTTTCATTTACAGAAGGATTTTCGCTGTCACAGTTTTCATACTTGTGCTCAGGAGCCTCGCTCTTTATTGGCAATGAAAGCGGTCCCTTGCACATCGCATCAGCATTCGGTATTCCACTCGTAGGATTGTATGGGCCCGGTGTTCCTGATGTGTTTTATCCTTTGGGTGAAAACAGTCGCATATTGCACCATGTTTTATCCTGTAATCCATGCAATCAGATTGACTGTGTTGTTCCTGAAAATCCTTGTATTCAAAGAATTACAGTTTTAGATGTAAGCAATGAACTGCTGAATTTGAAAGATAAAATAAATTTGTAAATGACAAATAAATTCATATATTCGTCTAAAAATAGATGTTATGATAAAAAATTATCTGTTACTGGCGATATTTTTTCTTTCCCTAAATACGCTGTTCTGTCAATTAAGAACCACTAATCACAGGATTATTGATAATCAACCTAGGAGAAATATTGACTTCGGAAATTTAAAACGAAGTGCAACAAAACCAACTGCATGTGATGTCGATACATCTCAATACCCACGATATAAAGGAACCGCGTTTTATACCATAACCATTAGCAGCGGTCGTTCTTTAGGTCAATTATATTCGGCACCAAAACCTATTACAGTTTATGGTTTTACTTTTCATGCATTTGTGGCCTCTAATCCACCTACTGCAAAAAAAATGAATATCATTTGTAATTTGTATAAAGCGGGTCTCGACAGCTTACCTTCAGGAGCTCCATTGAGAAGTGATACCATATTGATTGATTCAACATTTGCAGGTGGCCAATTGGCTCGAATTGAAAAGCACGCCAATTTTAAACCGATAACGATGGACAGTGCGTATATCATTACGGTTGAAACAGATAGCACAAGTATGAATGCAGCCATTGTTACCAATAGTTATGCAGCAGGAGATGGTAAGAAAGAAAATTTAAATTGCGGATCCATCAGTGGCAGATGGTACAACGGAAAAAATCTAAATATTGGAGGTGTTCCTTTTAATGCTGATATTTTGTTGTATCCCCACGTCAAGTATGCGATAGGTGCTGATTTTACTATCAAGTCGCAGTGTTACAATTTAGCAGATACCATTAAGTTTACGAACCTTGCCAGCAAAACAATAGTAGGTAGTAGAATGTACAATTATTACATGTTGTATAATTTGGGTTATTACTGTAATTGGTGGAATACTGGTGATGCCCTTGGTTATACCTGGACAGTAGATCATAAAATAAAATACGGCACCAAGCAGAATTATAAAATAGAATTGGTGTCATCGGTGTATACTTACCGCAGCAATACTTTTCAGTGTTCCGATACAACAATCAAATGGTTGTACTACAAGCCCGATGTGCCTCAGGTGAGTGGTCCCGGTAATGCATGTTTTGGTGACTCGGCAAGATACTTGATTTTAAATCCTGATACAGGCGCCCTATATCAATGGTATAAAAAATCAACTGACCCTACACCGTTTTTTATAGGCACTAAATACACGAAATATTCCCTCTCTAAATCAGATACATTTTATGTGAGAGCCAATAATAACGGTTGCTATTCAAATTATAGAATGGTGCAGTTGAATGTCAATGCCTATCCTAAAAATATTACCTATAAAAACGATTCAATTTGTTCAGGCTCAAAAGCCAATTTAAAAGGCAATGCGGATGTAGGCAACATCGAATGGTTTGAATCACCAACGGGTGGTCCTGTGATTTATACAGGTAGTAATTTTCAGACAGCTGTATTAACAAAAGATACCTTCTTCTATTTTCAAGCCAATAATAAAGGCTGTATCATAACGCCAAGAACTAAAGTAAGTGCATTGGTGGGCAGTAATTTTGCGCCATCATCGCCTACGGTTTCACGTGATACAATTATTTGTTTGGGATCAACAGCATTGTTGCCGATAAGCGCAACAGCAGGTAGTGGTTTAACCATTCGTTGGTTCAATGTTGGTTCAGGTGGTTCGAGTATTGCTACAGGCACAACTTATAATTTCGTGCCTACAATACGCGAAGTAAAAACATTGTATGCAGATGCTTATAATGGCGTTTGTGGTAGTACACGAGAGCCGGTTCAGATAACTGTAGAAGATTACCCGCGCATTGCTAAATTAATGCACGATACCATTTGTAAAGGAGCGGATTCTGCGATACTGACACTCTCAATTCCTTTTGGCGATGCAAACTGGTACGATGCAAGCTCATCAGGAAATATTGTAACCACAGGTATGCGATATGCATTGCTGCCATCAGCTTCAACAACTCTGTACGTTGAAACACAAAGCAATATTTGTAAGAGTCCAAACAGAACAGCTATCACGGCTCTTGTGAATACCTATCCAACTGTTGTAAAATTGTATGGAGATACCATATGTGCTAAAAATAAAGCGACTTTAAAAAGTGTATTGTCGGGTCCTGGTACAATGATATGGTACGATGATGTGGCGGCAACGACCCCAATCGGTACAGGTATCACATTTGTAACGCCTGTATTAAACGGTAGTAAACAATTTTATGCCCAACCTGTATATGCAGGATGTGTGGGTCCTGTAAAAGCTGTAAGCCCATTGGTTAAGCCAACACCATTCAGTGGATTCTCTTATGAAATACTCTCCAATCAACGCGTAAAAGTATCACTGATTAATTTGGGTGATACCGGCATTAAATGGTATTTCGGTGATGGTACAACAAGTAAATCATCAATTGTTACCCATAAGTATGTGAATCCCGGTATTTACAAAGTGAAACTTGTTGTGAAAGCGCCTAATGGTTGCGAAGACTCAACTATTTATTCACTGAACATTATTGCCAATAGTATCAATAGTATAACAGCTTTACCTGAATTGAAAGTTTATCCAAACCCAAGTAATGGCAAAGTGTCGGTTGATTTGGGTAATCGTGGCGGTACAATCAGTTACGAAATATTCTCAATTGACGGTCAGTCTGTAATGAGTCAAATGTCTGAAACAGATAATCAGAAATTAACAGTTGATATCAGTCATTTTGCTTCTGGTCTGTATATTTTAAGAATAGCAGGTTATCAGCCTGTGATGTTAGTAAGGAATTAAATGCTGAAAGCCATTGGTGTGTTGATTGTTTCCTTTTGCTGGATACATTCGCTTAAGGCGCAGGTAGAGGTGTATAAGGGTGATGACGACACTTCAAACTATATTGCCCCTGAAGATACCATTACCATAGCCCCTCAGTTCGGTTCCGACCCTGGAGATATCTACCGATTCATTGAAAATAATTTCAATGTTAGAATGAACGGGCAATACCTGACGTATTTTCCTGAAACTATCCGCTTCTCTTTTTACGTTGAAAAAAATGGCACGGTCAGCAATTTTGAATTGTTGTATTCAAGTCAGCAAATGCTGGGAAATATCATGGAGAATATTGTGATGCGAATGCCGGAATGGAAACCAGGTAAAGAGGAAGGGAAACGCAAGCGGACACTGATGGTATATGATCTGAATATTCAGTTAACAGATGATTTGCCTGGCGTATTGGTGTCAGAAAATAAATTGGTAACAACATTCAGCAACAAGCATAAGCAGTTCAAATGGTTTGCAGTCGCAGGTACTGTTCTCATTATGCTGACCCTATATATTACGCGCTAAAGCTGGTCGTACTTTTCCAATAATTTGATCATTACCCCAAAATCGTTGGGATAGGGAGCCGTAATGGTACAGTCGCCCGCGGTAAGGCTGTTGAAACTGATACTATAGGCATGTAAACCCACTCTATCCATCATGGCTTTCTTTTCATCTTCACCCGCATTTACTTTCTTTTTAACCTCGTGTAAATAAGGAATTTTACCGCCATATAAAGTGTCACATACCAAAGGCAAGTTTTGTGAAGCAGCATGCACCCTTATTTGATGTAAGCGACCTGTGAATGGCTTGCAAGCCAATACCGTAAAATGTTTGTATTGTTTGAATGTAGAAATTTCAGTGAGCGATTCTTTGCCTTTGGCTTTTGAAACCTGAACCCGTCTTTTGCTATCGGTATACAAAGGCAAATCGATGCGAAGTTCCTGGAGATTCACAGATGCAGAAACGATGGCGTGATACACCTTGTCAATTGTTCTTTTCTCAAACTGCATGGCGATGTGTCGGTAAGCCTCCGGATTTTTAGCGATTAATAATACCCCCGATGTTTCTCTGTCGATGCGATGACATAAACTGTAATGCTCGTCAACAGCCTTTGCCATTTGCACGATAGAACCCTGCTCGCTGTCAAATCGCTCGTGCAGTGAAGATATATTTGCAGGCTTATTAATGGCTAGCATGCTTTCATCTTCATAGATGACAAGGTCTTTAAAACGAATTCTTTTCAAGGTTTAAATATTATCGGCTAACAGCTGCAGTACTTACCAAATCAGTAAGACTCAATTCAAGTCCTTTGGCACTAAGACCTGTTGTTTTAGGATTGAATTGGTGTACTCTGAACATGGCTTGCTTAATAATTGAAGACACATCTTTTAAGAT
>JAZKEQ010000027.1:0-24103 GCA_040386935.1 Bacteroidota bacterium | reverse complement strand
AACTGATAAATTTATAAAAAAACCCTTATGTTCGTATTAACTTACTAAACTATAATCGAATAAATTAATATAATACTATGAGAAAAATTCTACTCCTCATGCTCGTCTTATCAGGTTTTACAAGCCTGAGCGCAGCATGCATCATTTCAGGACCGACCAATGTTTGCGAAAACAAGACCGCAAATTATTCGGTTGCAGTAACACCTCCCGGCACCTACACTTATCAGTGGAATGCCACAGGTGGAGGTACTGCAATAGGCACCGGATCGGCCATCACAGTCGCATGGACATCGCCCGGAAGCGGAGCTGTTACCGTTATTGTCCGAGACTCCCTGTATAACGTTGTTTGTACCGCATCGTATGCCGTTACCATTCAACCAAATCCTAAACCAGTCATCACACCTTCATATACAGCAGGGTGCGATAAAGGCAAAGGAAGTGCACAAGGCAGAGAAGACTGTTTTACGGCATGCGATTCCACCAACATTACTTACACAACACCTTATGCTCCCGGTCATTTTTACACTTGGATTGTTAATGGCAGTGCTGTTTATTCAAGTTCAGGCAATGTATTGAATGTATACTGGACAGGCGTTGGTGCAGGTTCTATTATTGTAAAAGATTCCAACAGCTTTGGCTGTGTCGGCACGCATGAAATTTGCGTAAAAATAGTGGGGCGCCCTCGTGCTTCATTTTATACTTTGCCGGGTTTAACCGGTCTTGTTGTGAATGCCTGTAAATTACAAAACATCCAATTCATCAACACTTCAAGTGCAGGCTTTGGTTCGCCATTGGCTACCTATAGCTGGTATTTTGGAGATGGGGGCAGCGATTTTCAAACTGCACCATCAAATGGCAACACTTCTCACGCATACGCAGCGGCAGGCACCTATCAGGTAATGTTCGTTGTTGAAAACGAATGTGGTTGCAAAGACACTGCTTACACTACTGTTGTCGTATCAAATGACAAAGGTCCCGATATTTTTTGTATCAGCACGGTTTGTCCAGGCACAACAGTTACTTACCACACAAATGCACAATGTGGGAACTGGCTATGGTCAGTTTCAGGTGGCATACCACAGAACCCTTTAACTGATTCTACCTTAACTGTTCAATGGGGAAGTACGGGTCCATACATGTTAACGCTCAGCGTTAATTGTACCGGATTTTGCAACGCACCAACGACCGTTTTTGTTCCTGTAATTCCACCAAATGCTACTATCAGCGGGCCTTCGCAAGTATGTTTAGGCGACTGTTATAAATATCACATCAGCTGCGACATTCCAATCGATAGTATTAAATGGAGTTTCCCTTCTGGCGTCACAGTTATTTCCGATTCTATCAATGTGCATGAAGTAGAAGTTTGCTTTTACTCTTCTCCTATTTCAGGCAATATCACTGCTAATTATTACCATTACACAAATGGCAGCAATCCGGAGATTGCATGTGGCGGACAGGCAGTAAAACCTGTCACATTGCGTCCAAAAATGCTTTTGTTCGGCAACACCAATTATTGCGAAAACAAAACATTTGCATTCAATGTATCACCACCAACAGGAGGTAATATTTACTGGACCATTGCCAATTCAAGCGGCACCATATTTACTTCTGCAACTTTACCTTCGGCCAGCACCTTTACAGGTCCATTAAACTTCGGACCGGGTAATTACATTGTAACAGCCAATGATGTATCGGGTAATTATTGTAACGGGCCACAGAAACTTTATATCAAAGTATTCCCTGAGCCTCCGCCATTAGATACCATTTACGGACCGCTTTATATCTGCCCGAATTACGCTTATAATTATTTTGCTATACCTACTGCAAGCAATCTTACAATTGCATGGCAGGTTACCAATGGCACACCTAGTACAGGTATTGGTAATTTAATCAGTGTTACATGGGGCCCGGCCGGACCGTATTCAATTATGGCTGTGCAAATGGATCCTGAAACAGGATGCAAATCAACACCTATCAGTATTATTGTTAACAGCTTGTTGCCGATGGCACCTTCAGTTATCACAGGCAATACTGCTCCTTGTTCCAACTCACCGGGTAACGCCTACAGTACAACAGCAACCGGAGATGATTTTGAATGGAGCATCAATCCTGCAATCGCAGGCAGTATCATGTCAGGCAATCACACCAATGCTGTATCTGTAGAATGGAACAATTACATCGGCAATGCATGGGTGGTATTAAAGAGAACAGTTTGTGGTTCATCTCGCAAAGACTCATTGTTAGTAAATGTTACCGCAACACCTACACCAACGATTACAGCCGCAGCAGTAGTTTGTCAGGGCATATCGCTACCTGTTTCAAGTACGGGTGCTGTGAGTTATGCATGGAATTTTGGTGATGGTGGAACAGCCACCGGTGCTTCTGCCAGTCATATCTATAACTCAGCAGGCAATTATATTATTACACTAACCACAACTTATGGTGGTAGCTGTCCGGGTTCATCAACAGTTACCAAACCGGTATCTGTAAACCCTAAACCAAATATCAATATTTCTACACCTGATCCAAACCTGTATTGCACAACACCTATCTCCACTACTATGACTGTGGCCGCTCCTGCAATAGGGACTACTTATCAGTGGTACAACCCATCACTTATTTCAGGTGCAACCGGCACCAGTTATACTGCTACTACTACAGGTAATTTCTTTGTAGTAGGCACCAACTCATACGGCTGTAGTGACACCAGTAACATCATTCCTATCTCAACAGGCAATTGTCCAGGTTCATGTACTACAGGCAGTTATACTTTGGATTATACTCGCATACGTTTAGGTTGCAGCAAAGACAGTTTCACCGCTGTAATATCAGGCGGTGTGAGCAATCTTGCATGGAACTTTGACGACCCATATAACCCAAGTACTGCAACAGGCTCGCCAGTGAGTCATCAGTTTACAGAACCGGGTTACTACCGCGTTCAATTATGTGCTGATGTGCCGAATGCATCGGGTACAGGCACATGTCGTGTGTGTATGTATAAAGTAGATACAATTAAATACATTCCTAACTTTTTTGATTCTACATATTGTTCAGGCAATGGTGATTCAGTAAAAGTAAAATTTGTTAATACTACTAAAATACTGGCAGGCTCTCCTACACCTTCATACAGTTGGTTAATTATGCCTGGTGGATTTACAAGTACGCTTAAGAGCCCGATTAAAAATTTAGCAGCAGGCACTTATACTGTAACACTTACAGTTAATGGTGTTTGTACCATCAGTAAAATCATTGTTATTCCCGGCTTACCAAATGCATCATTCACTGTTGTTGATTCGGTATGTGTGGGCAAACCTGTCCTATTCACTAATGCAAGTACCGGCACATATACTTCATCGAAATGGACCTTTGGAGATGGTGCATCTTCATTGATTACAAATCCTATCAGAACATATACCAGTGCAGGTTTATACAACGTTGTTCTTACCGTTGTCAATGCATACGGATGTAAAGATACATTTACAAAAAGTGTGAGAGTATTGCCAAATACATTAACAGGCTTCATAACCGCAGGCGGACCAAAACGTTTCTGCGAAGGCGACAGTGTAAAACTTACATGTAACGCCAGCGGTGGTTATCCTGCTTATAATTATTTGTGGATCACAACCCAAACGACACAATCTATATGGGCACATCAAACAGCCAATTACATGGTAGACATCACCGATACAAAAGGCTGTTTCTTTAAAACGCCTAAGTTATCTATCACAGTTAAACCAAGACCTCATCCAACAATATTTGGCAAAACAGTTTTGTGCATGAATCAGATTTACAATTATTATGTGAATTACCCTAATGCTCCGGGAGCTGTTATCAGTTGGACCATTGATGGTGTATTCTCTAATAATGGCAATAGCATGAGTTATTATGCAGGCACACTCGGTGTACATACTTTCATTGTTGACATTCAAAGTCCTGATACCTGTTACGGTTCTGATACGCTTCAAGTATTTGTCAATCCAAATCCGAATGTATCTATAATTGCTCCTGCCTTATTGTGCGCAGGCGCTCCTAATTTATTAGTTGCCACTTCAACCTCAACAAACATCATCAATTATGTTTGGAACACCGGTCAATCTAACGACAGTATTTATGCTGGCGTTCCAAAAGTATATACAGTGACAGTTGTCGATTCTAATGGCTGTAAAGCTGATGCCAGCGTTACTGTGAATCCATTGCCCGACTTATGTGGCATGATGTCGGGTTGTTATGAAATATGCGATACAGTTACCAAGTTGGTATGGTTTGCTCCTCCGGGATATGCCAGTTATCAGTGGCTTTTCAATGGCAATCCAATTCCATGGGCTACCAGCGACACCATACACATGCAGTTGTATAAGAATGGTGTGTACACGGTTAAAATAATAACAGCTGCAGGTTGCAGCATCATGTCTGATCCTATAGATATTACCTTTATTAAATGTGGCGGGTGCAAACCTTTCAATGCCAGTTTGAATATTGTATGTGGACCGATATCTGTAAACGGCAATCAGACTTACCAACTCACCTTCACCATCAATAACAGTCTAGGAGCAGGTGCAGGCATAAACATTAATTCACCTGACGGACCGGTAACAAGTATTTCTCCATTAACACTTGCAGCTGGCACTAATACTGTTACGGCTACATTCGAAGATGTACCACCGGTTACAGGTACAGCTTGTTTCAATATTGTGATTTACAATCAGAATCAAAAATGTGATACCACAATTTGTCGCAGACTGCCACCGTGCGAGCATAAAGATTGCAAATTGGATACAAAACTGAAAAGAATCAATTGTTCAGGAAATGATGCCAATGGCAATCCAACTTACTATTTATGTTTGGATGTAAACTGGGGCGGTAGCAACGGTTCAACTCTGACATTGAATACAGCATCAGGCAGCTTCGTTCCAAATCCTGTATTAGTAAACAACGGTACTCAAACACTATGTTTCACTTACACTGATTTACCTCCGGTGAATTCATTTATAACATTATATAGCAGTGTATTCGATCCAGTAAGCGGATTGGTTTGCAGAGACTCACTGAAGTTTGAATACAAAAACTGCCCTGACAGTTGTAAAATAGGTGTGTACGGTGAATGCGCACATTGCCATGAATTTGAAAACGGTGTGTGGACCTATGACATCGACCTGACTGTTTTCAATCCATTTGCTAACAATGCCACTGTTGCTATAACACCAATTGCTGCTGGTACATTCGGACCGATAACACCTAATCCTGTACCACCGGGCATGCAAACTGTAAGCACTGAGTTTACAGACTTTGCGCCTGCAAACGGCATTATTTGTTTCAAAGTATTACTGACCGATGTTATCACCAATAAAACCTGCTGGAGAGATGTATGCATTGCATTGCCTCCTTGCGATTCAAATGCAACCATACTTTACAATGTGGAAGAATCATTCTCATTGGTGATGCATCCGAATCCTGCATCAGAACAAACCCGTTTAACCTATCAGTTCCTTCACCCTTCAGATGATATGCAAATTATTATCACCGATGTGAATGGCAAACTGATACAAACCATCACACCTGAAAGCTTTGCCGGTCAGGCGGTAATTAATACTGCTGATTGGTATCAGGGATTGTATTTTGTTAAAGTCATCAAAGACGGAAGAGATGTGGGCACAAGCAAGCTCGTCATCGTCAGGTAACATATTTTAAACACAACTAAAAAGCCCTGTTGAAATAATCAACAGGGCTTTTTTTATAGCAAAGAAATTAATCCATATATTTTTCTAGTAAGCGGGTCCACTCATCGTGATTCCGTGTACCGGGCGATGTTTCAGGTAAACCGCAAAAGGCAACACCTGAATAGGTTTCTAAATCATTTAAAACAGCTGCATCAGGTGATTCAAATAGAACAGGCAATTCAGTTCGCGTTTTTAATATATCAGCTAATTGTGCATCTGAAGTAATCAAACATTTGGCTACCTTCCACAATGGACTTTCTGTAGCTTCAGTGACGCGAAGAATTATTGGCAAATCAATTTCGGTAATTGTTGCATCTCCATAATCAGAAGGAATTTGAATGGCATGTAATGGGATTGCATTAACAAAATCCATGATCCACTCCTTTGGTTGATGTCCAAATTCACCAACTAGTAAAGGTCCATTCACCCAACCTGCAATTTCCTTTGCTTTATTGGGTTCAAGATAGGAAGGTGAAGACGGATCAAAACTGAATCCTATAAAATCGGCCCACATACCGGCAGCATAGCGGGCATCGGACAAATTGGTAATGGATGAAAATTTGAGTAAAAAAGGATAGTTCATATTAATTAAATTTAATGGCCTTTACCGGTGTAATATTATTAATCATGCGAACGGGTAACAGCAATGCCATCATACACAACAACACTGTACCGATGTTGACCAATACAACATACAACCAATTGATTTGAATTGGCACAAAAGACAAATAGTAGGTTTCGCGGGGAAGGGTTATAATTTTAAAATGATCTTGAATAAAACACAACCCAAGGCCTAATACATTGCCCACCAAGAGTCCTATGAGCAAGATATAAAATGCGTGATTGAGAAACACGCGTTTTATCAATCCGTTATTACTGCCGATGGCTTTTAATATCCCGACCATATTGGTGCGTTCAATAATGAGAATGAGCAATGCAGTAATCATATTGATACAAGCCACAACTATCATTAATCCCAAAATAATGGTGATGTTCTGATCGAGATACCCTAGCCAATCAAATATTTGAGGATTGAGTTGCACCATGCTTTCCGCATTCAGTTCCTGGGGAATATTTCTATTGATTTTTTTGGTTGTAATAGCCAGTTGATCCAAGTCTTTTGTTCTGATTTCATAGTGGGTCATCATGTTTTGTTTATTGGCAAAAATGCGCTGCATTTCGCGCAGACTACCCACAATGTACACCATGTCATTTTCCTCCAGCCCTGTTTCATAAACCCCAACAATCTTGCATGGAATAACCCTAACAGGATCATTGATAAAATAAATTTTTACAGTAAGGCCCGTATCCAGCTTCATTTTTTTTGCCAGAATATTGGACACCATGATTTCACGTTTGGCAATACTATCACCAGTGTGAGGCACCCTACCCTTCAGCATATTTTTGTTGAAGAACTTAAAATCGTATTGCCCGTCAACACCTTTGAATACAATGCCTTCGAGCTCTTCTTTTGATTTCAGAATACCGGGCTTGGTGAGTACAGGGGCAACTGAAATAACATTGGGAATTTTGCGCATGGCATTTTCCATTTCTACAGAATCGTGGAACAATAAATAATCAAAACTGCCTGTGGTACCGGTGGCATGCACTTCAACATGACCGCCAAAGCCGACAACTTTATCCGTAATCTGTTGCTTGTACCCAATTACAACCGATATGGCAATAATCATGACGGCTACGCTTAAACCCACGCCAATCCACGCCAGCTTTATTATAAAAGATGTAAAGGATTTGAATTTGCCAAGGGCTAAACGGGCAGCAATGAAACGGCTGAGTTGCACACTGCAATTTTAGTGAAAATAAAATGAAAAGCCTTTAGTCGTTTTAGGTTCATTCATCTGAAAATTTCTGATGATAAATTTATTTTTATTAAATTTACCGATTGAACAGCCGCAACAAAATGAAATCAGATATTGAAATCTCAAGATCGACCGCTTTATTACCCATTCAAAAAATAGCCTCAGCGCTACAAATACCGGAAGATGATATAATGCCTTATGGCAAGTACAAAGCCAAACTTCCGCTTAACCTCATCAATCCTGAGGCCATACAAAAAAGTCATTTGATATTGGTGACAGCCATATCCCCTACCAAAGCAGGTGTAGGCAAAACAGTGACCAGTGTAAGTCTTTCTTTAGGACTCAATAAGATTGGCAAGAAAAGTATAGTCGCATTACGCGAACCTTCTCTGGGACCGGTATTCGGAATGAAAGGTGGTGCAGCCGGTGGTGGCTATGCACAGGTATTGCCAATGGAAGATATTAACCTGCATTTCACCGGTGATTTTCATGCCATCACAACCGCTAACAATACGATTGCTGCCCTACTAGACAATTACCAATACAACAACCTGCACACCGACAAGGCTTTGAAACAAATTGTGTGGCGTAGGGTCATGGATGTAAACGACCGCTCGTTGCGTTTTATCAATACAGGCATGGGCGGCAGAACAAATGGCATTCCTCAGGAAACAGGATTCGATATTACACCTGCATCCGAAATCATGGCCATATTGTGTCTTTCAACAAGTACTGATGATCTGAAAAAACGCATCAACAACATTGTACTCGGATATAAAGTAGACAACAGTCCTTTCACAGTGCAAGATTTAGGCATTGCTGATGCCATTGCTATTTTATTACAGGATGCCATTCTGCCTAATCTTGTGCAAACTACCGAGAACACACCTGCTATTATTCACGGTGGTCCATTTGCAAATATTGCCCACGGATGTAATTCTATACTGGCTACACAGATGGCACTTTCTCTCTCCGATTATGTTGTAACAGAAGCCGGTTTTGGCAGCGACTTAGGTGCAGAAAAATTCCTGGACATCAAATGCCGCATAGCCCATTTAAAACCATCTGCAACTGTATTGGTTGTAACAACACAAGCATTAAAAAACCATTCTGGGTTAAGCGATGACGAATGCAAACAACCCAATTTAGAGGCATTAAAAAACGGACTTGGCAATCTCGAAAGGCATATTGAAAACTTAAAATCATTCGGACAAAGCATCATCGTTTCATTGAATAAATTTTATTTTGACACCACTGAAGAAATCAACTTCCTGAACGACTGGTGCTTGCAAAAGCAAACCACTTTTGCTATCAATGATGCCTTTGTTCACGGTGGCGAAGGCGCCATGAAACTGGCTGAAGCAGTTGTAGATGTAATTGAACACAGCCCATCAAAACCCATCCATTATCAATACGATTTAAAAGATTCTATTGAAGAAAAAATTCTTAAAATTGCCCGCAATATTTACAGAGCGGATGGCATAGAACTTAGCAACAAAGCAAAAACTGCTTTAAGTAAAATAGTTAAAAATAATTGGGAACATTTGCCAATTTGTATTGCCAAAACTCAGTATTCATTTACTGACGATCCAAAAATCCCCGGGGCACCATCCAATCACACTTTGCATATCGAAGATTTAATCATCAATGCAGGTGCGGGTTTTGTAGTAGCTGTTGCCGGTGATATTATGCGTATGCCCGGCTTGCCAAAAGTGCCGGCTGCTTATCAAATGTCGTTTAGTAATGGTGTGATAGAGGGGTTGAGTTAAGGCTTATCCATGGCCTCAATGATCAATCTGTTTTTATCGTATACATCGTAGATAAATCTAGGCATACCGAACTCATCGAACACGATGGTTTTGTAATCGAAAAACACAGTCAACTTATTTTCAAGTCGCACTGGGTAAGTGCCTTTTACTATTTTTTTATAGCTGGTGGTATCCTCGCGCCATGCCCTTGCCATCAATGAATCTGTAGGTGATAACCCCATTTTCATTCTCACTTCTTCATAGTTCAATTTTAAATTTTGTTGCAATACAAAACCTGCAAAGTCCATTGGATTCTGAACCCTTACACATCCATGACTCACTGCTCTGTTATTCAATTTAAATTTATTTTTCAATGGCGTATCATGCAGGTAAACTGAGAAAGGATTTTTGAAAGTGAATTTTATTTTACCTAATGAATTTTCATCACCTGCATCCTGTCTGATGGTAAAAGGGATATTACCCGGTGAATACTGTCGCCAGTTGATATCATAAGGACTAATGGCTTCATTATTTTTAAATACCTGATACCCGTTGCGAATCAAATAGCCCGGATCTTTTACTATTTTGCCATACATCTCTCGTCCAACAATACTGCTTGGAACTGTCCATGTTGGATTTAAAATAACATAATCGATATTGGAATACACCTGAGGTGTTTCATGATTTTGCGGCTTATCAGTATAGCGTTTTGTTTTAGAGTATTTAATAAGTTTTTGTTCGAACAAACGCTCCTTGCCTTGACCTATACAAACGGGGGTTGACTTGACACTATCGGGATATACCATGTACAACATGAACTCAGGTAAGTTCACCATTACATAGGGTTTTGGTGGTGATTCACTGAACCAGCGGATGCGTTCCATGTTGGCCCTTATTTCATTGATTTTATCGTTCTTCGATGCATTCAGTAATTTCAATGTTGCCTTTCCAATAATCCCATCATCTGTTACATTGCTTACTTTTTGAAACTCTATGACGTATTTGGCAATGGCTTTTGAATAAATAAATGAAGAATCAGTCATGAGAGAATCAGGCGCTAAACCCAATTCAACCAAACGTCTTGTCAACAGAGGCACAATAGCTGTTGTATCTCCCGGCTTCACCTTTCGAACACCGACAGTATCAATAAACGTTTCGGTTCCTTCTGTTTCTCCGAATCGCTCCATCAGCATTTTTTTCAATCGCCAGTAATCGCTTTGAGCAGGATAATAACGCGCTGTTTTAATCACACCTGAATCGGGTGACAACACCGCTAGTAGTTGAAATGGTTTTGAGGGATAGGGCAATGTATATTTTGCACCTAAAACATCTATAGGATTTGAACGACCAATCAATTTATCGTGCCACAGCGTTACCATGCTGTTGCTGAGTTTTAATTCAAGCAGAGCCAAATCGCGGTAAAGATTTTTTTCTTTTATTTTTCCTATCCCCAATATGCGCTCTTTCAATTCTTTAACGGCATAATGGTTTTGTTTAAACCCTTCAAAAGGAATACTGTCCCAAAGTCGAAATAAATTAACACGGAACATTGAATCTTTAATGACTCCAAACCACACAGGAGAATAATCATTGTTTTTATAATAAACAGCGAGTGTATCGTAGTAATGTGTATGAGCTGTATCCTTTCTCAGTGTTTCTAAAGTTAACTGAATCGCTGTCCTCAGTTTTTCGGGATCAAAATCCTCAAATGCTGTAGGGTTTACAACAGGTTTTCGGCAACCATCGCATGCGCTGATTTGCAACAGTAACACAATACCGAATTTAATCAATAAATGCTTTTTCAATGTTTTATTAGTTTTGTATATTTAATCAATGGGTTTTTAAATCCAGCCCATTAAGTTCATAAATCGTACCATAAAAATACCACCTATCACCATTAACAAAACCCCGAAGTATTTATTGATGATAAAGAAAATTCTGGCATTCAGTTTTTTTCCTATCATGTGAGAGAGAAATACTTTGAGCACGTCCATCAGAAACAGCACGAGCAATATGGTGAGCAGGTTGATGGTCAACAACACTTTGTATTCGGGTTCACCTGAATATTTCAAACTGATAGAACCCAATACATTGAACCACAAAATAAATGTAAACGGATTCACCAGGTTAAGGGCAAAACCTTTGAGCATGCTTTTATGTCCCGGCACCCTTTCTGAATAAGACTTTAAGAAAATTTTATATTGGTGTCTGAATGCTTTGATTCCCAGCAAAAAAAGGACGATGGCTCCACTTAAACTGTAGATTTTTTGAAACCCCGGTGTTTGCATGAATTCAGAAAAACCGAAGATACAAAGAAATACAACCAGTAAATCGCTTATAAAAACACCTGAGGCTAACATCACTCCTTTTTTAAAGCCATCTTGAATACTGGTATGAATGAGTTTAAAAAATGCAGGACCAAACAGCAGGATACTGATAAAGAATCCCTGCCACACCCCGTTAATGATTGGAAACAAATACATTCTCTTTTATTTGTTGGTAATTTTTGATTACCACATGCAATTATAAACAAATACTTTATACCAAATCAATTAATTTCGCAGTATGTATAACAATATTCTAACAAATAACGAAAACTCTATACTAACCATCACCATTAACAGAGAGGCAAAACTGAATGCACTGAACATAGAAACCCTTCAGGAAATAAAGCAAGCTGTAACAGCTGCTCAAACTGACAGCAGTGTTGCAGGCATTATCATTACAGGTGCCGGGGTGAAAGCCTTTGCTGCCGGTGCTGATATTTCTGAATTCGTCAACTTTGATGTTAAAAAAGGCACTCAAATGTCGGCTGACGGACATGCAGTGATGAATACAATTGAACAATCTCAAAAAGTAGTCATAGCTGCAGTCAATGGTTTTGCATTGGGTGGCGGTTGCGAATTGGCCATGGCATGTCATTTGCGTATTGCTTCAGAAAATGCAAAGTTTGGACAACCGGAAGTAAATCTTGGTGTACCTCCGGGATATGGTGGCACACAACGTTTAATACAACTAATAGGCAAAGGCAAAGCACTGGAACTTTTATTGACTGCTGACGCCATAGGTGCTAATGAAGCATCGGAATACGGCTTGGTAAACGATGTTGTTCCCATTGACGACTTGTTGCCGCGTTGCGCTGAAATTATTAATAAAATTGGCACTAAATCACCATCTGCTGTTGCTAAAGTAATTAAATGTGTTAATGATTATTTCACAGATGGCAAAGACGGTCTGCAAACAGAGATTGCTGAATTCGGGCACGCTTTTGGCACTGATGATTTCAAAGAAGGCACAGATGCATTTTTAAACAAACGCAAAGCTGCTTTCAAACGCTAATAATGAGGTTATCTTTTTTTATACTTGCGCTTTTCGCTTTATCGGGTTCTGCCTTAAAAAGTCAGGATGCTGAATTTTGGTACGACCATAAACTGAAGAGCATGAGTACCGATGAAAAAATCGGGCAATTGTTTATGGTGGCGGCTTATACCAACAAGGATGCGGCACATATCGCTGAAATAGACAATCTGATTTTGAATTACCATATTGGCGGATTAATTTTCTTTCAAAATGATCCACTGAAACAGGCTTACCTTACCAACTACTATCAGGCACAGGCTAAAACGCCTATGATGATAGGCATTGATGGAGAATGGGGACTGGCAATGCGTTTGCAAAACACTCAGAAATTTCCTTATGCCATTACACTTGGTGCTTTAAAAAATGATTCGCTGATGTTCCAGGTTGGTGCCGCTATTGCCCTTCAATGTAAACGACTCGGCATACATATCAATTTTGCTCCTGATGTCGATATCAATAACAACCCTAAGAACCCAATTATCGGGTTCCGTTCATTTGGCGACAACAAATACCGTGTGGCGCAATTAGGCGCAGCCTACAGCAATGGCATGATGAGTGAGCAAGTATTATCATGTGCCAAACACTTTCCGGGCCATGGCGATGTATCAGTCGATTCACACAATGATTTGCCTGTAGTCAATAAATCGCTTGCACAAATTGATACACTTGAACTGTACCCTTTTTATGCTGCTATTCGAGAAGGTGTACCTGCTGTAATGGTGGCACATATGCATTTCCCACAACTCGACAATCGCCCGAACCGTTCGGCCTCACTTTCAAAATACGTGATAGATACATTGTTAAAACAACGCATGAAATTTCAGGGGCTCGTATTTACCGATGCCATGAACATGAAAGGTGTGGCTAAATTTTATGCGCCCGGCTATGCCGATCTTGAAGCATTATTGGCAGGGAATGATGTATTGTTATTCAGCGAAAATGTACAGGCTTCAGTTGCATTAATCAAAGCAGCATTGACCGATGGCAGAATGAGTATTGCGGCATTAGATGAAAAGGTCAGAAAAATTCTGAAGTGGAAACAATACACCGGACTCGACCATTACGCCCCTATTCCATTAAAAGGTTTACAAAAAGATTTACTGGGTGAAGAGAACAACAACCTGCTACAAAAAGTGGCCAATCAAACTGTTTCCGTTGCAAAAAACGATGCCTATCTGGTTCCGTTGAAACCTTCAAAAAATATTGCTGCAGTAGCCATTGGCGACATTAGTACAAGCTGGAAAAAGGAATTGCAATCACATGGTGTTACTGCATTTTTCGTGGTTGATAAAAATTTATCGATAGAAAAACAAAACAAACTCGTACAAAAACTTGCACCCTATTCAACAGTAATTGTAAGTCTTCACCAACCCAAAATATGGAGTCAGCAAACATCAGGTTATACCCCTATTGATTATAAATTCATCAATGTTTTAAGCATTAAAAAGAAAACAGTTGTTGTTGGCTTTTGCAATCCTTACGCATTGCAAAATGTCAATTCTGCAACTATTATATGCGGATACGAAGACTATAATTTTTACCACAAGTCAGTGGCTAATTTAATATTTGGCAAATTGAAAGCAGAAGGCGAATGCCCCGTTCACTTAAAATTTGATCAGTCATCTGCCACTAAAAATGCAAAGGGCATTGACACAGGCATTTTAAAAAACATTGATGGCATTGTTGAACAACTCATCAATAAAAAAGGTGCTCCGGGATGCCGTGTGTATGCATTGAAAAATGGCGAAGTGATGTTCAACAAGTCGTATGGCTATCTGAATTACAATAAAAAACAAAAGGTAAATGATAGTACTTTTTATGATATTGCTTCTATCACAAAAATAGCTGCTACAACTTTGTGTGTGATGAAATTGTATGAAGAAGGCAAACTCGATATTACAAAAAATCTGGGCTACTATTTACCACAGGCCAAAGGCACTAATAAAGAAAATTTAATTATTTCAGACATACTGCAACACCGTGCAGGACTTACAGCATGGATCCCCTTTTACAAAGAAACTTTACCTTTTGTAGACAGCGTGTATTGCAGTAAAGAAGACAGTGCGTATTGCATAAAAGTAGCAGATAAATTTTTCATGCTGAAAGCCAACCGCGACACAGTTTACAAACGTGTATTTAATTCACAGCTTGAAAGTCGCACGTATCGCTACAGTGATTTAAGCATGATACTGATGCAGCTGGTGGTTGAAAATATCAGCGGTCAAACATTGGATGTGTATGTTGCCGACAATTTTTACAAACCATTGGGCTTACACGACATAGGTTTTAATCCATGGAAAAATCATTCAAGAGATAATATAGCTCCAACACAAGAAGACAGACTTTTTCGCCAACAGGAAATTTGCGGTTATGTGCATGACCCGGCAGCAGCTATGCTGGGTGGAGTGAGCGGACATGCCGGTATTTTTTCAACCGTTCAGGATTTAGCAGTGATTATGCAAATGTTGAACAACGGAGGCACTTATAACAACAAACGCTATTTGCAGGCAGCAACCATCGAAAAATTCACTGCCTACCAACGCAACGACAGTCGCAGAGGATTGGGTTTCGACAAGCCGGACTTCAGTGGCAAAACAAGTCCTGCCAGCAACTTAGTAAGCCCATTAACCTTTGGCCACACAGGCTTTACAGGTACCTGCGCCTGGGCTGATCCGAAGAACGGATTGGTATTTATTTTCTTAAGCAACCGCATTTGTCCTGATGAAGAAAACAAAGAATTGATACAGGGCAATTACCGTATCAAGATCCAGGATACTTTGTATAATGCCATTGGCATCAGATAAAAAATGATTAACAGCATTTCATGTGAAATACTTTATAGAAGAAACAGAAATCTTCCCATCTTTATTTCACTCATGTATTTGGGATGTATTGTTTTTACTTATTTCTTAGCACCAACTTACAGAAAAGGACGAAAGCTATATGATGGTTTGTTAACCGATTGGAACATGGAAGATTGTATTCCTTTTGCAATTATTCTCAGGTATGTTATGTTATTTGGAGCAATTTTTATTATCTATGGTATTTTCAAATTAACGCTCAGCATAAGAGGTGAAATCACGATTAATAATGATGAAATAAAAGTTGACTACCGCAATCAGCAATTTTCCATTTTCCCTGTTTCAGAAATCAGCAACCTTTTCATTCAATTTAATTATATTAAAAAGAATGATATAGAACCACGTAACATGGTGAGTGGAAACAACAATATCATCGCCTTTAAACATAAAGGAAAAAGTTACCGCTATGAATTTTTATTGCAAACTTTAGAAGAAGACGAATCATTCAGGGCAATCATGGATTATTGGACCGATAACAATATTGCTTATCAGCACAAGACTGTATTGACTGATTTCTAAATCCTTCAACCAATTTTTCGCATTTAGACGAATATAAAATCTGCTTTGCTTATGTTATTAATGCAATAGGTCTTATTTTCGCAACGCATGAATTCAGAACTCAAAAAAGCCTATTGGCAACTCCATATAGCCGTATTTATTTTTGGATTTACTGCTATTTTAGGCAAACTCATCAGTGCTGATCATTTTACTTTGGTGTGGCACCGCATGTGGCTGGCGGCTTGTGGCTTTTTTCTTATCCCGGGATTTATTAAAAGTTTACGCAACACATCGTTGCGACATATCCTTACACTTGCAGGTATTGGCATATTGGTAGCCATTCACTGGTTGACATTTTATGGCTCTATCAAAATTGGCAAAAGTGCTTCATTAACTCTCGGTTGTTTTGGATTGACCAGCAGTTTTACTTCATTACTTGAACCTTTGATTTACAAGCGCAAAATAGACCTAAAAGAAATTTTACTGGGTTTATTGGCACTGGCTGGCATTGCAGTAATTGCCTACTACTCACCTTCAGAAAGTGAAGAAGGCGGCAACTTTACATTGGCCATTATTGTGGGTGTATTTTCTACCTTTATGGCAGCATTGTTTTCTACTATCAATTCAGGTCTTACCAATAAAATAGATACCCGTGTGATGTCATTCACAGAGTTGAGTGGCGGCTTTCTGTTTCTGTGTTTGTTGTTGCTACTTACTCCATTTATAAGCACTGAACAAACCGTATTACCCCTTACCTCTTTTAAGTTGTGGCCAACCACTACCGAGCCGCAATTTATACCCACTGAATATGCTGACTTTATATGGATAGGTTTACTGGCTTTGGTATGCACGAATGTGGCCTTTGTAATGAACCTGAACGCCATGAAAAAGGTATCAGCATTTACAGCCAATCTCGCAATAAATTTAGAACCTGTTTACGGCATTATACTGGCGGCTTTTATTTTAAAAGAACATCAGTTTCTCAACATCCAGTTTTACATCGGTACCGGCATTATTCTGAGTAGTGTGGTATTGCATTCACTCATGAAAAAAAATGGAAAACATTATTAATCAAATCATCCGCGAAAGACGCAGTCATTACCCTCAGGAATACTCAGGACAGCGATTGCCTGACGCCTACATACAGCAGTTGTTAGAGAACGCACATTGGGCACCTAACCACACATTGAATATGCCCTGGCGGTTTATGATCATTACCGGTGAGGCGCTCAATCCATGGATTGATAAAGCCATAGACATATACAAAACCACAACTCCTGCAGAAAAATACAAAGAAGCCAAAGTAACAAAAATGGAATTGTACAAAAGTAAAATATCGCATGCCATTGCTATTGTGCGCCAAACTGATCCCGATAAAAAAAGCAAAGAGTGGGAAGACATTGCAGCCATAGCCTGTGGCGTACAGAACATGTATTTAAGCTTGAGTCAGTATCCTCACATGGTTGGCTATTGGAGTACCGGTTTAGGCACTGCCAGCCCAGCGATGCATGACTACCTGCACCTCAACGAACACCAACACCTGATGGGATTTTTTGTGACCGGTCACATTGATGAAAAGCGAACCGAAAGTAAGCGCAAGAGTGTTGATGAGATGATGTTGAAGATGGTGTAATGAGATTTTTATTACTTGCTATACATCAGACCATTTGAGTCATTTTTGTCGAAATTTATCATTCAACCTTTTATTGGGATTTTGAATGATGTAATTAGAAATACGATTATAGTCATCCATTGAACGGATAATATGACCATGGAATCGCGTTTGCCAATCGAATTGAATTCCATTTTTCCGCGCATATGTTGTAACAGCCGATTTATACCCCCGAATGATTGATGCAAGATTTTTGGATTGAGGACCAAATTTATTTTCATATTTTGTGGCAGGGCTGAAATTCATTGTAGCCCTACCACCTCCGATTGCGTTATATTCATTGGCCTCAATAATTATTATGCCATGGATATGATTTGGCATTACAACAAATTCACCTGCCTCCAATTTCATGTCTGGTCGTAATTCCATGGTTTTATACCATTCTGAATGGGCAATTTTACCAATTTCGGTTGGTTGCAGAGACGCAATGCATTGCGTCTCTGCATTTACGACACATGGCGTCTCAATGATATTACCAAAATAATTTTCACGATTTTTTGTGCAAATTGTTACAAAATACATTCCCTCGTTTGCATAATTCCAATTTTTTAAACGTGCAGATGGTATGCGATATTTATTATTAAATAATTGTGTCATTATTGAATTAATAAATCATATTAAACAATTTTTAAGAGGGCGTTTTATTCAAATTAAATTACTCTTGGCTAAATTGCCAAACATTAAATATGATTCAAATATAAAATACACCTTCATCAAAGGCATCCAATCATTTTAGGTTATTTGTTGAATGAATTGTAAAAAATCCATCAATCTTAAAACCAATTTCATTGATTTGCAACAAGATATACAGCAAGTAGTTTCAAATTGTCATTTTAATATTTTATATTTCGTCTTAATTTAAAAGTCTCAGTATGAAATCAGTAATTTTTACCTTGTTCTCTCTGTTTTGTTTTATTAAAGTCAGTGCACAATGCTATCCTGTTTTCAGACCTATGTCCAAACAACCTCTAATACCAACGAGTGGGTATTGGAATACAGATAACATATCATCACAACACAATCAATTCTGCGTTGTCAATGTAAAAACTGGAGGCTTTAATGGCATTGAAGATACAATGATCATAGACTTATGGAACGATACAGGATGGCTGACACTAGCGCCATTAAATTCAAATACTACTTTGTATGGTGAGATCATGAAAAGCAATGATCAAATATTCCTGAAAGGACGGTTTACTCAATTCAATAATATAATAGCGCCTCTTTATTATCATTATACACTACTACAATACAAAGGAGGTATTTGGGATACAGTTCCGGGTTGTCTTGATCCAATTAATTCAATATGGATTGACAGCAAATATGAATGCACGAATCATGGCATTTACAAAATGAGGACAAGCAGAAATCTTTTTTTAGCCAAGAATTACATTGAACATTTTGACCCATCGAAGAATAAATTTGACACAATTTGTTCTTATGAAAATATTGACAACATGAGTGATCCATACATTTTAGGCGGAACAGATAGGCTCCTGATTGCTGATATTGACTCTATTAATAGTATGCCTACTAATGGCTTTGCTTATATTGATACATCAACAATTTATACAAATAATGATACATCGAATTCACAATACGCTCTTTATACCATTGACCCTAAAGATGACCATATTTACACTATTATTTTCAAAGGTTACAATCCATTGATTCATGAATATGATAAACAATTGATCAAAACAACACAAACTACCTCATTCCCTCAAGGCACATTCGGAATGATGGATGTTTATGATGGTGCTTTTATGTTTTTTGGTACTGATATTAATTTCGATCCGACCTTTGGCATTCTTTGCAAAAATGAAACAAAGTGGAAATCCTTCTCTGACAATCAGGCTAAAAAACCTCTAAAATTAACAAAAAGAGGGTTTTTCTATTACGATGACACCACAAAAAAAGCAATGATACTAACTGATGGCGCTGCTATTCAAGGGTTAGCATATCTTGATCTTGACAGCAATTGCATGCATGATTCCTTGACTGAACCATTGGCAAAAGGGCAATTGATTAAAGCTATATCTTCTTCTAACAATATATTTACTGCACAAACCAATAACAAAGGTGAATATGAAATTTATGTGACACCAGACACCTATACCATATCCGGTCCATTTAACAGAAGAGCATGCGGATATGACACTTTACAACTCCATGCAGCAGGCAACAGTGCTTCAAAAGACATCCCTATGAAAAGCCCGGGATATCACGATTTAAATGTGCGATTGCTCAGCAGTCATATTACAAGATGGAACGACAAATCAACAATTACAGGGTTGTTTGAAAATCTCGGAGAACCATTTGACTCGGCTCATTTTGAATTTAATATTGATGGAAAATTATCCGGCATCACATCTTCAAATTCTAATATAAAATCAATTAATGGCAACACAATTTCCGGTCAATTATACAATGTCGATTACTTTGAAAAAAGATACGTAACACTGAAAGCATGGGTTGATACAGCAACCACAAAACCTGACACAACAGTTTGCTCAAATCTTACCGGCTATATATTTACATCTGAAAAAGATTCGACTGACAATAGCGATGCCGTTTGCCAACAAGTCGTTTACAGCTTTGACCCCAATCACAAAACTTGTGATAAATCTACTATACCTGTTAATACAGCCACTAAACTTGAGTACTTTATAGAGTTCCAGAATGAGGGAAATGATGATGCGTATGATGTCGTTATCACTGACCAAATTTCACCGCTACTAAACCTGGAATCATTTGAAGTTATAGGCGCCAGTCATCCATACAGTTACAACATTAAAAATGGTCTGCTTACAATTACATTTAAAGGTATTTACCTAAAACCTAAAAAAGTTGATGACGCAATGAGCAAGGGTTTCTTTAAATATGCCATTACAACAAAAGGCAACTTAACAAATCAAACACGAATCAATAATACTGCTTACATTTACTTTGATTTAAACAAACCCGTCATTACTAATACAGCGGTTGTTTTAGTATCAGATGGGAGTAACTCCACAGTTGGCAAACTATTGTCAGAAACAGACAAGCTGATTGTATACCCTAACCCTGTGAACAATGCATTACACATTACTTGTTCTTCAGCTACTGAAGCCATTATTTACAATTTAGAAGGAAAAATATTGGCAACAATTTTGATGCAAAATAGCGAAGGCACTATTGATATGAGCACATGGGCAAAGGGCATTTATATTGTGCGTTGCGGCACTGATTATCAAAAAATAATAAAGGGAGAGTAATTATTTCTTTTCCTTTCTTTTAAACAGCAAACTCAAAATATAAATACGAATAATGCCTCCTAATATCATTAATAATTGATCGGGGGCATAGGGCTTTTCATTAATTAAAAACCAAATGCTTTCAAAAGCAATGATTGCAAAAAACACCCATACAGAAGCTCTACTTCTCAGTCCTGTTAACAAAACCAATGCAACCAATGTTAACTCCACATATAAATAGATTGTAAAATAACTGTGGGCAAAACAGCTGGTGAAACAATGATTCATGACTGCTTGTCCGCCTGTTAGCAAGAAGGTCAATAAGGTTAGTTTGGCCGGTTTGTTCATGGGAAAATCTATTTTTATAAGCGAATAGCGATCAATTACTATTCTACAATAGTTGCATCCTCAAAAATTTTATTTATCCTTTGTTGTATATACCAAAGGGTGAAGGGATAAAACAAAAAAAGAAATAAATAATACTTGTAATCATCTAAAACAACAGGTTGCTGCAATTCAACGGACCTTAATATTTCTGAAATAAAATAAAAGCAATAAGCCAAACAAATCATTGATACTAAATGAAAAGGGAATAAATACATTTCCGAAAAATCACTCACTCCTGAATCTAATAAAACACCATCAGACAAAAGAATAAACGCAACAAAATATACTGACAAATAACCAAGCACTATTTTAAATACTCTTATGTTCATTTTCACAGTATTTGGTAATTTTCTATATAAATTAATGCCAACAGTATAGGGCCAACCAAGCAATACTATTAGTGCAAAAAAACACCTTAAAACTAAAAACAAAACTGTCCCTATACTCAAATCTCCACTTCCATCTAAAAGTGAATTAGGAGACACTTGCAACAATACAATTGAAACAATAATGGCACAAAACAATTGTTTATTATTGATTCGTAAGAATACTTTCATTTAATTTATCTAAATTACAATAATAGACAAAAGGTAAGAAACATATCAAAACTCTGCTATTGGCCCTCACCTTTATTTAATTGAACTTGGCATCACGGGTTAATTCACTTTTATCAAGATTTAAATCTACAGAGAACCAATCAATCAATATTTTTTCAATTTCTGCTTTATTAACTGTAGCAGGATGCCGTCTTACATCTTTGTAATGTTCTCTTGTTATTTTTTCAGCTACCTGTCCTACAGTTTGTATATCAAGTACATTAGCCGTTGACCGGATTATCCAAAAACCCGACAATGAAAATGCCAGTCCTAACAACGCTAATGGCAATACAAAAAACAATCCCACCAATGACCCCAGTAAGGCAATTGTAAAAAACATCGTCACTGAATGAGGTGGCCGTAATAGGTGCATTTCAAACCCCAGATGATTTTCTAATTGTTTAATTTTATGGCGTCTGTTCTTTTCCGGAAAAAGTACAGCAAATTGTTGATGAGGAGTTATAATAGACTTATCACATTGACTTATTGCGGCTATCCCTTCACGCAATTTATAAAACGCTTGTTGTACGGAACAATCGGTGGTATTTTCACCTTGTATCTTACCGGCTATATGATCGCAAAATTCACCAAAAGTTGTATGTGGTAAAAACTCACCTTCACTAAATGAGATATCGAAAGAATCTTCTACTTTCTCTAATAAATCTTCGATGTCCTCGGGGTCGATATCTTTTAATTGAAGGTTTTTCAAATTTGAAGCGTGTCATTTACGATTATCAAATTTAAAATATTTTACCTTACCACCCAAACACCTATTAAATTTTCAGTAAAATAACAAGTGTACTATTGCAATTCTTATACATCCAGACAACCTCTAAACCCTCTGGCAGCATAGTAAGATTCAGCGCCATTGTGATAAACGAAAACAGTACCATAACGGTAATCAGCAAAAAGGGCTCCTCCCAGTTTTCTGATATCAGCAGGTGTAATGATCCAGCTCGATGTTTTGGTATCTAATTTCCCGAATTGTTGCAGTTCGCGATATTCCGCTTCTGTTAACATGGCAATACCCATATCAGCAGCCATTTGAATGGCACTATTCTCAGGCTTATGCTCTTTCCTTGACTCCAATGCCTGATGGTCGTAGCAGATACTTCTGCGACCTTTCGGGCTTTCTGGAGAGCAATCATAAAAAACGTATCCGCCTGATTTTTTTGCTGTAGAAGGGAGAACAACAACATCAGGCTCACCATCTGTTTGTTCCATCTCATTGAGCGACCATAATTTTTCAGGATTCGCCTTGAGTTTAGTTTCTACTTTTGCCCAATCAATCCCCTTATGACGACTCATATTTTTCTCGAATCGCTTTTTTAATATACTGAGTAGTTCTTCGCTTTGTTCAGCAGACAATTGCCTTTTTTTGCTACTTAAGTTTTTCATACTTTTATCTGTTTAATTTTATTACATCAAATATACTAATCGTTTAATCCTTTTCCATCTAAAATATTCACCATGTATTTTTCAATTCTATCTTCCCTTGTTTTGGATTGCTTAGCTGATGAAAAGTAAAGAAGATAGGCTCTTTGTCTGCCGGGTGTCAACGCTTTAAATGATGCTTTCAATTCAGGCATCACCTTGAGTTTTTGTGCAAACTCTTCAGGCATTTTAAATTCAGTTGTATGTTTTAACTCCACTTTCAAGCCTGCTTTTTCGACTTCTATTGCTTCATATATATGAGCCTTAATCACTGGTTCAAGTTCTACAACTTCCATAGCACTAAAAAAACGCATTTGACGGGCTGCCTGCACATTCTCTGTTTGTTGAATAAGTTTGCCATGTATATCATTTAATAATGCACCTTTAAAAAACAACAACCCACAATAGTCTTTGAAAACATGAATTAATACAATATTCTTTTTATCGAGGGCATAACATGGGCAACCCCATTTCAACGTTTCAGTTAAGCCACAATCAAGAACAATCATTCTCAATTGTTGGATGGCTTTCTGCCATTTATTATCTTTATTGAAATAAAAATCAACGTTAGGATTCATTGTATTAATCTTTATTGCGCTGATGCTAATTTTCTATTTGCAGGGCGGAAGTACCACGATGTAATAGTAAGCACTAGCAATAATACCGGTGGAAAAATTTCGCCAGCTGAATTACCCGATGCAATGTGCGACATAATAGCACCTGACATGGCAAAGAAAAATCCTGCATAGGCCCATTCCTTCAACAAAGGGAATT
>JAZKEQ010000026.1:0-83724 GCA_040386935.1 Bacteroidota bacterium | reverse complement strand
CAGGGTGCTGACAAATGTCAAAAATAATAATAGTGTCCTTTTCCCCAACTAATCCGAGATATTCAGATGCCGGAAGATATTCACGACATGTATTTTTGTTTAAACGACTCCTTAATAAATAGACTGAATCAATTTGAATTGCCCCAAAACTGCTTTTCCATTCGCTGATAATGAAGCTACAAGGTAGTATCTTCTTGGGTTTGCAGTCAATAAAAATTAATAAAACAATTAAATACCATTTCATATTTTGACACTGTTGAATTTTACAACAAAATCGAATATACACCATATTATTTTGTTCCTGAGTATATAGATAGAATTAAACATAATGTCAAAATTATTTTATTTAGTTAAATATATTTTAATCCTATTAAGTATCCGCTCTTCGAACTTGGTGATTTGCGCTACATTCTCATCGTCATCAAAATCTTTATTGATGTTTTTCCAATTTCCAAGTTTGGTGCCTTGGCTTATACTAACAAGGGCAAAAGTTGATTGATCATTATCTGTAGACCGAATCCAGGCATAAACTATTTGATCCTCCGCAGGATAGTAAAAATACACATGGTACCAATGCCCCTTGCGCTCATCTACTAACTGTATAGAATCCGGAACAGTATATTCTCTATTATCCATCTTGAATCGTTTTACGGCTTCAACAAGATTAGCATCAGTTGAATGTATTTTAAATTCCTCAACATGAGGATAGCTTCCCGGTGCAAAACTACATCCTGCACTTAATATAGAAACAATGATTAAAATATACTTACTTATCATATTTGGCCATAGTTGGCGCTTTCTGCCGTTGTTGGTGTTCAGATTTGCCTGTGAGTTGGTCACCAACAACAAACAAATGTACGAAATTTTAAAATTCATTTAAACTTTTTGCAACAAGCATACGGTAAAGGTATCGCAATAACTGGGTTCGCTATTGAGCGCATCGCAGTCTAAATATTTCGAACCCGAGTTCAATTTTCGGGAATAATATAACGGCTATGTTTACAAAAACCAGTGGATTTATTAGTGGAATTGTAGGATTTGGTAAAAAATTAGAATGGCAATAGGAAATATTGGTATATTGCGAATGAATACAGGAAGTAAAAAACCTTCTCCAATCCACCCAAATATGCACAGATTGGAAAAAGTTTTAGGAAAAAATCTCCTTATATAAATACGTTACAAGCAACCTAAAAAACACTAGCAACTTTTAAATTATATTAAAAATGAAAGAAAGCGAAGAAATAATACAAGCTCTTTTGAAATTTAGAAATGAAAGAGATTGGGAGCAATTTCACAATCCAAAAGATTTGGCATTGGCTATCAGTATTGAATCTGCTGAACTTTTAGAATTATTTCTTTGGAAGAAAGCAGAGGATGCTAATACCGAAAAAGTAAAAGAGGAACTTGCCGATATTTTTTCATTTGCATTTTTGCTAGCGGATAAATATGGATTAGATGTTAAGGAAATTGTTTTAGACAAAATCAAAACAAATGGAGAAAAATATCCAATCGACAAAGCAAAAGGTTCTGCTAAAAAATATACTGATCTATGATAGTCTACCAATCTGATAAAACAGGTTTTTTAGGTGATGTACTATCAAATAATATAAGTGATATTATTCATACAGCTTATTATACAAAATTGGGGAGATATACATCAAAGAATGAAGTTCTGGCATGGCAAAACTCCATGATGTATATGAATTCAGTTCTTTCAGATGATGAAATTCCTAAAGATGCTAAAGTCTCTATAGAATTTCAAATTCCACTCACTTCAAATAGGATTGACTTTATTATAGCAGGTAATAACCAAGATAACAAAGAGCAGGTAGTTATAATTGAACTAAAACAATGGTCAAAAGCATCTTTAACAAATGAAGATGCAATCATTAAAACTTGGTTTCAACACGGAGAAGCTAAAACGGCCCACCCTTCCTATCAAGCTTGGTCATATGCTTCAATGATACAAAATTTCAATTCAACTGTACAAGAAGAAGGTATAAATTTAGTACCTTGTGCTTATTTGCACAACTATCCTCCAGATAACATTATTACAAATTCTTTTTATTCAGAGCATATTAAAAAAGCCCCCATTTTTTTAAAACCTGATGCAATAAAACTGCGTGAGTTCATTAAAAAAATTATCAAATATGGCGATAGTAAAGATATTTTGTACCGCATTGAAAATGGACGATTCAGACCTTCAAAACAATTAGCCGATAGTTTGGTTTCCATGCTAGAAGGGAATGATGAGTTTGTGATGATAGATGATCAAAAAGTTGTTTTAGAAAGTGCATTAGCAATGGCAAGAAAAGCTAAGCCAGACAAGAAACAAGTTTTAATTGTCGAAGGAGGACCCGGCACCGGCAAAAGTGTTGTAGCTATAAATTTACTTGTCAAGTTGACAAACGAAGGTTTGTTGGCAAAGTATATATCCAAAAACGCAGCTCCCAGAGAAGTTTATTCAGTTAAGCTATCAGGAGCTAAAAAAAAGACAGAGATAAACAATCTATTTGGAGGTACTGGTGCTTTTATTGATGTGGAGTCTAATGCGTTTGACGCACTTTTAGTTGATGAAGCGCACAGATTAAATTATAAAAGTGGCCTGTACCAAAACCTTGGGGAGAATCAAATCTTGGAAATTTTAAATGCTTCCAAGTTCTCAATATTTTTTGTTGATGATAATCAACAAATACATATAAAAGATATAGGAAGTAAAGCCTATATTGAAAAGCTAGTAAAATCAGAAGGAGCAGTTGTGAAATCATTGAAATTGCAATCACAATTTAGATGTAATGGCTCCGATGCTTTTTTATCGTGGATTGATAATACCATTCAAATTCGAGAAACCGCAAACATAACGCTTACAAAATACGATTTCGATTTTAAAGTTTTTGATGACCCTAACGAATTAAGAAAAGCGATTGTTGAGAAAAATAAAATAAATAATAAATCGAGGCTTGTCGCGGGTTACTGTTGGGACTGGAAAAGTAAAAAAAACAACTTGGTGAATGATATCATTATTCCTCAATATAATTTTGGGATGAAATGGAATTTGCAAAACGATGGTAGTACATGGATTATAGGTGAGAATTCTGTAAATGAAATAGGATGTATACATACTTGTCAAGGCCTAGAACTTGATTATGTGGGCGTAATTATAGGTAATGACCTACGCTTTGAGCCTTCAAAAAGAAAAGTCGTAACGGATGTTTTGAAAAGGTCTTCGAATGATAGGTCTATTATGGGTATAAAGAAACAATTAAAAGAAGATAGAGACAGTGCATTAAAAATCGCTGACAATATTATAAAGAACACCTATAGAACTTTGATGACTAGAGGGATGAAAGGTTGTTATATATATTGTTGTGATAAAGAGTTGTCAAATCATTTTTCTTCCCTTCTTGAAAGTTCAGTCGTTCAAGAGGGTAAAATAATATCGATGCCTATATCAGAAAGAATAGAGGCAGAAGTGAATGACGATGTGAAGTATCTTGATTATTTGCCTTTATATTCATTAAAAGCGGCCTGTGGCAAATTTGGTGAATGGCAATCTGTAGAAGAGGAAGGATGGATAAAAGTAGAAGGTGTAGGTAAATTAAATAAAAGTATGTACATCGTACGTGCTAAAGGAAATTCAATGTTACCCAAAATTAAAGATGGTGACTTGTGTGTTTTCAGAGCAAATGTTGTAGGTTCTAGGCAGAATAAAATTGTATTAGTGCAGCACAATGATGTATACGATTCGGAAAATGAAGGAAGTTATTCAATAAAGAAATATTCAAGTGAAAAAGTCTTCGATAAAACAACTGGAGAATGGAAGCATGAAAAAATTATACTAAAGCCTGAAAATATTGAATATGAAAATATTATAATTCAAGATGAAGACGGATTTGTAGTTGTTGGAGAGTTTATTGGTTTAGTTTGACTATAACTATCCATCAATAAAAGGCAGAAGGGCCGCTTGTAACATCACCCTACAAGAATTTGACGACTCAGTGGTTAATTGAAGTTCAATTTTCCAATCAAACTTTCGTGCTGGTTGACAGTTTTGTGCTCTGAAATCGCCAGCTTCTTAAACCCTCAAAACGTTAGCCACGAAACGTAAACTAAAACAATAGTTAACAAACTAAATAAATATCTTAAATAAAATTGATATACCCCAATATCACTTTTGATAGACCCACTACAGATATAAATGCTTTCTTTAAAAACAAGTATCTACAAGTATTGGAACGTATTTGTACCCCATGCCCCCGATCCCGGATAGCCGGGACAAATACAGGCAAGCCGACTGCACACTATAGCGGATAGCAGGTTAAGGCTTAAATAATAATTCTATTTAAAATAGGCACTCCAATCGCCAACTGCACTATTTTGAAAATAAAGCTGTTATTTAATAGAAATATGTATTTTTGAATAAACTTATAGGCTTATGAAATTCAATTACTTTACAACCTTTGGAGGTGTATTGGTATTATCTTTTTATTTTAATTCTTCCATTTTAAAATCGGCTTCACTTAGAGATTCGCTGTATTTTAAATGCATGAAAATGAGTAGCGATACCGAACGTATAAAATGTTTGGATTACAAAGCATTTGAACTTTCGCACACACAACCTGAAGTGGGACTAAGCCTGGCTAAAATAGCGCTTGACATGGCCTACAAAGCAAATTGGCATAAGGGCGTAGCCCTGGCCTGCAACGAAATAGCGGTAAATTACAATACCTTATCGGAATTTGACAGTGCCATATTGTATTACAACAAGGCGCTTTATAAATTTAAACAAATTAAAGATTTACAGGCCCAGTCGGGTGTTCTTTCAAATTTAAGTATTGTACTTAAAAATACCGGCAATTATTTGGGCGCTATAAAAGTATCAACAGAGGCATTAGAAATTCAGGATAAATTAAAAAACTATCCGACCAAAGCCATAATTCTTGAAAATATTGGCGCTATCTATTTAGATTTAAAAGATTTTAATAAATCGAAAGCCTACTACCTTAAAGCCCGCAAAATATATGCGCAGCAAAATGACAGCATTGGCATAGCCCGCAATATGACCAATTTCGCTATTATACTCGATAAATTTGGCGCTTACGACAGTGCCATAGTTACTCTACTAGAGGCATTAAAAATAAATAAAAATTTAAACCGAATCCATTCTGTTCAAATAGTATATGCCAATTTGGGTATCAGCTATTTTCATAAAAAAGATTTTACTTCGGCCCTGTACTATCAAAATGAGGCCATACGCTACAGTAAACTAATAGATAGCAGGCATGCATTAGCCATAGATTATGGCAATATTGGCGAAACCCATTTGGAGCTTTACAAATCATCAGGCTCAGTCGCTGATTTAAAGCATGCAGTGTCGTATTTAAGAAACGGTTACGAACTTTGCGCAGTACTTAATTTTACACCACCGCAAATAGAGTTTTCCGAAAAACTGGTAGAGGCTCTAATTTTAGAAGGCACTGATTATGAATTGGCCTATAAAGTATTAAGACGCGGCCACGAATTAAAAGACTCAATATATTCGAAAGACAATTCAATAAAAATTGCAAAACTGGAAGCCAATAAAGAGGTATTGAAAAAAGATGCTGAACTACGGCTGGCGAAATTGGAAAACGACTTAGCCAAATCAAAAGAAAAAAGACAAGGCAATGCAAGGGTAATACTAATATTAATAATTGCGCTTTTAATTGTAGTGTTAGCTTTTATATACAATGTGTATACCACCCGGTATCGCAAACACAAGCTCAGCATGCGTGAAATATCACAATTCCAATCGCACCAACTCAGATCGCCCGTTGTAAAAATTATTTCTATTGTAGATGACCTCTTATTAGGCGACACATTGACTGAAACAGAATCAAAACAACTTCTTGGAATGTTGAAGAGTTCTGCCGAGGAACTAGATGAAAGAATACATACGGTGGTATACAGGGCTTCAAAAAATATGTAATCAGACATTGTACTGTTTTATTAACATATCAAAGATTTGAATTTGATGGCTGATAAGAATGGTGAATTTTGTAAGATAAACTTTCTCTTTTCTAAATAAGCACCCCTCTCCCCTCCATATATTCCCGTTCAGCTTTAAATATTTGGATGAAATATCATTTTTATTGTATATTTGAGTATGTTCTTCTGATTTTCTGAGTAGGGTTTGGTTTCTTAAAAAAATCAATCAATTATATGAAAAACTTTGGCCAGGCTTATCAATCCATAGGGGGTTGCAGCCTAATTATCGCGGGTTTCATTGCAGCAGTTGCACTCAGTTTCCATCCGTCCAGGTTTATACCCGGAAGTGTGCTGTCAGATTTATGGAGTCCCATTCACCTTGCATTACTCATCGCATTTACACTTAGCACCATTGGTCTAGTGGGTATTTACAGTTTTCTGAAAGAAGAGGCTTCGCTCTTTAACTGTATTGCCTACATTGTAGGAATAGTGGGCAGTGTGTGGAGTGTTGCCATTGTCATCATTGAGGTTTTTGTGTTATCAGAATTGCCTACAGATTCCGCAATGGAAATGCCGCTGATGGACATTAATTTGCTGGGCGCTTCGCTCAATAAAATGCAAGTATTCTTTTACAGTGCGGTGTTCCTATGGCTATGGGGCTGGACCATGACAGGCTTTGCATTGATTAAAAGTAAAAAACTGCCAAGTTACATCGGCACCATTATGGTAGTGGCCTGCACAGGTATGGCCGTTATGACTCTTTTTTCAGGCGGTGCCTCACAAATGCTGCACATCGTATTTTCTCTGTTCTTCGGCATTAGCTGGGTATTGCTGGGTAATACAATTCTGAAATACGGTCACACCTATTAACTCACCCATTGGGTTTTTGATTACTTTTGTCGGGCATGAACCGCATCGACCGTGTTACCGCTATGCTTATTCAACTGCAATCGCGCAGGGTTGTGAAAGCACAGGATTTAGCCGACAGATTCACTGTCAGTCTCAGAACCATATACAGGGACATTAGAACACTTGAAGAAGCCGGTGTACCCATTGTTGGTGAAGCGGGCATCGGCTATTCACTGATGGAAGGCTACCGCTTACCGCCTGTTATGTTTACCCTCGAAGAAGCAACAGCCTTTCTGACTGCAGAAAAACTGATAGAAAAAATGACGGATGATGCCGTAGCCGAAAGTTACAGATCGGCCCTGTATAAAGTAAAAGCGGTGCTTAAAACTACTGAGAAGGACTATCTTGAAAAAATTGACCAGCACATTGAAGTGCTCAACAATCCTTATCTGCCGGTCAATAACAAAACGACCAATCATATTCCCATCATTTTAAGAAGCATTACTGACCAATCGGTATTATCCATCCAATACTTTGCAAACCACTCACAACAGGAAACAGAAAGACATGTAGAACCGCTGGGTATTTTTTACAGTTTCAATCACTGGCACCTCATTGGGTATTGCCAGTTGCGCAACGACTACAGAGATTTCAGACTCGACCGTATTCGCAATATTTTTAGAACCAATAAATCGTACAGTAAAACCCATCCTCCGCTTCAAAATTTTCTGAAAACATTGGCCAAAGAAAAAGAAGTGCATGAGGTGGTTATTGATGTGCCCAGAGACATTATGAAATATTTTGGCGAACAAAAATATTACAACGGTTTCATCAGCGAGAAAGAATTCACTGATCACTGTGAGATGATATTTTTAACAGGGTCATTGGAGGGTTTTTCGCGCTGGTACATGATGTTTGGCGACAGAGGACATATACTTAGTCCACCTGAATTAAAAGTGATGGTGAGGACGCATTTAGAAAATTTACAGAAAAATTTAAAATAGTTTTTTACTACTGACATACTGCTGTCATCACGGGGTATTTGTTTTGTATCATGAACAATTCAAATACATCCCAAATGAGCAACATTCAAGCACTATTGAAAGAACTGGAACTGGAAGCTGCTACCACCAGAAAAATGTTATCAGTTGTACCTAACGACAAGTACGACTGGAGACCCCACTCTAAAAGCATGAACATTCGTTCTCTTGCCACCCACATTGCCGAACTCCCTAACTGGGTAATGATGGCATTAACAACAGACGAACTTGATTTTCAGGCCAACCCTTACAAGCAGGTAGAAATTAACAATACGACTGACCTGTTGGCTTACTTTGAAAAATGTCTGGTTGATGGTCGCAAACACTTAGCAGAAACCAATGAAACTGTGATGGCACAAAACTGGACCTTGCGCAGCGGTGAAACCATTTACAGTGTATCAAGCAAAGCTGAAGTCATCAGAATGACCTATTGCCAAATCGTTCACCACCGTGCACAATTAGGTGTATTCCTGAGATTGCTGGATATACCTATCCCGGGCAGCTACGGTCCAAGTGCTGATGATATGAGTTTTTAAAAATTAAACTTTGAGTAAGAAGGCAACTGTAGTAATGCAGTTGTCTTTTTTTATTTCACTACAATCCCGACAGCCATTTTTTGAATTCACCTGAACGCTCTACACTTGTAATGCTTTCGAGTGGTGCTTCGGGCTTCAGGGTAATCTTCACCCTCGACTTGCTGTAGTTCACCATTTTTTCAATGGAGCTAAGGCCGATGATAAACTGGCGATTGATTCTGAAATATTTGGATGGATTGACAATGTTTTCAATCTCATCTAAATTCATATCGAGCAAATATTTCTCGCTGTTATTGGTCATCAGATAAACGCCTTTATTCCAAATGTAGAAATACGCTATTTCATCTGTTTGGATTACTTTTATCTGCATGCCCAGGTTAATACGGAAACGCTCAATGTATTTAGGCTGCGCCATACCGCCAATGCTGTTCATCAGATGATATAACTTGCTTTCAGAAATAATCAGTTTTTGTTTTTTGAATTTCTCGAGTGCATCTTTCAATTCCTGGTCTTTAACAGGTTTTAACAGATAATCGATGGCATTCATTTTTAAAGCCTGTAGGGCGTGGTGTCCATAGGCGGTAATAAAGATAACCGGTAAATTGAAATTGATATTACGGAGAATTTCAAACGACAGCCCATCGGCAATTTGAATATCAAACAATCCGAGATCGGGCTCGTTTGTTTTCAGCCAATTAGTAGCATCTTCAATGCTATCAGCAATCTTCACTACTTCGTATTCGTCTCCGCAGTTCTCAATTAATTTCTGGAGCCTTCCGGCCGAAAGCGGTTCATCTTCAACAATCAGTATTTTATATTGCATGTTCTTTCTTAGACTTTAGTCTTACAAATCTACAAATTTATTTTAATAAACTATCGCAACAAAGTAACAGTTCCCCTAAAAGAAAACGGATCGCTGTTTTCGTAAAATCCGCTGAGGGCCCATATATAGGTTTCCTGCTCGCAAGGCTGCCCATTAAAAGTACCATCCCAGGATGCGGTAATATCAGTGGTTTCGAATACTTTCTCACCCCATCTGTTGTATATACTGAAAGTATAACGCTCCGGTTTTACATTGTAGAGCGAAGGCATGAATCCATCATTCTTGCCATTTTCGTTGGGTGTAAAAGCTGTAGGTGTAAACACAAAGCTCTGACCCAAGGTGGTTAAATAATTTATTTTAGACGCTGTATCGATACAACCATCCTGGCTCTCCCCTATCAGGCGCACTGAAAAACGACCGCTATTATTGGTTGCAAAAGACATATCGAATTGTGTGGAGGCAAACATTAACTGACCGATACTGTCGTACACCGCCCAATTATTTCTAACAGTATTGGTGCTGTTGTTCTGAAGATTGAACACGGCATTTGGCAAACGCATGAATCTATTGTCGGTTGTAAAATCAACAAATGGTTTTTCAAAAACAGTAATTAAATACTTGTATGTGCGGGTTGTTGTACCACCACTGCCTGTGGCAATAAGTGTTACATCCCATACACCCGGATATTCAAATATGTGGGTCGGTTCCTTTTCGTACGAATCAGGTTGACCGTCACCAAATACCCAGCGGTAGGTGATTACATTGGTAGTTTGATTTCTGAAATTTACTGTTAAAGGGGCACAACCTGAAAGTGTATCAGGGGTGAAATTAACAACAGGTTTTGGATCTTCAATATAAATAGGTTTTGTAATGGCATCCATACAACTGGCATTCCAAACTCTTAAAGTAACATCTTTACTACCGGCCTGAGTGTACAAATGCGAAGGGTCCTTTTGATCTTTATTGGTTGTCGGAAATGTATTGTCACCAAAATCCCATTCGTAACGCAGGGCATTTACATTAGCTGAAGATATCGTAGGTTGTGCAGTAAAATTCACCAAGGCATTAGGCAACTTAGGTGCAACAGGCAAATAAGAGAAATCAGCTTTTGGCTTCTCGAGCACATTAAAAAAAGCACTGCCATCGCTGCTGTCCACACAGCCATCTTTATCATAACCAAATAGCATGATTTTGTAATACCCGAAGCGATTGTAGATGTACTCAGGATTCATTTCATTGGACATACCGCCATCGCCAAAGGTCCAGAAAGAACGAACAGAATTAACCGAAGTATTGGTGAAAGCAACAGTTCCTTTTTCACAGGCAATAGTTGTTTTTTGTTCAAACGAAATACTGATTTTAGGTTTTACTCTTACAATTTCTGAAACGCTGTCTAAGCAACCATAACTGTTTTTAATGACCAATTGAACATTGTAAAAAGTATCCTTGTCTTTAGCTGCTTGAAGTATTTTGTTAAACCCTGCAATGGAATAGTAAACATTGTTGTCTATTGTCCATTCATTGGTCTGGTTGTTTTTAGATTTATTGATGAACTGATAAACACCGGCATCGCAGGGATCATTGCGCTGTGCTTTAAATTCAGCCAATGGTTTAGGATACACCATCACCGAAGCTGTAGTTGTATCTTTACAATTAAAACGCTGACGATACAAAGCTATTTTTGGTTGAAACGTCATGTTATCGTAAGTATTCACATACACATGGGTCAGTGAGGTACTGTCGTATACCCTTGTATTGTCACCGAGGTCCCAGTAAAGTGTTTTAAAACGCTGAGAGCTGTGAGACATCGTAACAGCCAAATCAGTACACCCAAATTTTTTATCTAAGGCAATTGTTTCTTTCGGTTGACCTACCAAATAAATGGCTTCTGCAATGGTATCTCTGCAACCCGAAGCCGAGGCCACCTGAAGAATAACAAAAAAAGTAGTGTCGCGACCGGCAGTACTATTGAAAGCATACTTGTGAGTAGGATTGGCTTGTACAGAATTGGTACCATCGCCAAACGACCAGATATATCTGTAACCCCCTAATGAATTATTATAGAGTATGACATTCTCTTTGCCGCACAATGAATCCTTACCGAATGCGAAAGTGGCCTGTGGTCGGCCCATTACCATTACTTGTTTTACAACAGTATCGCCCACACAGCCTTTAGCTGAAACCACTACATGATGTATGGCATAAAGGGAATCAAATAATTTCAAACCGGGCAACACCATGTTTTCTGTTGCACTACCTTTTGTAAGTATTTCAGAAGTACCCCAATAATGGTCAACGCCATTGACTGATGCATCTGTTACTTTTAATAACATGGGTGCACAGGCTTTGGTAGCCGACAAATTAAATGCTGTAACAGGTTTAGGATGAACTGTAATGGACTGCACTGCAGTATCCGAACAACCGTATTGACTGGTTGCTTTTAAGGTAACTGTATACGGCTTATCCGCATTTGTGGTGTTTGTAAAAACCGTAGAATCATCGGCATTCGAAGAAATAACACCATTGCCAAAATTCCAATTGTAACTTAAAGGCCCGCCATCGAACGACAGCGACTTATTACTTGCCAACACCGACAGGGGGGCACATCCGCTCAAAGCACTCAACGCAAACCGGGCATCAGGACGTGGATGAACAGTGATAGCTATAGGCGAACTATCTCTACATCCATGTTCTGTGATTCCGATTAATACAGCTTCATATACCGTGTCTTTTTGCAAAGCGTCAGAATATGTTGCATTGAAATGTTTGGTTGCGGACGTTTCCCCATTGCCGGATAACCAAATAAACCTCATGATATCTATATCTCCCGTATCGTTGGGAGTTGAATTATTTTGAAAATTGACACCCAACAAAGCACAACCCGATGTTTTATCGGCTGTAAAACGAATGCTTGGCTGAGGGTACAATTGTATGGTGTGATTCACTGAATCTTTACACCCATTTGTTGAAACTACACGCAAGGCAACTTTATAAAAAGTATCTTTTGTTTGACTGGCATAAAAAGTATGACTTGGTGAAACTGAAGTAGAAGCACTGCCATCATCAAACAACCAGTTGTATTGTAAATTTGTATTTTTTGATGCTTTCGACTGATTGGTAAATGCAACAATCAATGGTCCGCAACCGTCTGTTTTATCTGCACTAAATTGTGCTTTAGGTTGAGGGAAAACTTTTACAACCGACACAGTAGAATCTTTACATCCTGCCCAGTTGCTCACAACTAATTTTGGAACATACATGGTATCATTTTGTAATGCCGCTGCATAAGTTGCTGCAGGTTGTGTTTGTATAGAAACTGTACCATTGCCCAATGTCCAAAGACTGCTGATGTGGCGAACAGACTGATTAACAAAAACAACCTGTAAAGGACCGCAACCTGAATCGCGGTTACCAATAATTGCTTGAGGATTTTTAGGTGTAAAAAATATTTTCGTAATCGAATCTCCTCTGCACGAAGAATTACTTGTAACAACTAACTTTACATTAACCACTGATGAATCATTGGCAAGTGTTGTATCATTCAATGTGGCTGCTCGGCTTACCAATTGATTATTGGCATACCAGAAATAATCTTTGGCGTATATCGACTGATTGGTGAATTTAAAAAGAGCAGGTGCGCAGGCATATGATCTGTCAATACTGAAGTCGGCTTTGGCCCCTGATTTTACTAAGACAATTCTTTCTGTTGTATCACTGCATCCAGCACCTGATCCTGCTATCAGTGTAATGGTGAATGAACCTGTATTGGTATAGGCATGTTTAACAGTTTTGGTAGTACCCAATAAGAGTGTTTGACCATCGCCAAAGTTCCATTGAAATTTATTGGCATTGTTTGACAAGTTGGTAAAAGCCAATGAGTCGAAAGTACAAGTAACAGTATCGCTGTTGATGCCCGCTTTTGGCAAACCATAAGCCGTAAACACCTGACGGAAAGTATCAGTACCGCAAGAATCCAACACCACCAACTGAATGGTGTAGTTACCGGCAGTGGTGTATACTTTAGCTGCAGGACTTTTAAGATTACTTGTTGTGCCATCACCAAAATCCCATTTGTAAACAGGGTTAGCAAAATAAGAAGATGATTGATTGGTAAAATTGGCCTGAGCCGGAACGCAGGTATTTTGAATGGAATCAAATTTTGCATCGGGCTTATCTGTCACGGTAAATGTTCTTACAAGCGATGATGTTCCGCAACTGTTTGTAACGGCAAGTGTAATGCTGTGTTTACCCGGCAATGTAAAGGTATAACTGAGTATAGAATCTGAATACGTTTTAGTTGTGCCATTTTCAACGATGCTCCAAAGGCGGGTGTAGTTCATGCCTTTTGAAGTATCGGTAACACTTACTGTCAAAGGTTTGCAACCATTGTTTGAAGTAAATTTATAACCGACTTTTGGTGTGTAAATGACTTTTATTTTATTTTTAAAAGTATCGCTACCGCAACCGTTTTTCACTATCAGTGTTACGATGTAATCGCCTTCTTTTTTATATTGATGCGATTGATCGGCTTTGCTGGCGGTCCATCCGTAAGTACTGCCATCGCCAAAATCCCAGAAGTATTCTTTAATATCGGGTAGCAAACAATAATTATCGATTGAAGTATTTTGGAATACGTAACTTTTAGTAGGGTCGCAGGTAGTGGTTACTTGCCACTTTGCTTTATCCTTGTCGCTGATATCAATTGGGTTCCAGGTAGCAACGGAATTACCGCATACATTTCTTGCAGTTATTTTTATAGAAGCGCCACATACACCTTGCTTGTATAAATGATATAAAGTATCCTGATAAGCTGAAGCCGGAAGGGTTTGAAGCGGTCCTACACCCCAGTCGATTTCGAAGGTGGTAGAATTGGAAATGTTATATGAATTATTGACAATACGCAATGCGTGAGGCACACATCCTCTGTTACTGCCCGATGGTGGACCAACAATACCGGCAGTTGGCTGGCGTTGATTGTTGACTGTGCCGTATACTGTATCGGTGCAACCATTGTTGTTGGTGACTATTTTAACTGTAAAAATTCCCAGAGAATTGTATTGATGCTGTTTGACCGTATTGGGATTTACATCTGTTCCTGTTAAATCGCTGTTGCCATCGCCCCAAAATATTTTCAATTGTTTCAAGGTATCAAGTGAAGAAAAACGAATACTGAAAGTATCCGGGTCGCTGATATACAATATGCAATTGGTCCATGAAGGGGAAAGCGAATAATTGCCGCTTTGATCTACAATTGTTTTGGCGTTTGAGGTAACAGTAACTGTAACGGCCGAAGATGAATCGATACAGCCAGAAGAATCTCTGACAAATAATTTGATGTAATTAGCCCCTGTTCTTTGTGCCAGTAATATCGCTGAATCCTTTCCTTTAACGGAGTCAATGGTGACATTATTCACCTTCCACCAATAGGTAAATTGATTGGCTGCAGTTCCTGTAGTTGTGTTAATGACTTTAACAACATTGGGCAATCCACAAGTATGTGTCACCGAATAGGTAAAAACCGGTGACACACTACATGCAGACGTTGTTTGTATAGCCAGAATAAAAACAAGAAAGTAAATAAATTTCAATAAATCGATTCTCATCATTGCTGTATAAATGAATAAAATACATACAATTATAATTCCGTTGCCCCTGTAAACTTTTTTACATTGGCCGGAATCGAATGAACTTTAGCTGAATCGGAAAAATCAGTATTTAAACCGGAAACGGTTCTTCAAATACCAATGGCACATTGACAGTGAAAGTCTTGTCGTTCTTAACGATGAAGGGTGCCGAGCGGGTAATGAAATTAAAACGGTCAATGATGAATTTGATACCTGAACCGGTAGATATCTCCATGTTCTCTTTTGGATTGATCTGATTGGTAATTTTCAAATATTTGTCTTCTACTTCAACCGTAATTTCAAGTGGCTGATTGCGAGTTACTTTATTGTGCTTAATAGCATTCTCAAGCAATATTTGCAAGGTAAGCGGAGGCAAATAACATTTCAGATATTTATCAGGCACATTGATTTTATAGTGAATGGCGTCAGCAAAACGGGTATTCTGCAAAGCGATGTATATGCCGGCAATTTTCAAATCCTCAGCCAGTGATATTACATAATTGTCTTTGTGGGTTACAATTAACCTGTAAAAATCAGCCAGATTTTCGGTGAAAACTTTGGCATTGTCTTTATCGATATCAATAATAGAAATCAGATTATTTAAACTGTTGAACAAGAAATGCGGATTGATCTGATTATTCAAAATTCTGATTTCCTGTTTCAAGCGCTGTCTTTCAATTTCATTCTCTCTGTTCTTATTACGCAGGTACAAGCGATTGACAATGAACAGAAGAAAAGACAATGTCAAGACAATTAACAACATGAACCACCAGGCCTTGTACCACGGCTTATGTATAATGAATATTTTTTCGGTCCATGCTGTATTTAAAACAGCTCCTGTTATAATTGGTCTTACTTTTAACACATAGCGACCCGGCAACAGATTGGGTAGATTGATGTAATGATCAGAAGTAGTAACGGTATCTTTATTCAACCCAACTATTACATACTGATACTTCACCTTTTCCTGATTGGTTAACCATGGAGAGATCAATTCGATGTTGAGATTATTTTCGTTGTATTCGAGAATAATTTCTTCGTCAGAGAAATTACTGAGAGGTTGTAGATTAACGTTTACAGAAGTGAGGTGAGCCTTCAGATTATTCATAAATGCAAACCTGTCGGGCTTATAAATATAAATACCTTTATTGCTGATGATGTAGTAATTGCCCTGATAATAGGTTACCAGATTATTATTACCCCTACCCGATCCAAAATCAAAATCTACATTGATAGAATACTGCTGAAGAGAGGCCGGGTCATAAATAGACAAGAAATCATCGTGTACTGTTACCACGTGATTAAACTTATCTGATATCACAGCATGAATCATTGAATAGTTTAAATTCTCAAATACATTATAAGGCTTATTGGATTTTTTATTTAACTCAAACAAGCCGGGGTGCAGAGATGAATACCACACCTGATTTTTGTTGTTCCCACTCAAACAATAGATGATCTTTTTTTCAATGGTATGGTTACCGAGATATACTTTAAACGCATTTTTTTGAAGTTGTATAATGCCATTGCCATCGGTAGCCAGCCACAATGTAGAATCGGGGGTTACTGAAATATCGTATACAAAACTGAAATTTTTCTGATTGATGAGATTGGCGTAGCGCGACATCGGTTTACCGGTATAGGTATTGATAAACCCAATCCCGTTTTTACAACCGTAAGCCAGGGTTCCATTAAATTCAACCAGCCTGTAGATATTATTATCAATCAAATCGCTACCGAGTGCATAGTGTCGTTTCAATCTAAAATTAGCATCTAGTAAAAAGATGCCATTGTAGGCGGTGCCTATCCAAATCATGTTCAAACGGTCGCTCACTATGGATGTTATTTCATCGGCCTTGATACCACCGGGTAATTTCACCTCGTGCCACAGTGCACCTGACTGCAATGAACGGGTAAACACACCACTGTTGTATACAGCAATGAGTTGATCTTTATTAACGGCAATGGCTTCCGGTTCTGAATTAATAATTTCTGTTGGAATACTAATCTTTCCCAACCAGTCGCCCTGGGTAACATACAGCTTATGATTAATTAGCAAGAATTGGTAGTGGTAAGGTGTATTCACAATGCTTTGCACACTGTAGCCATCCAATGTTTCAAACAAATACATATTTACAGCTTTACCTGTACTGTTAGTCATGTAATTGTAAACCCCGTTAGCAGCAGTTCCTATCCACAGTTCCTTATCCAATTTACATAAATGGGTAACAGAGCTTGAGGTTTCCATCATCTGCACCATTTTGCCATTATTCAAATTAAAACTCACTGCCCCTGCATCCTTAAAACCTATCACCATTAAATTATCCTGATAGAGCAATGACAATACATGATCAGAAGGTAAACCATCTGCTTTTTTAATTTTTTTGATAATGCGAATAGTAGAATCGCTGAGGTTTACAAAATAGAGGCCCTGATTTGTACCGCTCATCATATTGCCATCATTGTCGAGCGCTAAAGCATTGACAGTTTTACCCATCAAGCCGGGACATACAATCCACTTGGAATTAGCCAGCGCAAATAATCCTTCGCCTTCAGTAGCTATCCACAATATGCCTTTTTTATCTTGTAAAATACACTTAATAGCTGTCTTTGGGGCTTTGCCGGTCAGATTGCTGAATACATTGATTTGATTTTTGAATTGCAACAAATTACCGCCTTTGGTACCGGCCCAAACATCGCCTGAGCTATCCTCATACAAAGTCGTAATTTCTTTAGCCTGCCTGTTGGCTGCGTATATCTGCTTAAGCGAATAACCGTTATAGGAAAAAACACCTTGGGCACCGCCCAACCATAAGACACCATCTTTACAGAGCAATACGGCATTCGACTGTAAAGCTTTACCGTTGAATACCAACCTGATTTCCTTCATTACAGGACTCTGCCCTTGCACCATTAAATGGTGGAGCATCAACCCCAATAGTATAATTCTAAAAATACGCACAGTAATAATTTACAATATTAGAATAAAGCGTTTACAAAAAGGTGTTAAAAAAAAATCCTAAACTTAGGGTTTAGGATTTATGATCTAAAAAAGCGCTTGGCTTATTCGTCTTTCTTCTTTTTTGGGGCTGCTTTTTTTGCTGCAGGTTTTTCAGCGGTTGGCGCTGCTTTTACTTTTTTAACTTTTTCTACCTTTACAGCAGCAGATGCAGTTTTAGCCTTTGCTTTGGCGCGGGGACGGCTGACACCATAGCTGCCCATCGTCATTTTCCCTTTTTTGGTTTTTTTATCACCTCTTCCCATTGTTATCGTTTATTTAAAATTATGAATGGCAAAAATAATACATTCATATCAAAATCAATGATTTCTTAAAAAAAAGAATCAAAGGAGGCCTATTTTTTTGTTATATTACTAGAAATGGATGAGGTAGAACGTTTGTAATAGGTTGAATTCTGAAAAAAAGAGTATAATTGCTGAATGGAACAAAACATCATTGACCAAAATGAAATAATGGGAATGGAAAACCTTCCAAACTCAACGGCTGTATTAGTATTGGGCATACTGTCCATTGTACTTTGTTTTTGTTATGGATTCCCGGGCCTAACACTTGGAATAATTTCAATAGTATTATCAAACAAGGATTTAAGATTGTATAGAGCCAATCCGGGCAGATACAGAATAAGTTCATATAAAAACTTAAATGCCGGCAGAGTTTGTGCTATCATAGGCACCAGCTTATCGTCACTTTATGTTTTAATAATACTATTTTACGCCATATTTGTAGGTACAATGATGGCTTCATTTCCTTGGGAATCAATGGGTAGATAACAATAAACAGGCTGTTCTTATGCATCAGAACCAATAATAAAAAGATTGCATACATCATAACTTATGGACTGTCCAATCAAGTCTAATTTTGGTATTCCCTGCCCGGGCTGTGGATTTCAGCGCAGTATCGGTGCGATACTCAATGGCGACTTTGTCACTTCATTCCAATATTACCCTGCACTTTTTCCAATTCTGGTGTTGTTTGTATACACAGGCTTGCACCTTAAATTTGATTACAAATACGGAGCCCGTACTATTATTATTTTATTTTGCCTTTCCATATTTCTTGCAAATGCATCTTATGTAATGGCGCTTTGTGGCATTTGGTTTATCAAATAATTACAACTAGTCTAAAATTTAAATGACATGAAAAAAGCCTTATCCCACACATGCGGAATAAGGCTTTTCTATTAAATATTGTTATACTTATTTTTTAATACTTACCAATTCCAATTGGAAAGTTAAAGTTGTATAAGGTTCCATCATCATTTCACCGGTGTAAGGATTTTGCATACCCTGTTTGCCATAGGCCAGGTGATACGGCAAAATTACTTCTGCTTTAGATCCAACATCCATCATACTCAATGCTTCAAGGAAACCTTGTACTGCACCACTGTTCATCGCAGTCTTCATTGGCTCATTGCGTTCAATACTTGAGTCAAATATTTTACCGTCAATGAATTTACCTGTATAGTGAACATATACTGTATCTGTCAACAATGGTTTAATACCTGTTCCTTTTCCGGTTGATTTAAATAACAAACCTGATGGGGTTACAGTGTATCCGCCTTCTTTTTTAGCTTTTGCAATAAAGTCTTCACCTTTCTTTCTCAAATCACCATATTTGCATTCAGTTAAATAGTTCATGGCTACTTCGCGTTCCAAGTCTTTGCCTATAAGCAAATTGCTGTCACCGTTTTTCATTACGTTTTCAACACACGCTTTGAACACTTCCCAATTCAATTCTTTCACATTGTAAGTTCTTAGAATTCTACCTGTGTTCGCACCAAAAGCGTAAGCGAATGAATCTTTCTGACTGGTCAGTTTAATCTTTTTGTTTGCTGATTTGTTGCTACATGCAGCCAGAGTGATTACTGCGATAGCGATTACTAAAATTTGTCTCATTTGAATTAAAATAGGTGCAAATGTAGGATAAATATGGTTGAATTCAATGCTGAAAAAACCACTGCTAAAATACAGGTCGTGCAACCATCTTTAGGTCTTGCTGTCTAATAGAAAAACTAAAGCTATGGGACACAATTATAAACCTACAGAACAAAAAATCAGAACAGCCTGTTTTGCACTGGGGCTGCTATTCTATTGCTGGAAAAACTAATTGAATTATTTAAAGGGGCTGTCTTTTTCCTTTGCCACAGTATTGTACACTAGCTTATCTAACCATCTTGGAAAAAACTTACTTAAGAAAACAGTTACCTTGCCCTGAAAAGTGAGATACAGGTAATTTTTTCTTTTGGCGATTGCCTTAAATATCGCATTGGCCACTTCTTCGGGCTGCATCAGTTTACTTTCATCATAAGGACTTTCTTCCTGACTTTTACCGGTATGATTCAATGCTGTGTTTCGGATATTAGAAGCCGTATAACCGGGGCAAGCTACCAACACATGCAATCCTGTTTTAAGATTTTCTATCCGCAGTGATTCAAGGAATCCGTGCATGGCAAATTTAGAGGCCGAGTAGCCCGTACGAGCAGGCAAACCTTTAATACCCGCTATTGATGATATACCGACAACACTGCCTTTGGATTGAAGCAAGGATGGTAATGCATATTTAGTGCAATACACCGTTCCCCAGAAATTCACCTTCATTACCGATTCTATTACCGAAAGGTCGCAATCGTTGAACAATGCACGCATACTGATACCGGCATTGTTGATCAAAATATCAATGCTATTAAATGTAGAAATTGTCGTAGCGATAAGTTGCTTGCAATCATTTTCTATGCTTACATCGCATGCTACCACTAGGGTTTTAGCCCCAAGGGATTCACATTTCTGAGCTACATTTTTTAGTTTGTCAGTGTTTCTGGCGGCCAATACAACATTGTAATGTTGACCTGCTGCGGTATAGGCCAAAGCCTCTCCAATACCTGATGAAGCACCTGTAATAACGACTGTTTTAGCCATTGCGTTAATTATTTCCAGATGATATCACAACCCGGACCCGGCATTTCCGGATAGTCAATATCAACACCATCAAGACAGTATTCTATTGCATCTTCAAGGTAAGCCATCATCACCTGTGACTCATTTTCCCAATTGTCATCAATGATACCCTTATATACCAGTTCGCGTTTTGAATTGAACAAAAATACTTCCGGTGTTTTGGTTGCACCCAATTGTTTGGCTACTGTCTGATCGCTGTCGTGCAAATAAATAAATGTTTCACGTTGTTGATTTTTCAACATCTCTTTCATCGATTCAAATGAATCGGCAGGTGATTGAGCTGCATCATTTGAATTGATGGCGATAACGGCCATATTATCTTCTTCGTACTGGTCGCTCAATTTCATAATGCGTTTCCAGTAAGCCTCAGAATATTTGCAACTATTGCTGGTGATAATGATACAAAGTGCATATTTATCGGCAAATGCAAAATTGCTGTATGACTCGCCATTAGTTGCCTGTAGTTTAAAATTCGTTAATTTATCTCCTATTTTCATCGTGTTAAAAAATTAGGCGAATATCATTTAAAATGTTTACTTTGTTGTAATAATTACAAGAATAATTTTGAAAAAAGAAGATATAACTCTCGTGATAGGCGCCAGTGAGAAAAGGGAGCGTTATGCAAACATGGCCGTGCGGTCGTTAGTAAACCATGGCAGGCCTGTGGTGGCACTGGGCAGCAAGCCAGGTCAGATAGAAAACATTCCCATTGTTAAAAGTTTTGGAGAACTACCTGATGTAAAAATTCATACGGTTAGCTTGTATTTAAATGCCATGCGTCAAGCGGCTATTTATTCTTCAATTCTGGCATTACAACCTGAAAGAGTGATTTTTAATCCGGGAACAGAAAATCCTGAATTCGAAGATATATTAATAGAAAAAGGGATTGCAATTGAAGAAGCTTGCACTTTAGTTTTGCTGAATACGGGTCAATTCTAATACCCCCTAAAATGCCAAAAACCGCACCTTTGTGAGATGCGGCTTTTGACAAAAACTAAAACTATGAAAACACAATGCAAAATTAGGAAAGTTTATCGGATTAATTAAGTGATTTTAAAATTTGAGTGTAAAATACTAAAAAAAAGACTCAACAAGTTGATTTTAAAATAATTAAAAAATAATATTTAATTAACATATCAAGCATTTTTTAAAAATCAGACCCAAGTTTAGTTGTTTTACCTTAATTTTTATTTAGAAAATCTATACCATTTGTACTGAATATTAAAAAAATGGTCAATTCGTGATTACACGACTGATTGTATAGGATTTATTGAGAGGATAGAAAGTTTATCAATTCGACATAAGCCAAGTTTCGAATAATTAACAGATTTATTTAATTAACTATATTTTAAAAATAGTTAATTAAAAATAAAGTACTTTCTACCCCTCCTTTCCTCAATAGTATTAGAAAAATAAAAAATATTCCGGACTCTGTACAATATTTATGTATTGCTTGCGTTATACTGAGACACTAATAAAAAATTTATGCAACAAATTTTTACTCAAGATGATGTACTGCTCTATATTTACAACGAACTCGAACCTGAAAGAATCCAAGGCTTGTTAAGAGCCCTTGAGACAAATCAGGAACTGGCTAGTTTTTACAACGAGAGCATGAAAACGGTGGACGCCCTTAATCAAATCAAGATGGACCCCACTCCTTCTGTTGTTACCATTCTTACAGAAGAGTCGCGATCCAGTTCACTGGAAATACATTAATCCCGCATCAGTTCCGGGTTATCATTTGAAACAATTATATTTGTTTCTCACTAGTCGTTTTGTCTATTTACTACAAGATATTCGACAATGATTTGATATGACAAAGTCGCCCGAAATTACCCGTTGTGGCTGGACAGCCAATGACGCACTGATGAATGACTACCACGACAATGAGTGGGGAGTGCCTGTTCACGATGACCGCAAGCATTTTGAATTTCTTGTACTGGATGCCTTTCAGGCAGGGCTGAGCTGGAAAACCATTTTATACAGACGTGAGGGGTTCCGTAAAGCTTTCGCCAATTTCGACCCAATGAAAGTAGCTAAATTTACTGAAACAGATATTGAATGCCTGATGCAGGATACAGCCATTATCCGCAATCGCACAAAAATTACCGGTTGCGTTAAAAACGCCAAAGCATTTATTGCTATACAAAAAGAGTTCGGCAGTTTTGATAATTATATATGGCAATTTAAAGCCAAAGGAAAACCAACCTTAAGAATTGTTAAGCAAGATATTCCGGTAACAAGTGCCGAAAGCGACAACATGAGCATAGACCTTAAAAAGCGGGGATTTACATTTGTAGGCTCAACCATTTGTTATGCCTACATGCAGGCTGCGGGCATGGTGAACGACCATATTACTGAGTGTTTCAGACATCCTATTGTATCAGCTTTATAATCATTGTGAAAAAGTACCTCTGCTTTATTATCGGCCTATTCGTTTCATCTGCTCAAGCACAATTCAATATCGGCTTGCATTACAATAAAGCCTATATCTCTTCAGCAGGTGATATAACTACTGCCCTGCCATTTGTTAATGGTCTGAGACTCGACATTGGCGATAGGGAACCCAACGGCAATCACATTGGCATCAGCTTGGGAGCGCAGTGGATCAATCACCAGAGCAATGGGACTATTCTGCTTTATAAATACAACAATGCAGCCCGCTACAATACGGCATACAAGGATTATCTTTCTCATGATACATCTAACTGGCGACTGCCTAAAAAAACTTTTGGATATAGCAATAGTTACCGCATGTATTCCATTGCATTTAACAGGATGTGGATTCACAAAGCATCTTTCTTAAAACCCACAAAACACTATCAGGGATTGAATTTGGGTGTGTGTGCTTTCTTCGAAGGAAAAACTGTCAATGATAGTGAGGCAGAAAAAGGACCCTATGATTCACACGGGACGGTGGGGTTTCAATTGGGTTACCGCTACATGAATGAAACCCGACTGTATCAAAAATTATTTATTACCTCCGGATTACAATTGAACGCAGTCGTTAGCAGGCAGACAGTTGTTTTATCAGGGCTAATTGAAATAGGGGTTAGAAGATACTGGCAGATGATTGACTAATTCAAGCGGATTTTCTGCAACCATGTTTTAATAGTATCCAATTCAGCTTTACTAACATAGTCGATGCCGACTACCAGATGTAAGCAACCAAATTGTTTGATGGCGATGATTTTATTGCCTTCAATGCCATCATGTGAAAAATGAATGGCAACACCCTTTATCTCATCTTTACCAAAAGGAATATCAACATCAGCAACTGATGATGATTGTATCATTTGTTTTAACTCTTTCAATAATCTGTCCGCATCCTTATCATCTGCCGGTGCCAATCGGAATACAACACCAGAACCCAATACATTCACCCATTCAGGTTGGGCTGTTCTGAAACTCAGTCTGAACAAATTAATCATAGGGAAAGGATCGTGATCATTTTTTTGAGCGCGAATAGTGGCAATACTCATTTGCTGCCCAAAATTTAAACCATCTAAAAGACTATCTTTAATTTGTACCGGCATTTGATAAGGGCCTAAATAACTCAATAGAAACATGGTATCAGGTAAATCCATTGACAAACCAAGCGTGGTATTTTCATACGACCAGTCGGACTTAAAATGACCCGGATCAATCGCTGCTTGTTCATCACAGGTTGGCTTGGCTGCATTATTACATCCAACAGATGCAACAAGCATTATAAAAAACAGGAGGATAGATTGTTTCACTTGGCAACAAAAGTACTACGAAGCCGATCACATTACAAAGCGATATAAATTCTCCTGTATTTACTGTATTCATCAAGCGAATACTGGGTTTAAGCGTGATTGTCCAATATATTTAAATTTATCATCTACCTTTGTACAAATTACTACCGAATGAGTCGTAAAAAGCTAATTACTCAACTGACAGAAAATAATATTATTGATATACTTACCGAAAGCAAAGGCAAGATTCTCAACCACAAACAGATTTTCTCGAAACTAAATGACGATAACAAACCCAAGAATGCGGACGACCTGCTGCCGATACTCAATAAGTTGGTGGACAACCACACCATAGGCAAACACGAGCAATACAAATTTTATAAATTAATGGCCCCTAAAGTGATTCAGGGTGTTATTGATATTACAAAAAATGGCCGGGTATTTTTAATTGTAGAAGACCGAGAAGAAGACTACCAGGTAGAATTTTCGGGCATCAATTTGTTGCCTTTCGATACAGTAGAAGCAGAGATCGTGAAACAGGGCAATAAAAACCCACGCGCTAAAGTCGTTAAACTCGTTAAGCATTCAGAGAAAACCTATACAGGCATTGCCAAATTAAAGAACCACCAATGGTATATTGAACCCGACAATGTGAGGTTTCAGATGCCCTTTATCGCTAAAGACGCATCGCTTCTAAAACACGGTTATAAAGTAGCCTTTACAATTGTAGAATTTAAAAAAGGCACACAATTACCTAAAGCCAATATCACTGAATTACTGGGCAAACCCGGTGACCACAAAACAGAAATGCACGCCATACTCACTGAGTTTGGTTTGCCCGAGGCATTCGAAGATGATGTGCAGGCGGCTTCAGAAGCCATCCCTTCAGCCATTACAAAAAAAGACCTGGAAGGCAGAGAAGATTACCGCAAAATATTGACCATTACCATCGACCCTGATACGGCTAAAGACTTTGATGATGCTATCTCCTACCGCAAATTAGAAAACGATCATTTTGAAGTGGGTGTCCATATCGCGGATGTCAGTCATTACATACAACCGGGCTCATTGCTCGACAACGAAGCGCTGAAAAGAGCTACCTCGGTTTACCTTGTCGACAGGGTTGTGCCGATGTTGCCATTCAAACTTTCAGATGTCATTTGCTCACTGGTACCCAACGAAGACCGCTTGACATTTGCTGCGATATTTGAAGTATCTAAAGATTTCAAAATCGTTAAAACGCGTTTTAGTAAAACGATTATTCACTCCGATAAACGCTTCAGTTACGAAGAGGCGCAACAAATATTAAACGAAGGTAAAGGTCTGTATTATGATGAACTTTTCCATCTGAATACTTTTGCTAAAGAATTATCTAAAAAACGTTTTGAAAACTTCGCCATTAATTTTGAATCGAATGAATTCAAGTTTGTATTGGATGATGATTTCAAACCGTTGTCTATGCAATTGAAAATAAGACAGGACACCAATAAGATGATTGAAGAACTGATGCTGCTGGCCAACAAATCGGTTGCTGAATTCGTTTATTCAAAGAAACCCCGTCCGCCATTTATATACAGGACCCACGATGAACCAGCTGAAACACGCTTACTGGATTTGAAAAAATTTGTAGCCCGTTTCGGTTACACCCTTCACATTGAAAACGAACAGGTGCTCAGAAAATCCATCAATGACATTTCACTGGCGGTAGAAGGCAAACCTGAGCAGGATGTTGTGCGCACCATGTGTATCCGCAGCATGGCCAAGGCAGTATACACACCCAATAAACCCAACCACTTTGGGTTAAATTTCAACTACTACACCCACTTCACCTCTCCTATTCGCAGATACCCTGATATTATTTCACACCGTTTGCTGTATGGTTATCTCAACAACTTGACCATGGAGCAAATTTGTAAATGGAACACATCGCAATTGGATGCCGCCTGTAAACAAAGTTCTAAAATGGAACAATTGGCCAGCGATGCAGAAAGAGCCTCAATTAAATACAAACAAGCCGAATGGATGGAAACGAAGGTAGGCAAACAGTTTGAAGGTGTTATCAGCGGACTGACTGACTGGGGCATGTTTGTAGAAATAAAAGAATATAAGTGCGAAGGATTAGTAAGACTTAATACCATTGGAGACGACCACTACACCTACGATTCAGAATTAATGACTGTAATCGGTTCAAGATTTTTCAAACAATATAAGATGGGCGATGTTGTTACAGTGTTGGTGACTGCTTCAAACAAAATCAACCGCACCATCGACCTTCAATTAATAACCAACCAAAGACCTACACGCAACGAAAAACATGTCAGACCTACACGCAACAGGCGCAGATAAATTTGAAACTTTTCTAAACAATCATCTTTTCAAAGGGCAGCCCGATAATCTGTATGCCCCGATGAATTATATCATGCAATTGGGTGGCAAACGCATGCGACCAAGATTATTGTTGATGGCCTACGAAAGTAGCGGTTTACAATTGAATGATGATGTGATGAAACTGGCACTGGCCATCGAAGCATTTCACAATTTCAGTTTGATACACGATGACATCATGGACCATGCACCTACGCGTAGAGGCAAGCCTGCTGTTCATAAAGCCTGGAATGAAGCCACAGCAATACTGGCCGGAGACAATATGCTTATCTGTTGTTATGAATTAATATTGAGTACGGGCTTCAGCAATAAAACAGAACTGTTGCAAATATTTACCCGTACTGCAAAAGAAGTTTGTGAAGGTCAACAAATGGACATGAATATTGCGGAACAACTCCAAATTTCTGAAGCAGAGTATCTTGAAATGATTAAATACAAAACAGCTGTATTACCTGCTGCTGCCTTACAACTAGGCGCATTGGCGGCAGGATTATCTGAGACAACGGCTGAAGCTTTTTATCAATTCGGTTTAAACGTTGGCATGGCTTTTCAATTGCAGGATGATTATCTGGATGCTTTTGGCAAAGCAACGGATATTGGCAAACAAGAAGGCGGTGATATCATTGAGAATAAAAAAACATTGCTTTATCTGCACGCAATTGAACACCTTTCAAAAGACCAAAGCAATCAGTTAATCAGTTGGTATACCAATAAAGTGCATGATTTATCTGCTAAGGTTGAACAGGTAAGAACATTATTCAAAGTAAGCGGCAGTGACAACTACCTCATGAATTTGAAAAACAATTACGAAAAATCAGCCATTGATATGCTTGATCAGATAGATGTTCAATCTGATAAAAAAAGACCATTGCACGAATTGGTTGAGACTTTAAGAGTAAGAATCTCTTAATCATCAATCATAAAAAAAGGCCCCTAAAAGGAGCCTTTACAATCATTAATATTTTTGTTTTGCTAATTAAGTGTAACCTTAATTAGTGAGTTACCTGAAATTGACAACCAGAAATCGTTACCAACTGCAGCTATTCCATAAATAGAAACAGTTTCTTTTAGTTTGTATGTTTTTTCAACTACAAAAGGTGATGGATTCACTCTGTAGATATAATTATTTCTAACCATAAACAACTTGCCATTCGACCAAGCCATGTCTTTGAAACCATTTCCTACACCAATTCTATTGGTTACAGTATTTGACCCTTTATTATAACTGTAAAGTGTATCTGTATTACCTGCAAAACACCACAAATTAGTTGAAATTGGGTCGAATGCTATGCCATAAATCCATGGTCCCATTTGTTTACTGGTAGAAAGCACTGATCCTCCTGCTAGTGAGTATCTGTTGATCATGTCATAACCATTACTTGATACCCAGATATCTGTACCATCAAACTCTACTGTTGTAGGATATGACCCTGAAACGTTTATATTTCCTGCAGGCAGACGAGTACTCAAGCTAATTTTATTCACTTTATTCGCTGAATAATCTGACATTAAAATATTTGTTCCGTCAAAACCAATTCCGTAATCGTTATCTGAAAACGCACCGTTAATTTCATCAATTCTTGATACAACTTTAGCCCAACCAGTTACATTAGATTCAGAACTTTTAACGCCCTTGATATCGCCATAATTTGGACTGGTAATAAAAATTGAATCGCCTACCACTTTGTAGTTGAATATAAAGGTAGTGCCGTAACCATAAGGATCGAAAAGCAATTGATCCGGCAAAGGGGTCAATATTGACGCTGAACTTGATTTAAAACCTAATGTATTCTCGGAAAAAACAGTTGCCACCTTGTCTGTACTGAATTGAAGGTATTTCATATCACCCTGCATAGTAGATGAAACAACTGCCCAGGTGCCGTATGCAGGTATGGCAGGATTATACTCTTCCTTAATTATTTCAGTTTTTTTACACCCATTCAATAATAATAGGGTTGCACAGATGAAGCTGCTAATTTTTAATGCGTTTTTCATTATACAAGTTTAGATAAAAAATAACAGTTACCAAACACAAAAAAACATATAGCTGATTATCAATAATTTAATTGAATTTAATTCCCCATTACATTGCTTTTTTTTGCTTAACTTATTGTTTGAACTTAATAATTTTTAAATTTGCACCTTTATAAAGAAAAAAAATGAAAACACTTAAAACCTCATTATTCGCATTACTATTTGTCTCGTTATTGATAAGCTGTAGCAAAGAAGGCGACACCATCATTAACAATTACAATGGCTCAGGTGACACTAAAGCACCTACCAGAAAATTGATGAAAAGTTACGGATTGGCAGATACTTCACAGACCATCAACTTCACTTACTTAAACAACGATCTTACAAAACTTAAAGAACTTATATCAGTTGTTAGCGGTGTACCATCAGCGAAGTATGTAATACTTTACAATTCATCTAATGTGGTAGAAGGGTATCAATCTTATACCATGCCTGCCAATACTTTGAATGAACAAGGTACTTTTAAGCTGGATAGCAAAGGAAGAATCATTGAAGTTATAAAACGCAAAATCAATGGCGATACTATTGGTATCAATACTTTCGGTTATACCAATTTGGACTACCAACCGGTGTCTTTCACCCATTTCGAAAAATCGGTTAATCGTATTTCAAAAATGGAGTTTATGAGTTACGACAACAATGGCAACTTAACCCGTTTAACCAGTTATACCAACAATGGTACTGATCCAATATACAAAAGTGGTCAGGTAGAAGCCTCTTCATTTAGCAAAGCAATTAATCCATTGAACGAATTACACCCCTATTTAGTGGCAGTAACCGGCTCATATGGCTTCAGCGGTCAAGGACCACTTTACTTCTCCAATTATTTCCCTTCATCTGTAGTAGAAGAAAATTTCAAATCTGATGGCTCTGCCAATGGTGCCAGTGTAAATACTTACATGGTTGAAGCAGATGCTGACAATTATTTAACCTCCTTGTCAGCCGGCAGTCAGAAAATAATCATTAAATATTAATTGACAGCGATTTTTAATTAAAAGGAGGTTTTTTAGCCTCCTTTTTTTGTTTAACCCAGCGTTAACAAAGTATTGATAAGCACCTTCGGGAATGTTTATAAATTCAGACACTCTGTAAATAATCCTTGACTTTGTTGTCATAATTTCGCCTTTTCTGTTATGGCGAATCAAAATACGAATTATACAGACGACAGTATACGGTCGCTCGATTGGAAAGAACACATCCGGATGCGTCCGGGGATGTACATTGGAAAACTTGGAGATGGCGCATCTGCAGATGATGGTATTTATGTGCTGGTAAAGGAAATCATAGATAACAGTATCGATGAGCACATGATGGGTCACGGTAAAAAAATCGATGTGACCATTTCAGACAATAAAGTTGTGATCAGGGACTACGGTCGAGGCATTCCTCTGGGAAAAGTCATCGACTGTGTCAGCAAAATTAATACAGGGGGCAAATACGACTCAGGTGCATTTCAAAAATCTGTGGGATTGAATGGGGTTGGTACAAAAGCTGTTAACGCACTTTCATCCTATTTTTGCGTACAATCATTCAGAGACGGTAAAACCAAAAAAGTAGAATTCAGCAAAGGCGAAATTACCAAAGACCATAAAGAAACTACCTCATCAGACAAAGACGGCACCCTGATGATATTTGAACCGGATAATACCATCTTCAAACACTACCGCTTTATTCCTGAATTTTTAACTGAACAAATCTGGAACTACGCATTCCTCAATTCAGGCTTAACCATCAACTTCAACGGCCAAAACTATTTGTCAAAAAATGGCTTGAAGGACCTGTTGGAGAGAAAAGCCGATGTTGAGAATATCCTCTACCCTATCATGCACTTTAGGGAAGAAGACTTTGAAGTAGCCATTACCCACGGTCACCAATATGGCGAGGAATACTATTCATTCGTTAACGGACAATACACCACTCAGGGTGGTACCCACTTGGGTGCTTTTAAAGAAGCCGTGGTAAAAACCCTACGCGAGTTTTATAAAAAAGATTTTGATGCCTCAGATGTCAGAACATCCATTACTGCGGCAATCGCTGTAAGGGTTCAGGAGCCGGTATTTGAATCGCAAACCAAAACCAAACTGGGCAGTACAGAAATTGCTCCGGGCGGTCAGGGCATGCGTTCATTTGTGAGTGAAAATCTGATGAAGGTGCTCGACAACTATCTGCATAAAAATCCAAGCACTGCCGATGCGATATTGAAAAAAATATTGCAAAACGAGCGTGAGCGTAAGGATATGGCAGGTGTTCGTAAACTAGCGCAACAAAGGGCCAAAAAAGCCAATCTGCACAACAAAAAATTGCGCGATTGCAGACTGCATTTAACGGACGAGAAAGATGAAAAATTTGATACCACCATCTTTATTACCGAGGGTGACAGTGCGAGTGGAAGTATTACCAAAAGCAGAAATGTAGAATTACAGGCGGTATTCAGTTTAAGGGGTAAACCTTTGAATTGCTATGGACTGAAAAAGAAAGTAGTTTACGAAAACGAAGAATTCAATTTACTGCAACACGCACTCGACATAGAAGAAGGATTGGATAATCTGAGATTTAACAAAGTGGTAATTGCTACCGATGCTGACGTTGATGGCATGCACATTCGTTTATTGCTCATGACCTTCTTCCTTCAGTTCTTTCCTGATTTGGTGAGAAACGGCCACGTTTACATTTTGCAAACACCGTTGTTCAGGGTGAGGAATAAGAAAGAAACGATTTATTGTTACAGTGATGAAGAGCGTCAACGCGCCATCGCTAAACTCGGCAACAAACCGGAGATAACACGATTCAAAGGATTGGGTGAAATATCTCCCGGAGAGTTCGAAAACTTTATTGGTGAAGACATGCGACTGGAGCCTATCATTCTTACAAAAGAAACCAGTATCGAAAAACTGCTGAAGTATTACATGGGTAAAAACACCCCTGAACGTCAGGAGTTCATCATTGATAATTTATACATAGAAAAAGATCTGGCCCTCGACAAGCCAACAGACGATAAAGAAGACGATACAGAAGAAGCAGCATAATTCATGGATAACGAAAACGAAGAACATATTGACGGAATCATACACCACGGTCACAGAGACGGCAATGAGGTATTGCCTGTTTCAGGTTTGTATGAAAATTGGTTTCTGGAATACGCCAGTTATGTAATCCTTGAGCGCGCTGTTCCAAACCTATACGATGGACTAAAACCCGTGCAGCGCAGGATCCTTCACGTAATGAAGGAAATGGATGATGGCAGATTTAATAAAGTCGCCAACATCATAGGCTCGGCCATGCAATACCACCCTCACGGTGATGCGGCCATTGGTGAAGCCATTGTAAATTTAGGACAAAAAGATTTGATGATAGAAACCCAGGGTAACTGGGGCGATATCAGAACAGGTGACAGTGCAGCTGCTCCCCGTTATATTGAAGCGCGTCTTTCAAAGTTTGCATTGGAAGTAACTTTCAATGAAGAAACAACCGACTGGCAAATTAGCTATGACGGCAGAAAGAGAGAACCCGTTACACTACCGGTTAAATTCCCTTTGGTATTGGCTCAGGGTGTTGAAGGTATCGCGGTAGGTTTGGCCACTAAAATAATGCCCCATAATTTCATTGAATTATGTGAGGCAAGTATTGATATTCTGAAAGGCAAAAGACCAAATATATTGCCCGATTTTCCTACAGGTGGCATGGCTGACTTTACCAATTACAATGAAGGCAGACGCGGAGGTAAAATACGTTGCAGAGCGCGCATAGAAAATGCAGATGGCAAAAAAGTACTGATCAAGGAAATTCCGTTTGCGACAACTACTGAAAGTTTAATTGACAGTATTTTAAAAGCCAACGACAACGGTAAAATCAAAGTCAAAAAAGTAATTGACAACACTGCAAAGGATGTTGAGATTGAGGTGCAATTAGCCCCGGGTGTAAGTACCGATATGACCATTGATGCCTTGTACGCCTTTACAGATTGTGAAGTGAGCATCTCACCTAACGCCTGTGTGATTGTAGAAGACAAACCGCTGTTTTTGGGTGTCAACGAAATGCTGAAAACATCTACCGACAACACGGTGATGTTATTGAAAACAGAATTGCAGAATGAATTGAGCCACCTTGAAAACAAATGGCATTTCAGTTCACTCGAAAAAATATTCATCGAGAATAAAATCTACCGCAACATTGAAGAATGTGAGACCTGGGAAGAAATTCTTGATATGATTGACAAGAAGTTAAAGCCTTTCAAAAAATTATTGAGAAGGCCTGTAACGATGGAAGATATTGCGAAATTACCGGAGATAAGAATCAAGCGTATTTCAAAATTTGATGCATTCAAAGCAGATGAGTATATCAAAGGATTGGAGGGCAGCATAGATGAAGTTAAAAATCACCTCGCCAATCTCACAGAATTCGCCATTGATTATTTTAAAAATCTCATCAAAAAATACGGCAAAGGCAAAGAACGCAAAACAGAGATTCGCCATTTTGATAAGATAGAAACCAACGTAGTAGCAGTAGCCAACGAAAAACTGTATGCCAACTACGCGGAAGGTTTTGTGGGATACGGTCTTAAAAAAGACACCTATATCTGCGATTGTTCTGATATTGATGACATCATTGTATTCAGAAGAAACGGCACCTATATGGTGAGTAAAGTTTCTGAAAAACAATTCATGGGCAAAGATTTATTGTATGTGGATGTATACCGCAAGAATGATGAACGCAAAGTGTACAACGTGGCCTATTACGATGGCAAGAGCGGTGTGAGTTATGTGAAGCGATTCAATGTATTGGGTGTTATTCGCGACAAGGAGTACAGTGTTACCATGGAGACTCCGGGCAGTAAGATGATTTATTTCTCAGCAAACAACAACAGTGAAGCTGAAAAAATAGCCATACACCTGAGCAATATGGCCAGTGCTAAAATCAAGTATTTGGAATACGATTTTACAGCACTAGAAATTAAAGGCAGAACATCAAAAGGCAATACCCTTACCAAGCATCCTATTCGCAAAATAGAGCTGAAAGAAAAAGGCAAATCAACCTTTAAAGGAAGAGATATATGGTATGATCAAGACATCGGCAGACTGAATGTTGACGGTCGCGGACAATACCTCGGCAATTTTACCAGTGAAGATAAAATATTGTTGATATTGAATGACGGCAGTTATGAATTAACCGACAACGAACTGACCAACCGTTACGAGCAGAACGATATTTACCTGATTCAGAAATTCCACGAGAAGCAACCCATCAACTGCATTCACTATGATGTGTCGTCTAAAAATTATTATGCCAAACGTTTCTTAATTGAAACCACCACTACGGGTAAGAAATTTTTATTCATCAACGAAAGGCCAAGCAGTAAACTGATAGTGGCCAGTACGGTAGAAAATCCTGAAGTGGAAATAAAATCAGTATCAGCCAAAGGTGAGAAGAAAACAGAAATACTTAAACTGGCCGATTTCATTGAAGTGAAAGGATGGAAAGCCATTGGCAATAAGATTACTTATGACACTTTTAAATCAGCCAAACTGCTGAGCGACAAAGTGGGTATCATTGCTACGCCTGAACCTGAAAAACCTACTGCAGGTGAAACAACTTCGGAAGTAATAGCTGATGAGCTTGACGGGCAAAAAACCCTTTTCTAATAAATTGCTATAACAGGCAAAAAAAGGAATAGATAGTAGGTAAAATGGCAAACATAAAAATGCCTATTACTTTTAACATAAACCTGCCTGAATAAACATTGCGCGATCGGTGCGTCACTTTGTACAATATTAATGTGATAAAACATGATGCGAAAAATTGTTCAGGCCCTGCATAACGATCATTCACCAGGCAAATCATGAGAAAACCGAACAGAGCACTAAGTGTCACAAATTTTAGGGATACTTTATGATCATACCTGAAAATATTGTTATTCTTATTTTCAAAATACACAAAAGTTTTTTCAAGTTTGTAGTTGCCCGTTTCATTCAGCGGATTGATGTTTAACAAATGACAAAGGCTGAGAAATAAGCGGGGGTCGCTATCGCGAAACAATTTACTTTTTTCAAAAAAATTCTCAACGCAAACTGCGAAAAATTCGTGTTTATTCGTAGCGGCATAGCCTCTTAAAAAGTTTTTGTTTTCAGAGGATTCATTCATCTCTATGAATACTCTGTCGCTCTGTTCCTCCCATTCATCCAGATAGGAAAGGTAATTGGCATCGGTATCTACATCATCCCTTAAAACAGATAATTTCAAAGCATGTGCAAATTCATGTAGGCACAAGTTATAGGCATCATCCGATACATCAATGCCCTTTTCTACATCTTCCCACGACAGATAAATGGCCTGAGCCATTGTGAGTCCTTTGACATCGCGCTGCAACAGTCGTGAGTAAAAAATTTCAGGTGCAATAAATATCCGCTTGATGTGTTCGAGGCCGTAGCGTTTTAATCCGAATGTCAGTTGTACAGCACAAGCTGCAACAATTGCACGGTGTTCCGATTGCATTTCGAATTCGTAAAACCCCACCCACTCCCTGGTTCTTATAAACTCGTGAACGCGGTAGATGAATTTTTCGCGCGAGTGTTTATCCAGATTGCGATAAAAGGCAATACGGCTTTGAAACAGCGTATCGCAGTATTCATAAAATGATGGTTTTAGACAAGTATAATCGCTTCCCCCGAATTCAATGCTGCTTTTAATGGCATATCTCACCAAAAAATAAAAGTAAAGCGCATAAAAAAACAGGGCAAGTTGCATGAGTCTTTAAGCAGATGTTTTTTAAACAAACAACGCCTAGTGGTGGTGTCCACCCGGACCATGAACGTGACCATGTGACAGTTCATCATCAGTGGCCTCTCTTACAGAGATAATAGCACCGGAGAAACTCAGTTTCTGATCAGCCAAAGGATGGTTGAAATCCATGTGAACCTGGTCATCATCTATTCCGATAATAATACCGTTCATTGGATTACCATAATTGTCCTGCATAGGCACCATATTACCAACAACTAAAAGATCTTTTGGCACTTCAGGACCTGAAAAAACATCACGGGGAATGGCTACCTTATTTTCTTCGTTTGAAACACCGTAAGCATTTTCAGCATCTATCTCAAAACTAAAAGCATCACCTGCTTTCAGATCGGTTAATTGCTGGTCGAAATGCGGCAATGTCTGACCAATACCGTGAATGAACACAAATGGTGATTCTTCTGTAGCTGTATCTGCTACTTCGCCATTTTGCAACGTGAGGGTGTAGGTCAATGACACCACTTTGTTTTTTCCGACTTGCATAATTACTGAGTTGTATTTTTAAATAAGCTCGCAATTTCGTTCCAAAATGGGGGAAATCAAAATATATCGCGATTATTTTACCGGTCATAATGATTCTATATCGCTATTGTCAATAATGATATAGTTGAGGCGTATAATTCAGCATAAATTTTTACCTTCGCAAACTACAAATGTTTCAAATTATGTTACAAAAAATAAAAAACGCCACTGCCATTTTAGCCCTTAGTGCTATCAGCAGCTTATCCGTAAGCGCCCAAACTCTTAAAACACCGGCTCCAAGTCCTTTGCAAACCCTTAAACAAGCATTTGCATTATCAGATATTACCCTTGAATACTCACGCCCAAGTGCAAAAGGTCGTGTTGTATATGGTGATGTTGTGCCATTTGGCAAAATTTGGCGCACCGGTGCCAATGCTGCAACAAAAGTTACCTTTGGTGAAGACGTAAAAGTTGAAGGTACCAAAATTGCTGCAGGTACTTATGCCGTATATAGCATCCCCAACAAAGACAAATGGGAAATCATGCTTTACAAAGATTTGAAATTAGGTGGCAACGTAAGCGAATACAAAACTGAAAATGAAGTTTTGCGTGTTACTGTTAAACCTACTGCTCTTACTGAAAAAGTAGAAACTTTCACCATGGGTATTGCTGATATCACTGCTACTTCTTCAAACATTGAATTAACCTGGGAAAAAACAAGAGTAGCGATTAAAGTTGTTGCTGATATCGATTCTACAATCATGAAAAATATTGATGCAACAGTGAACACTGACAACCGTCCTTACTACTCTGCTGCCAGCTATTACTACGAAAATAACAAAGACATGAAAGTGGCTTTGGGTTGGGTTAACAAAGCATTGGAGCAAAATCCAAAAGCATATTGGGTAATGGCTTTGAAAGCTAAAATAGAGATAAAACTGAACGATAAAACTGCTGCTACTGCAACTGCTGAAAAAGTAATTGCTATGGCAAAAGAAGGTAAAAATGAAGATTACGTAAAAATTGGTGAGAAGCTATTGGCTGACGCTAAATTATTGAAGTAATTCAACTCCCTCATATTTTAAAAATCCCACTGCGAATAACAGTGGGATTTTTTTATGCTATTTACTGAGTTGCTTTTTGACTCATATTAATGTAGGTCTGAATAAAATATGCAAATCCCATCACCAATAAACAACCAATGACATTGAGCCAAAGAAATGCAGTGAGATCAGTTTGCCAGGCATACACAATAAACACTTCCGCAATAATTGCTGCAATAAATACCGCAGTACCACTAATAGATTTCATATAAAAAGCCACTAAGAAAATTCCCAAAATAGTGCCGTAAAACAATGAGCCCAATATGTTCACTGCCTCAATTAAATTACCCAATTTACTAGCAAACAACGCTACGATTACACAGAAAACACCCCAGCCCACTGTTGCCCAACGCGATGCTGCAAGATATTGCTTATCGCTGCCATCTGTTTTAAAAACCCTTTTATAAAAGTCGACCACTGTTGTGGATGCCAGTGAATTCAACCCGCTGGCTGTTGACCCCATTGACGCTAAAAAAATAATGGCGATTAATAATCCCACTATACCAACGGGTAATTGCTGTGTTACAAAACTCAGAAATACATAATTGGTATCGTTGGTATCAGCTTTCTCATTGTTTTTCTCCATCAGGTCAGTGGCTTGCTTTCTGATAGCACTGCTTTTTGCATCAGCCTTTTGTACCTTTGCTCTGGCCGCATCAATGGCTTTTTCATCATCACTGTGCAAGGCTTGTACCAATTGATTCACTTCCACCTGCTTTTCAGCATGTGCCGCTGCGTAATTATTTTGCAGGGTATTAAATTCATTTTTATAAGTGCTGTTTTCTATTCTAACAATCTCTACCTGATTAAAGAAAATAGGCGTTGAATGAAACTGATAAAAGGTGAAGACCAAAGTGCCTATTAACAAAATAAAAAACTGCATGGGAATTTTTATCAAACCATTCATCACCAAACCCAATCTGCTTTGTGTAATGGAACTGCCTGTGAGGTAACGTCCCACCTGCGACTGGTCAGTACCGAAATAAGACAGTTGCAGAAAAAATCCACCGATAATTCCCGACCAAATATTGTAGCGGTTATTCAAATCAAATGTGGTATCAATGGCATTCAGTTTATTCATTTTACCGGCTATGTGCAGTGCCTCTGAAAACCCTACCCCATCAGGCAATAAATGAACTACCATATAAGCAGCAATGAATAGTCCTGAGAAGATAACCCCCATCTGAAACATTTGTGTGTAAGACACAGCCTTGGTGCCGCCATACACGGTATAGGCTATCACAACTAATCCGTTAAAAAGGATGGTGTAATTGATATCAATACCCAAAATCACTGACAAAATAATGGCCGGTGCATAGATGGTAATGCCTGTAGACAAACCGCGCTGCAATAAAAAAAGAAAGGCTGTTAATGTGCGTGTTTTATTATCAAACCGTTTTTCGAGGTACTCATAAGCCGTGTATACATTTAAGCGATGAAAGATGGGAATAAAGGTGATGCACAATACCACCATGGCCAATGGTAAACCAAAATAAAATTGCACAAACCGCAACCCATCCGAATACCCTTGCCCGGGTCCTGAAAGGAATGTGATGGCGCTGGCCTGGGTAGCCATTACGGATAATCCAATGTGGTACCATGGCAATTTTCTATCGGCCAGCAAATAACCTTCTATATTTTTAGTACCCCTGCTTTTCCAAATGCCGTAAACGACAATAACAAATAAGGTAACGATAAGCACAAACCAATCTATTGTACTCATTTATAATATTGTGTAAAAAAGTACAGCCCAATTACAACAACTAACAATAAGACAATCACAAACGCGTAGACATTTCGCCACGACCCTAATATTGGTGATTGTTCCTCATTCTCTGACATGATAATTTAGTTTTGTGGTAAACTCAATAAGTTAACAAACAAGCGATAGGCGCCCGGCACACCGGCAGGTAATTCTCTGAAAAATGCGAGTCCTGTGTATACAAAATTTCCTTTGCCGTATGGGGTGATGATTAAACTGCCATCACTTGCCTTTTCGTTGGGATCATTCATTGAAAATACTGTTTGATAATTGGAATCTAAATCAGTGGCGAAATAAATACCCCGCTCCTGCACCCAATTGTCAAAATCTCTTTTCGTAATTTTATTAGGGTAATTCAATACGTACAATGAATCATTTTTGAATCTTACTTCTGCATTTTCATTCGTTACCCTGTCGCGCGAAACGGTGAATGGATAAGGGCCTATTTTAGCAGCCACAGGACCAACACGTGAATTGGTATTGTATTGAACAACAAGGTTACCGCCATTTTTTACATAAGCCATCAATTTATTGTAATACACCTGCAATCTTTCGTTGGTGTTATAAGCTCTGATACCTGTTACAATGGTTGGGTATTTTGATAAATCTTCTGTGGCCAATAATTCATCTGTAAGAATGGTGACGTTGTACCCTATTTGCTGAAGACAAGCCGGTATATCATCACCTGCTCCGGGAATATACCCTATTTTATCGCCTGTCTTTTTCAAATCCATATTCCTTAAATCTGCTTTTGCTTCACTTAAAATAAATTGATACGGAATATGGTCGTATTCTACTCTTTTTATACTTTTTGAATAATAAGTATCTGTTCCAATCATTAGCCTTGCAAACAAAGTGGCCCATTGGGCTTCTTTAGTAGGTGTAATAATTGCATCAATAATGATTTCATCACCTTTATTCATCAATTTAAAATGAGGATTATTAGCGGAAGTATGCCATGTCGCTATTTTAATATTTGACTTATCCGGCAAATCAGAATTTCTTCCATTAGGCAACATTCTTGAAGTTATTTGAAAATTGATATCACCTAAGGCATAAAGAAGTAAGTCTCCCTCGATATTATTGGCATTGGCTTTTATTGTTATTTTGACAGTCTGAGGTTTACCATCAGTAAATACATACGCTTTTTCAGAAATATTAACTGTTGCGGGTGGCAAAATCTCTAGTGGTCTATATACTTCTCCCTTTACCGGGTCGGTGTATTTATATACAATATTGCGGTCTATTTTCAGATTTAAATCAAGAATGGTAATATCAAAAACCACTTTAGTAGCCGGGTCATTTTCGGGAACACCTACTAACAAAGGATCATTAACAGAATACAAACCAATGGCGTGTTCGCGGTTCAACCAATAGGGATTTGAGTAAGATGCTGTAGTAGATAATTTTTCTTTGTGTTTGAAACTGTACAATTCATTCACCTTCATTTCAATCGCAGTAGTTGTATCCGTCTGATTCAGAAATGATAATTTATTCAGTTTTACAGTGCCCTTATTTCTATTGACAATTTGAGAAGTGATATTAATTTCCTGCCCGGGAATGGCGATATAATCTGAAGCAAATGCCTCTATCCAAAGTCCTGAACAAGCCAACAATAACTTCTCTGTTTCTTTCAATTTTAATTGTTTCCAATAACCGCTATTGTCTTTATCATCTAGCGCCATAAGGCTTTTATAAATGGCAACTAATGCCGCCACACTTAGCTCGGGAGATTGCGTTTTGTAATTATTGGTACAATCCGTGATTTGTTTTTGCAATTTCTCTGTGCCCTTTAATCTGTTCCAATTGGTACTGATGCCTTCAAATAAATCTGTTTTGACACTATCGCCTTTCAGAAGTTTAAAGTATTCAATATTAGACCCTCTTTGATTAGCTGAACCAAAGCCCTGACTCTTGTGCATGGACCGACTATCTGCTGCAATTTCACCATACCCTTTACCCAATAAGGGATTGAAAACACCTACATCTATTTTCAATTGATTGGGTGCAGTTGTATTGTTTCCACCAAAATTAAAGGTGTTCCAAAAAATGCGTTTGGCTTGCCATACCTTTACATACTTCAGTTGTTCAGGAAATCTTTTAGGGTCAGCAGCTGCATCAAATGCTTCAACAGCCAATATAGCCGAAGCCGTATGGTGACCGTGTCCACCCTCACCTGTTGTTGGGAATCTGCAAATAATTACATCGGGGCGAAACTTGCGGATGGTGTATACCACATCAGCGAGAATGCTGTCTTTGTTCCATATAGAGAATGTCTCTTCGGGATTTTTTGAAAATCCAAAATCGTTGGCTCTGGTAAAAAACTGCTCAGCGCCATCAGTTCTACGTGCTGCCAACAATTCCTGGGTGCGGATAAGACCTAATAATTCACCTTGCTCCTTGCCTATCAAATTCTGTCCGCCATCACCACGTGTCAGCGACAGGTAGCCGGTGCGCAATTTGCGTTCATTGGCCAGATAACCCAGTAAACGGGTATTCTCATCATCGGGGTGGGCCGCAACATACAATACTGACCCAACAGTGTTGAGCTTTTGCAGGTTCAGTAAAATTTCAGCAGAACCGGGTTGACGAATGATTTGAGCGGATAAAGAAAAAACAAGAGAGAAGAGTATAATGAGGGATAAACTATTTTTTTGCATGAGTGGATAGAACTATTACAAGATGGTTTTTTGAATGATGAAATGCAAAAATATCCAATTAATCGCATTGTATTTGTAAAAAATGTGATTTCGTTTATTATTCGTTTATAAAAAGAAATTTTTTAGCAGGAAAAGTGAATAATAAAGTTAATTTTTGCACTTTGATAAATTCCCAATGCCAACAGTAACAGAATTACAGCAAATTGCATCACAGGTTAGAAGAGATATCGTGCGTATGGTACATGCCGTACAAAGCGGCCACCCGGGCGGTTCTCTGGGTTGTGCCGATTATTTCACAGCCTTGTATTTCCAGTTGATGGAACATACACCACAGCCTTTCTCAATGGATGGCAATAATCAGGATGTATTTATTCTATCCAACGGTCACATCAGTCCTGTGTTTTACAGCGTACTGGCCCGCAGTGGTTACTTTGACGTAAAAGAACTGGCAACTTTCAGAAAAATTAACAGCCGTTTACAAGGACACCCAACCACTCACGAAGGGTTGCCGGGTGTTAGAATTGCAACAGGTTCACTGGGACAAGGATTATCTGTAGCAACAGGTATGGCGTTGGCTAAAAAAGCGAATAACGACTCACACACAGTATATGTGAATATGGGAGATGGTGAATTACAGGAAGGACAGAATTGGGAAGCCATTATGTTTGCCGGTCACCACCAACTCGACAACATCATTGCATCAGTCGATTACAATAAACAACAAATTGATGGCGGTGTGGTTGAAATCATGGGATTCACTGAACTGCGCAGCAAATTTGAAGCATTTAAATGGACCGTATTGGAAATGGATGGCAATAACATGCAGGACATTCTGGATACAAATGTTAAAGCAAAAGCGTTGGCAGGCAAAGGACATCCAATTGTTATCATCATGAAAACAGAAATGGGTGCCGGTGTTGACTTTATGATGGGCAGCCACGAGTGGCACGGTATTGCGCCTAATGATGATCAACTGGCAAAAGCCTTGGCACAACTACCTGAAACCCTTGGTGATTACTAATCCCGTACAATAGCGGAATGAAAATTGCGTTTATCACATATATGAAACAATTCATTATAGCTACAGCCCTATTGCTCAGCATGACCGGCTATGGCCAAACCACACAGAAAACGCGTATTCTCATTATATTCGATGCATCGGGTAGTATGACCTCTACTCTCGATAAAACGACCCGTTTTCAGGTGGCCAAAAAAATGGCAATCAAGATGATAGACAGTTTCGCTACTTTTAAAAATGTGGAATTGGCTCTCAGGGTATATGGCCATCAAAAAACAGTAGACTTAAAAGATTGTAAAGACTCAAGACTTGAGGTACCTTTTTCTCCCAACAATCACACCATCATGAAAAAAAGGGTGAACACCTTGATTCCTAAAGGTTGGACCCCTATTGCTTATTCCTTGCAGGAAAGTGAAAAAGATTTTCCTCAGGAAGCAGGTGTGCGCAATCTGATTATCATCATCACAGATGGTATGGAAGAATGCACCGGTGATCCTTGTGCTATTTCACAGGCGCTTCAGAAAAAAGGCATTTTCCTTAAACCATTTATCATCGGTATAGGTTCTACTGAACAGTTCAAACTGACTTTCAATTGTGCAGGCACTTATTATGATGCCAATACTGAAAAAGATTTTGTGAATGTTGTAGGTGTTGTTATCTCTCAGGCCATGAACTCAACAAGTTGTCAGATTAATTTGTTGGATAAGCAGATTCGTCCGGTTGAAACCAATGTGGCCATGAGCATATACGATGCCGCTACAAAAAAACTATTGCATAATTTCGATCATACCATGAATGGTCGCGGTGTCCCTGACACATTGTTTCTTGACCCTATGCGCAAGTACGACATCGTGGTACACACCATGCCGCCTGTTATAAAAAAGAATGTAGAATTAATAGTTGGAAGACATAATGTTATTCCAATTGATGTGCCTCAGGGCAATATTGAAATTATTTCAAAAGGAGTGACCAATTACACCGAACTAAAAGCAGTTGTAAAAGTACACAACAAATACACGACCATCAATGCGCAGTCTGCCAATACAGTTAAGCGTTACATTACAGGTTGCTACGATATTGAAATACTAACGACTCCACGCATATTGCTCGACAGTGTGGTGGTCGACCAAAATAAAACAACTACCATAACAGTTACCCAACCCGGCAGATTACAAATCAATAAAAACAGAGATTTAGTAGCCGCTATCTACAGAACTGTTAACGGACAGGTAGAATGGGTTTGCGACATCAATGATGGCTATTTCCAAACCATTATTATGCAACCGGGCAAGTACACCATTATTGCCAGAAGCAAACCTGAAACCAGAACCATTTATACTTTCGAAAAAGAATTCATCATTACATCAGCATCAACAACAGAAATCAATTTATAATGCACACCATAGAAATACTCGGCAATAACGACACACGCTCAGGATTCGGAGCAGGTTTACTCGAAGCAGGCAAACAAAACGACAATATCGTAGCCCTTTGTGCTGACCTTACCGGCTCTTTGAAAATGGATGCCTTTAAGAAAGAGTTTCCGAAAAGGTTTTACCAAATGGGTATAGCCGAAGCCAATATGATGGGTGTAGCTGCTGGTTTAGCTACCTCAGGAAAAATACCTTTTACAGGCACGTTTGCTAATTTCAGTACAGGCAGAGTATATGATCAAATCAGACAGAGTATTGCTTACAGTGGCAAGAATGTAAAAATTTGTGCATCACACGCAGGTGTTACACTTGGCGAAGATGGTGCGACCCACCAAATATTGGAAGATTTGGGTTTAATGAAAATGTTACCGGGCATGGTGGTGATTAATCCTTGTGATTACAACCAAACCAAAGCTGCAACTATAGCCATTGCTAAACACGATGGTCCTTGTTACCTGCGTTTCGGTCGTCCTAAAGTGCCTATTTTCACAGCACCTGATCAGGTATTCGAAATAGGAAAAGCTGTAACGATTTACGAAGGAACTGACGTATCAATTTTCTGTACAGGTCACCTTGTATGGAAAAGCATTCAAGCCGCTCAGCAATTGGCTGAAAAAGGCATCAGCGCTGAAGTGATCAATATCCATACGATCAAACCATTGGATGAACAAGCGGTATTAAATTCTGTGCGCAAAACACGTTGTGTTGTAACTGCAGAAGAACACATGATGAATGGTGGATTAGGCGACAGCATCAGCCAGTTATTAGCCCGCAACCTCCCTACTCCGGTAGAATATGTAGGTGTTAACGATACATTTGGTGAAAGCGGAACACCGGATCAACTGATGGCTAAATACGGTTTAGATACAGTAAACGTAGTAGCTGCAGTAGAAAAAGTAATCAAAAGAAAATAAATTGTTTTCAGTCTTTTAAAAACTAAGACTAAAAAACATCTTCATAAAAAAACGCATCGGGTATTAACCAGATGCGTTTTTTATTTATCTTAAAATTACTGAGATTATCCTGCTGATTTTTCACCTGCTTTACCTACCAGCTCCATGATATCACTACTGATACCTGTGAAACTGAAACCACCATCGTGGAAAAGGTTTTGCATGGTGACATAGCGGGTGTAATCACTGAACAGTGAAATACAGTATTGCGCACATGCTTCAGACGATGCATTACCCAATGGACTCATTTTGTCGGCATAGGTAAAGAATGCATCAAATCCACCAACACCGCTGCCTGCAGTTGTCATGGTAGGACTTTGACTAATGGTGTTTACACGCACTTTTTTGGCTTTACCGAAGTGGTAGCCGAAACTGCGGGCAAAACTCTCTAACAAAGCTTTTGATTCAGCCATTTCGTTGTAATCAGGGAATACACGTTGAGAAGCGATGTAGGTCAATGCAACGATACTACCCCACTCCTGCATCGCATCTTTTTTCATCAGCGATTGCATCAATCTGTGAAAAGAGATAGCAGAGATATCAAACGTTTTGTGCATGAAATCGTAGTTAATATCATTGTAAGGATTTTTCTTTCTTACATTCAAACTCATGCCTATGCTATGCAATACAAAATCCAGTTTGCCGTATTTAGCAATGGCTTTATCTATTAACTGGTCGATGTCCTCATTCAAAGTTACATCGCAACCTATTACTTCGGAATTTGTTTTTTCAGCCAATTCGTTGATGGCTCCCATACGCAATGCAATTGGCGCATTGGTGAGTATAAATTCGGCACCTTCGGCATGGGCCAGTTCTGCTACTTTCCAGGCTATGGATTTATTATCCAAAGCACCAAAAATAATTCCTTTTTTACCTTTTAAAATCATATCGAAAATATTAAAATTTGATGCTGCAATGTTAGGGTAATTAATTTTAAAAAGAAACAAAAAAAGGTCGGGCTCCGCCCGACCTTCTATTAACGAGTTAAATTATTTTATTGTACCACCAGTTTTGTGAAAGCAACACCCTTAGCAGTATGCACTTTTACAATGTATAACCCTTTGGCCCAATTGCCTGTAGCAATGGTCAAACGACCCTCATTCGACTCATTGGTCATTTCATACACCATTTGCCCGTTGATATTCATTACTTCAACTGACAACATCTCCTCACCGGCAATATTTACTTGCTGTGAAGCCGGGTTAGGATACACAGATATTTCAGCTGTTGCTATAGTGGCTATGCCGGTATTGGTGCCATTCACACTGAAAGCAGTATCCATACCACCTAAACCCATATTGTAGTAAGACCCTGTATTGGACACTTCAAGTTTAATAGGTTTAACCATGTAATAATTTGTGCCTGCATAGGGATCATCATCGGTAAATGTTAGGCCTGTTATAGGCTGTGATGTCAGTCTGTAATAAATATTACCGGCTGTTTTTGCTCTGTATACATGATAACCCAAAATACCCGACTCATTTGAAGCCTGCCAGTCGAGTTTCACATCGGTGTTGTTGTTCACATTGGTTGCAGTAACCTGTTTTGGAGGATCGTAATATCTAATTCTCAATGTTGGATCACCTAATAGCGTCATGCTGATTCTGCGGTCGAAATAACCACCACCTGCATAACCGAGGTAACCTGTTCCAGTTTCGTTGTTTTGAGACAGTATAGCAGAGAATCCAACTGAATAACCCAATGGCATGTGTTGAAAATACCAGTGCGGACGCGCTGCCCAACAGGTGGTCAATGTCAATCCTTTGCTAGCCAAACAACTTCTCAGAAAATTATCGCTGTTGTCCCAGTCGCCAAAATAACTACCGAACTGTGCATTGAAAACGGTTAATATGCTATCCTTGTAACGCGATGAACTTCCTACACCACTGCAATTGGTATATGAACCTGCTCCCATTACATCGCTAAAAATAAAGCTTTGTGTCTTACAGGTATCAAAATAATTTCCGGCTGTTTTAATATTAGCAGCACCTACAAATGCAGAAGCATTGTTCCAACCACTTCTCATCGGCATTTCTCCACCAAGGAATCCAAAATTATCGGAAATAAAGGCCATATCCCTTGCTTTAGCAACACCTGTTTTGTACTGGTGCAATTTTCTTAAATACTGTTTTATCAATTGCAGTTCGGATAAAGGTTGAGAAGGCAAATTTGACATATCCACCCTGCCTATTTGAATATCCATATCGCTTGGTAAAAAGTGATGATCAAATTTACCATCACTCGCGTAGTTTTTATTTTCCGTACGACCTACCCCTGCACTTACTTCTCCAAAATCTGTCCAGTCGCCATCCATATCGCCATAGTAAGAATCTGTTGGCCATGCACCACCGTGCTCAGTATGCGCATCAGGAGGTGTATCAAATGTAGAAGGCACTTGCAAACCTGAATATGGTACAGGTACTTTTCCTAGCAACAAACAATGTCTGTTAATGGCCGGATACTTATCGTACCATGCTTTTATTTTTGCTTTAACAACAGGTGGTTTAGCTGTTGAAGGCACAACTGCCCATGCAACAAGATAACCATCTGCGATATAATCTTTTTCAAGTTGAGATTTTTCTGCACCTGAAAGATCTGCATTGGTAGCAGAATCAATTACAATTAATATGCTGTATCTGAAATCAACATAAGGCAAATTGATGCCCGAAGACACATAACCCAATTGATAAATTTTGTTGCCAATTATTTTCATCAATCTGTAATCATAAGCAACACCTACTTTAGCAGAAGTATCGGTGTAAGATGATGTGGTTACAGTTGCCAATACTGTGCTCCAACTCAAATCATTGATTGTTTTCCGTTGAATCTGGCATTTTTGAGCCCCTTGAATAATCCAGTTCAGTGTGATGCTGTGAGTAGATGCATTGACCGTTGCCGACACCTGAAACGAGGAGTCTTTAACATTTTGAGCAAAACTGCACAATGCTGTCATGCACAAAAAAGTGAGTAGTTGTTTTTTCATTGATAGGTATAGTTGGTTTTATTGTTTAATCATTTGACGGTAATACAACACATCGCCTTCAGCTACTACGATGGTGTAAACACCGGCAGCCAGGGAGGTGGTATTAATGGTGAGATTATCCGCTATGCGCTCTGCGATGATCTCTTGTCCACTCACATTGAAAATTCTGCACATCAGTCCGGCAAATTGTGGATTGTCGAAATGCACACTTTCATTAAAAGGGTTTGGATAAGTATTGTTATCAACCACAATTTTATTTGAAACACCTGATGATTGGGTCACTGTTATCATGTTGGTTGCAGTTGAATCACTGCTGCCTAACAAGTTTGAAGCAGCCAATTTAACTGAGTAAGTACCGGCATTATCAAACACGATGGCCGGATTGGTGCTGGTAGCACTAGTTCCTTTCACGTATCTCACACCTGTTGATGGTGTAATACTCCAAAAATAAGTAGTACCAAATGATGGAGTGGTGCTATTTGTAAATTTAAATGTATCGTTTTGTGTGACACCACTCGTTTTGTTTACTATGAATTTAATTTTAGGAGCCAATGGCGAAGGAGCTGCTACTCTGTAATTGTCCCTATAACGGATAATGGTTGGTGTAAATGAACCGCCTATCTCAGTACCTGTTACTTCTAGCATTGGGATTTTTTCTGTTGTACTCAACCATTTGTATTCTACTCTGTTGTTTTGAAATCCAAAATTGATAGACGCTGTTGGTATTTTCAAGGTATCATCCTCAACTATGATTGATTTAATTTTGATACAATTTACATTGGTGGCATAAGGTGTGGTGATTTTTCCCCAGCCTTCTACTTTATTGATGCGATAACCTTTTTGCTTGTAAGAACCCATATTGAAGATTTGATTGCCCAAAAGTGTTGTTACCTGAAATGTGCTTGAATCATAGTCATCGTAGTTCAATGGAAATTTATAAATTTCATCTTTATCGCTGTAAACACCGCCTGCCGGAAAAGGTATAGCTGATAGTGTAAAACCTGTACCCACCGCATTCCAGGCAGTAGATTTTTTTTCGTAGAAATTATAAATATTTTTGATGGCTGTTTGTCCCTGTCCAATACTGTCGGCAACTTTAAAACCGATAGACCCTAAAGGCATTCCTGTAAATGCTAAAGTGCTATATGGTGTTGAGGTAAGGGCTTGGTATTTATACACCGCCTGACCGGTAAATCCGATGGTATAAAAATTCCAATTGTAGTTGGCTCCTTTTGTTGTAAAATCAAAACTACCCGGTGCTCCATTTGAATATCGAATGGTATCACCAATAGAGGGCATACTTGATGAAGAGATGGTGATTTGCGCCTTTAAACCTATGGTTAAAAAGACCGTCATTACTACCGTAAGTTTTTTCATCATAATTTTGAGTGATAAGGTGTAAAATTAATGCTATTTTTGGAACTTTACAACTCATGAGGTTACTCAGCCCTATACTCGCCACTGCCGCTATTCTCATCAGCCATTGTGCTTTTGGATTAAGGAGCGATTCTGTCAGAATATCAAATACTGCCATACACCTGACCATTACTAATTTTGTTGCAAAAAAAATTAGTGGGCATTGCCTGCAAACTGTTCATTTCAAAGTGGCATCCAATCGTGTCGACCTCGATCTTTCTTCACTTACAACTGATTCAGTAAAAGCAGATGGTAGCACCGCAACCTTTCAGCACATAGGCGACAGATTGAAAATAACCTTGCCTAAAGTTTATCAGATAGGCGACAGCTGTGTGGTAGACGTACATTATCAGGGCACGCCTGCTGCCGATCCGGGCGGTTGGGGCGGATTTTATTTCAGTGGCAATTACGCTTTTAATCTGGGTGTTGGATTCACTGTAGACCCACACAGCTACGGCCGTGCGTGGTTTCCTTGCATCGATGAGTTTACAATAAAAAGTGTTTACGATTTCCATATTACTACGGCCAATAATTATACGGCCGCTTGCAATGGTTTACTCATGGATACCACCCACCAAAACAGTACCATAACCTGGCATTTCCATGAAAATAGTCCCATGAGTGCTTATCTGGCTTCGGTCAGTGTCAGTCAATACAGTGTAATTAAATCGACAATAACAGGCATTAATCAAAACTTTCCGGCCTGGTTGTATTGCCCTGCAGCCGATACCATAAAAGTGAAACAATCATTTGTCAATCTACCCTTTGCCATCAACGCATTTGAAAAAGCATTTGGCCCTCAGCCTTATCAAAAAGTGGGTTATAACATGGTACCCTTTAACAATGGCGCTATGGAACATGCCGGCAATATTACCTACCCTGCTATTTATGCCGATGGCTCCACAAATTACGAAACCTTGTTGGCCCACGAATTATCTCATCACTGGTGGGGTGATGCCGTTACCTGTGCAGATGCCGGTGACATGTGGCTGAATGAAGGCTGGGCCAGTTACTGCGAACATTTTTTCACCGAACAATTGTACGGTCGTGCAGCCTATAATACCTCAATAGCAGCTAATCATTTATTTGTATTGCGTTTTGCCCATATACGCGATGGTGCAGTGTATTCAATGGTGAATATTCCCCACTCCCAAACCTATGGCAGCCATGTCTATAAAAAAGGGGCTGATGTGGTGCACAGTCTTCGCAGTGTTGTAGGCGATTCTGTATTCTTCAAAACCTGCAAAGCCTATCAGCAACAATACCGCTACGACAATTCAAACACCAACTTATTACAATCCTCATTCGAACAATTCGCTGGTGTTAAAGCCACCTCATTTTTTACCAATTGGGTAAAAGATAAAGGGCAACCCCATGTCATTATTTCAAAACAAACCCACAGCGGCACCGGCCCTTTCCGCCTACAATTCAAGACTTATCAAAAACCGCGCTTCACCAATCAGCTATACACCAATTTGCCGGTTGAAGTGTTCTTTTTTAAAGACCGACTGCATTATGAAAAACGTGTCATCGTTATCAATCAACAAACGGATTCATTCGATTTCAGTTTTGATTTCAAACCGGTATTTGTTTGCCTCGATTATGAGCAATTATTGAGTGATGCGATTACAGAAAAGAATATCACATCCACCGCAGCTGAAATAATAGATGTTCCTGAAATAATCGGCCGACTGATGACTAAAAAAATTGTAGATACAGCCTTCATACGACTCGAGCATCACTGGGTGGGTCCCGAACAATTCATTACCCAACACCCTGCCATGAGCAATTACCGCTATGTTACGCTTGATGGTATATGGCACGACTCAGATGCTATGGACCTTGAGCTAACCTATGACGGTCGCCAACCGGGCAGCAGCGCTATTCTTGGCTACCTCGACCATACCCTGATATTTAAAACTGAAGACAGTTTAACCGTGATGTACCGCGGTTTCCCGGGTGATTACTGGCGGCCGTGGAGCGATATTCAATTATCTACCGGTAACAAAAACGACAAGTTCGGTAAATTGTTGATTAAAAATGCACGCAAAGGCGATTATGCGTTGGCCATGTACGACCGCAGTTTATCCGTTCAAAATACAATGTTCAACAATGCATTTTTGAACATTGCTCCCAACCCGGCAACTGCTGCTATCATCATCCATCATTCTGCTACTACAACTGATGCATTGCTTTCTATTTATGATGTTGAAGGACGATGTATCTGGTCGCAAAATCAGACAAACGGACAAACAACTGCAACAGTTGATACAGCGCTGTGGGCAACCGGTATCTATATGTTGCAATACAACAACGGCATAACTACACTCACACAAAAAATAGTAGTCGCACATTAATCCCATTAAATAAATCAAACCTTAAACATATCTTTGTTCCGCATGAAATTATATCCATTTCTGATTGCTATCCTCACTGCTTCGGCCTGTAACAATCCTGGCACAACAGGCACCACGGGAAACAGCGACACCACCCAAGTAAAACCAACTGTAACGGTTGATTTCAATGGCGACTCTGCCTACCAATATGTAAAAAGTCAGGTAGACTTCGGACCACGTGTACCGGGCAGTACAGGCCACACCAAATGCCACGCTTACCTTGTACAATTACTGAAACAATATGCGGATACTGTGTATGAACAAAACACGACAGCCAGAACTTATGATAACCATGTGATACCTGTAAAAAATATCATTGCAGCATTCAATCCTAAAATGACGGAGCGCATTCTGCTTTGTGCTCATTGGGACACGCGCCCCTTTGCAGACCAGGACACTAAAGACCGCGACAAGCCTATATTAGGAGCCAATGATGGTGCAAGTGGTGTAGGCGTATTATTGGAAATTGCGCGCAACTTATCAAAACAATCAACAAGTGTTGGTATTGATATTGTATTGTTTGATGCCGAAGACTGGGGCGATAATTCAGGAAAAACTGAAGACAGTTACTGCCTGGGTTCGCAATACTGGAGCAAGAATTTACACATACCCGGCTATAAAGCTGAGTTCGGTATATTATTGGATATGGTGGGTGCACCTAATGCCTTGTTTGGCTATGAAGATGCCAGCAGAGCCTTTGCTGCTCCAACAGTTTCGCTGGTATGGCAGACAGCTGCAAAAGCAGGTTATGGCGATTATTTCAAGGATTTTGATCGCGGTGGTATAACAGATGACCATGTATACATAATGAGAAACGCGAGTATTCCGACTATTGATATCATTGATTTTGATCCCATGACGAGTAGTAAGTTTGGGAAGTATTGGCATACGCATGCTGATAATATGGATGCGATTAGTGCTAAAACACTTAAGGCTGTTGGCCAAACCCTGCACAATGTGATATATAATTACTGATTTTTTCTTTTTTTCTCAACAAAAAATGGGATAAAATTTTATTGACTAGTGGATATTATTATTATTTTTACTTTTTTGCATTGCGAAAAAAGTAACAAAAACGCTAGCCTCAAGGTAATATTTTTGAGTTTTCTACACATGATTGGAGCCCACAACAAAAAAACTCGCCCAACGCACATCCCACTCTGCGCTCAAGCAGTTTTTGTTTTGCTCCCAGCCGCACAATCCCATGCTCCCTCTGCATTCGCTCCAACCACGTTTGAAAACTAACAAAAATCTTACTATGAGGCATCACCCACCATTGCACATTTAGGTGATTTAACGGTAAGGAATCCTAATAAATATTTATTAAAAAATAAAAGCTCTTGAAACCTACCCTTTACGAGCTTCTTCAACCCAAGCCTTACCCCACTCCTCCTTCTCACTATCACTCCACAAATAAGGATAGAAAATACGTCTTTGAAAACGTGGAGGCAGGTATTTTTGCCAGTTCGTACCACCGGTAGCCGCTATTGTTTCAGGGTCGCGTTGCAGATATCTCACCGCTGTTTTATAATGTGCCAAAGGCCAGTTCACATTCACATTTAAATCAAAGAAACGCAACTGTGTTTGTATATCGGCATCGCCTTCAAAATATGCTTTACAAATACTGCCAATGGTTTTGTTTTGCAATTGTTTGGCAGTTGCCATCAATGTGGTATCGTACTTTTCTTCGAACTGTTGCAGGGTATATGTTTTTTTACCTGTAGCCAATTCAGTAGCACCTGTTTTCCAATAGATGTGCTGATACATTTCATTGATATCACTTTTCGCGTTGTATTTCTCTCTGTGCTCAGGGTGTACCAGGTGATGAAACTCGGTTGCGTATAATTCTATGGTGCGGTATTGGGCGCTTTGAAAACCGCTGGCCGGCAACAGCGCCATTCTGAATTTCAGAAATTGTGCCTGCTCCATGCCCTGCCCCATGACATCAAATGAATCGGTGAGGTTTTTGAAATAGCGGTTAATGCGTTTCAGACGCATGTCCATTTCTGATTTTTGTTCAGATGATTTTACGTTGTCAATGATTTGCTCACACTCGTCCAGTATCAGGCGAAAATACAATTCAGTGATCTGGTGATACATGATAAAAATGCGCTCGTCCTTGTACTTGGTTTTAGGCTTTTGCAAGGTCATCAGCGTATCTAGGTGAATGTATTCCCAGTACGGCACATAATCGCTCACCAACAATCCTTCTAAGTAAGAGGCCACATCCTGACCGGTGCGCTGGTATTTATCCGTTAATTGATTGACTAGATCTTCAATATGTTTGTCCATTTGATACTGATTTAAAATGGTGATATAAATAAACTGAAAGGGGCAAATTTGGTGTCTTTAGGTGACAGAATAGGATTCTCAGCCTGCCATTGGATTCCTAACTCACGGTCGTTCCACAGCAACCCGCCTTCTGTTTCGGGATGATAGGTATCGGTGCATTTGTAAGAGAATATGGTATTGTCTTCGAGTGTTGCAAAACCATGGGCAAATCCCGGTGGTATCCACAACATTAAGAAATTATCTTCGGTAAGGTCTACTGAGTAGTGTTGGCCATAGGTGGTTGAGTTTTTGCGAATATCAACGACTACATCCTGCACAGCGCCTTTGATGACACGCACCAGTTTGCCTTGTGCATGTGGCGGTGCCTGAAAATGCAAACCGCGCACAATATTTTTTCCCGACAGCGATTGATTGTCCTGCATAAAATCGGCAGTGATGCCTAATTTTTCGAATGCCTGGCGGTTGTAGCTTTCATAAAAATAGCCACGTTCATCTTTAAATACTTTAGGCTTTAGCAGCCACAAATCTTTAAACCCCGTTTCAATAGGTTCCATGGCGCAAAAATAAGCTGTGCAAAGCGTATTAAAAAACCGAGTTCTAGCACTTTATCCAATTCTTATCAGCATTGGGCGAGAGAGCTTTTTGAATGAGTCCAAGTCAGCCTTCGTCAAGCTCAGTCTGACCTGGACTCAACAAGATTAGCAAATGCTTCTAGACTTTAATTCAAAAGGAAAATAATAAGGCCTTTATTAAATTCCCAATGAATTCCATTTACAATGAATATCAAGTTTGGCAATATGAATAGGAAGGAATATTTTTGGAAAGAAAAAATCAGAAAACAACACTAAAACTATGTTTAATTTATTCAAAGACAAAAACCCAATAAGCTTAGCCAACAAGGCCTACCAAACTACCGACCCTAAAAAGGCAGTAGATCTTTATTCAGATGCAATAAAGTATGAAAAAGCCAAATCCCAACCAGACAAAAGTTTTCTCTCAGACTTATATCTGTTCAGAGGTCAAATTTATTTCAATCAGGGTGTCGCGATACTTTCATCATCCGATTTTTTGCACTCACTTGAACACAATCCTCAAAATGCCACATCGCACAACAATCTCGGCATTTGGTTTACAATTGAGTTTTTTGCAACTCCTGATTATACAAGAGCCTTGGAACATTTAGACAAAGCTGTGTCTTACAGCAACAATAATCAGGAATTCAGAATGAACAGAGCTGTTGTAAAAATCCAGATGGGAGACAAAGATATTGGACGTTCAGAATTGGAAGAATTACAAAATGAAGGCTACAGCGATGCCACTATTGCTATTGAACGATTCTGTTAAACAAACACCACTTAGCCATTATGAATAAAACACTTTGGGACAATATATCAACCTTTAGTTTTGACATCCCTCAAAGCGAATATGGCTTTTCTACACGACTTGCAAAAGAAAATTTCTGGACCCAAAACTTTACCTCAGCAGCAATCCTTGAATATAAAAAATTTATGTACTTGGCTGCTACATCAGACATGATGGTATCACCATCTGAAATTGTTGACACAGTTTGGCACCAACATCTTATTTTCACACAATCATACAATGACTTTTGCAATTTAATTGGTAAACAAATTCAACATATTCCATCAACTCATAATAAAGTAGATTTTCAAAGGTTTAAACAGGCAAAAGAACGCACATCAAAATTATATGAAGCTACCTTCGGAGCTCAACCAAAAGGCATCTGGGCATTTAGTGACATGTATGCCAGCTTAAACCTTCGCAAGGCAAAATTGAAACTAAGAACATTTATCATCATAGGTATTCTGACTTTTTTAATATTCATGCCATTATTTTTCATATTACTAGAATCTACTTTCATACAAATTCAGAACCCTTCATTCATATGGTCATACCTTAGTTTCGCTGCAGTAATATTTGCTTTTCTTCAAATATATAACCATACAAAACTGATTCAAATTACCAAAAATTTTAGCAAGGATTCTTTTATTTACAATCTAGCACCTTATGAATTGGTTTACCTAAAAAATCAAACCATTGAATCTGTTATAAATGGCAGCATAAATGAACTTATTGACAATGCAACTATTTCAATTGAGGATGATAAAAAATTAGAATTAAAAAGCAACAATCTAGGGCAGACCATCGAGCAATTTCAGATAATTACAACACTCAATGAATTAGGGAGATCTACCTACCCCTATTTAATCAAAAAACTATCTACTAAACCACTTTTTAACAAAACATTCAATTGCATGAATGCTCTTAGTAAGTACTTCATAAAATCACTGAAATTTGGACGACTATTCTATTTAAATTTCAGTCTTATGGCAATGGTTATTATGCTGGGAGTAATACGATTAAGTACAGGCATTATAAGAAACAAACCGATTGTATTCCTTGCATTTGTAGTTATTGCGTTGACTATTTTCATGATTATCTTTCTACATAGATTAACTAAGCGCTTGTGTACAGAAACAATTCCAAAATTATATAAAGATGAAATTTTAACTCAAAAACAAATAGAATCTGATTGGCAATGGCGATATTTTGTAATGGGTACAACAGCCTTAACAGCATCATTATTTTCTGTATTTACATATTTTAAAGGGAATGACACAACGGGAGGCAATGGCAATTCATCTTGCGGCTCTTCTTGTGGGAGTTCATGCAGTAGCTGTGGTGGTGGATGTGGTGGTTGTGGAGGCAGTTGAAAAACATTATCTACTATTTTAGAATTCCAGGTTTATTATATTTCAAAGTTTAAAGAAACACAAACAGCAAACATACCGATCCTTACCATTTTTCCATTCAATTTCCCGAATATTGTAATTGCATCAAATAACAGCATCATGAAAATAAATACTTCTATTATCGGATCATTGGCCCTGGCAATAGCACTATTGGGTTGCAACAACGGCCCTGCTACTAAAACATCACCTAAAGACTCTGCTAAAACTACCACCACCATCGATCCAAATGCACTTTTATTTACCTCTGCCACCATCAATGATGCTTTGCCCGCATTTGAAGAAAAAAAAGATACCTGCACTTTTATCAATGAAGATGAATGGCGACAAATCGAATTTATTTCAAAAGACTACAAAACCGATATTGACAAGGAAATAGCAGATATCAAAAACATCTACGACAACTTCTCTCACGATGGGGAAACATACTCTGCCTATAAAAAAATAGCAGTAAGAAAATTAATTACCCAGCCCCTTTCAATCGACTTTTCAAAACTGAAAGCCTATTTAACCAATAAAGCCATTAGCATGGAAGGTCTTGCTATAGAAAACAATCCCGGAAAAGTGAAAGGCGGTTTTTTCTTTACTGTGAATGGCATCAGTTATTACGTTGTAGTGGACAACAACACAGTAAAAACTTTCTGCATTTACTCGTGCGACAGCGATGCAGAGTTAAAAGCCGGTTCTGTTCAACTGGCAAAATTGTTAGAAAAAGAAAAGCTGTACCTTGTTGACTGGCGAGCCATGCAGGTGTATGATGAAGTAACTATAAAAACGCAACTGGCTCAGGGAAACGAGGAATAGTATAAGCCTTCTGCCGTTGTTGGTCTCGAAATTCAGGGATTCACCAACAACAAATATTTTCATTTATTTTTGTTGCACTGATGGCTACTAAGAAAACCCGTATCATCCTTCGCATTCTGTTAGTGATTGTATTGTTAGTGATTATCACTGGCGGCACTGCGTTGTATCTGTACAAAAGCAAAGCAACTACCATTACTTCCGATTATTACCTGCGTATAGGCAACGATGACAACATTGCCTCATTGGCGCTTAAACTCGAAAAAGAATGCGGATTGAAATACCCTTCTGTTTTTATTAAGGTAGCCGAACGCATGAACCTGCAACGCTGGATGAAGAAAGGTCGCTACCAACTAACACCCAACATGACCATTACAGATGTGGTAAGACTATTCCGCTCGGGTCGCAGCCAAACTGTGAACCTGGTGGTAAGAGGCATGACCGATGTGCAACAATTTGCTGAAAACTGCGGCAATAAACTGGAACCCGATACCGATGCATTCTTATATTTATTGAACGACACTGCCTACCTCGACTCAATGGGCTTTAATTTAAAAACTGTATTCGCCCTCCCCTTACCCGACACCTACAATGTGTTTTGGCACACCGAGCCCGATGAGCTGATGCAGCGCTTAAAAAAAGAATACGATAAATATTGGAACGACAACAGAAAAGCATTGGCTCTACAATGCGGTCTAACACCTATTGAGGTTTCAACACTGGCCAGTATTGTATGTAAAGAAACTAATCAAGTAGATGAGATGCCGATAGTGGCTGGCATGTACCTGAACCGCCTTAGAATGGGTATGCCGCTGCAGGCTGATCCTACCATTAAATTTGCGCTTAATCAACCGCTGCTAAAACGCGTTTTGAAAATACACTTGACTGTTGAGTCGCCTTACAATACTTATAAATACAACGGCTTACCTCCGGGACCAATCTGCATTCCTAGTAAGCAGGCCATAGAGGCAGTCCTACATTTTACCGAGCATAATTATATTTTTATGTGTGCCCGCGAAGATTTTAGCGGTTATCACAATTTTACTGTTAGTTACAATGAGCATTTGTTGAATGCCAAGCGCTATCAAGCTGCATTGGACAGAAGAGGGATTCAATAAAAGTTTAATATAATATCTATCTAGGATTCCATGCCCAAAAATGACCTATATGTGCTCGGGTGGGTAATGCCTCATAATGAGATTTTTGTTACTTTTTTCGCAATGCAAAAAAGTAAAGAGAAAAATAAAATATGCTAGTCAATAAATTATTACCCTAGTTGAACTTGACAATTTACTAAATCATAAGGATTTATAACTAAAATAAAATTTAACTCACTATGTTTGATTTTTCCACTTTTTGTCTGGGCAAAAAGTGGAGCAAAAAGCCCACCACCAAAGTGAAATTTTAATTTTTCTTTGCCGCGCATGGCTAGACTCTACGGGCTGAAAAATCAAAATTTTACACCTTTCCTGGACGTCAACCCGCAAAATCCGTTTTGAAATATCGTTTAATCATTTTTTGAAAATCTTAAATGATAACAAAATACTTATTGCTAAAAATAATAACACGAATAATAGCAATTACAATTGGTTTAATAGTGAAATAAAAAAACCTTACTTCTGTACGTTGCGGTACAGGTAATACGCCACACCAATAAAAATAAAATTAGGAATCCACACAGCCAGCATAGGCGGTATAATATCCATGGCGCCATAAGTAGTGAAATACTGTATAACAAATAAGTACAGGAAACTGATGAGTATACCAACACCCAGATTCAAACCCACACCTCCCCTTGATTTTCTGCTCGACACACATACACCAATGATGGTTAAAATAAAGGTAGCAAATGGCGATGCATAGCGCCTGTATTTATCTGTTTCATAAAAGGCCACATCGGGTGCTCCTCGCTTGCGTTCCTGATCGATGTATGCATTCAACTCTTTCAAATCAAATGCCTGCACATCATCGCTGTGCCTAAAGAAGTCAGCAGGATTAAATTCAATGAGGGTATCTAAAAATTTACCGGTGGTAATGTTTTCGTTTTTATCGGCTTTAAAATCGCGGATCATGTAATCCTCCAAACGCCATTTTTGTTTGGGGCGGTTCCAACTGATGCGCTTGCTGTACAATCTGCTTTTTAACAAATTGTTTTCGTAATACTCGAGTGTTACACCTCCGCCAATACTATCGGCATATCCGAAGTATTCAATAAAGAAATAAGTATTGGGTTTTATCTGACGGTGTACGTGATTGGAATAATCGTCCTTGATGTCGCGCACATATTTATTTTCGAAAGTGATACGAATCTTATCGGAGTGAGGAATGATGTAGGCATTCAACAAAAAGGAAACGATGGCAAGTATACCGGCCGTAATAATATAGGGTCTTAAGAAACGGTTGTAGCTGACACCCGCAGACAGTGTTGCCACAATCTCGGAACGTGAAGCCAATTTAGACGTAAAGAAAATAACAGAAATGAAAATAAATACCGGACTGAACATGTTCAGAAAGAAGGGCACGTAATTGACATAATACTTGAATATGATATCGGAAATTGGGGCTTCTTTTTTAAGAAAATCATCCAGCTTTTCAGAAATATCGAATACAATGATGATGACGATGAACAGTGACAGGGTTACCACAAATGTGGTCAGGAATTTCCTGATGATGTACCAGTCGAGTTTTTTAATCAGCGCCATATTAATTTTACAACTTCTGTTTCAATTTCTGTACCATACTGTTTTTCCAGGTGGTGAAGGTATTATCAGCTATGCGTTGACGGGCTTCCCCAACCAACCACAAATAAAATGACAAATTGTGAAGACTGGCCAACTGGGGCCCTAGCATTTCGCCTGCCATGAACAGGTGACGCATATAAGCTTTGCTGTAGTTGGGCAAATGCAACTCATCAAGTGGAGAAAAATCATTCTCCCATTTTTTGTTTTTGATATTCATCATGCCGTCTTTGGTAAACAATGTACCATTGCGACCATTGCGGGTCGGCATTACGCAATCAAACATATCGATACCTAGGGCAATACACTCCAATATATTATCAGGTGTACCCACACCCATCAGGTAACGCGGTTTGTCTTTTGGCAATATGTTGCACACCAGTTCAGTAGTTTCATACATCATGTCATGTGGTTCGCCCACACTCAGGCCGCCTATGGCATTGCCTAAGCAATCCTTACCGGCTATGTACTCCGCACTTTGTTTTCTCAAATCTTTATAAGTACTGCCTTGTAAAATGGGGAACAATGCCTGTTCGTATCCGTACAATCCTGTTGTTTCATTCACGCGTTGTATGCAGCGGTCGAGCCAGCGGTGGGTCATGTGCATACTCTTCTCCGCATACTGATAAGTGCTCGGATATGGCGGGCATTCATCAAAAGCCATCATGATATCGGCCCCGATATTGCGTTGTATGTCTATCACATTTTCGGGTGTAAACAAATGTCGGCTGCCATCTATATGCGATTGAAACTTCGCTCCTTCTTCGGTTAGTTTTCTTTTTTCAGCCAAACTGTACACCTGATAGCCGCCACTGTCGGTAAGTATGGGACCGCTCCAGTTCATAAACTTGTGGAGTCCACCTGCTTCATTCAAAACCTTAATACCGGGACGAAGGTATAGGTGATAGGTATTGCCTAAAATAATTTGCGCCTTGATGTCTTCTTTCAACTGTTGTTGATTGATGGCTTTTACACTACCAATAGTTCCCACCGGCATAAAAATGGGTGTTTGTATAATGCCATGGTCGGTGTGCAATTCTCCTATCCGGGCACTGCTGTGTTGCTCGGTATGGGTCAGTTTAAAGTGCATGAAAATGGAATGAAATCTGAAATAATCGGGCTTGGATACGATCAATAGAAGAGGTGTAGATATAAGGATCCTTACTCAACACATTGGTAATACTGTTGCTCATTTTTAATTCTGTGGAAATGAGTGCAAACTGTCCGAAATGATCCCAACCTGCACCAAACTCATAAAAGAATGAGGTGGCTTTAAAGGGAACCAATGCTCTGTTTGGGCTGCGTACAGCGTCTTCGTCACTCGCAAAATCATAGGCCAGTTTACCGCCTCCTATTACATAAAAACGGTTGTTCTTATGTCTTATACTATGGTATTTAAACAAGATGCATTGATCGAGTGCCACAGTTTCTGTTTTAGCTGTCTCGGTTCTGCCATCTTTAAAGGTGTATTCAAAATTGCGCTGACTGAATTGTATTTGCGCCAGATAACGTACGGTTAATAATTTAGCTAATCTACAATCGATGATACCACCGAAACCAAAACCAGGAAACCCTAAGGCTTTGATGCGTTGCACTGAATCTCTTAAATAAAAATCGGGAGCTGTTATCACTTTGGCTTTACCAAAATTTGGCACAATTGAAAATCCAAAGTGAAAGCGTCTCAAATCGTAATGCGGATTGTGTTCCAGTCCCTGCCCTTTTGCGGAGAACTGTATCAATACAAAGATTGACAGATAGATTATTTTATACCTGTGTAGATACTGCAAATTCCGAAAGTTAATGTTTTATAGGTCGTTTGTTTGAATCCTACTTGGTGGAGTTGTTGAATGAAAGCCTCACCATCAGGAAAATGTTTGACAGATTCGGGAAGATAGGTATAAGCGCTATTGTTTTTGGATATAAAACGCCCCCAAAGCGGCAATATTGTGCGGAAGTAGAAATTATACAGATTTTTTACAGGAAACTTTTTGGGTTTACTGAATTCAAGTACCACCAATTTCGCACCTGGTTTCAACACTCTGAAAATTTCAGAAAGACCGGCCTGCAGATTTTCAAAATTGCGCACTCCGAATCCCACAGTACAAGCATCAAATGTAGCATCAGGAAACAATATTTTTTCGCTGTCCCCTTTCAGCATTTCAATGGTATCGGTGTAATTTTTAGCAGCCATCTTTTTGCGTCCAACACTCAGCATACCTTCACTCAGGTCGATGCCTGTTATTTTTTTTGGATGAAGACTCAGTGCTTCTATCGCCAAATCACCTGTGCCTGTTGCCATATCCAAAATGTGTTGCGGCTTGCTCGCTTGTAATTCGCGAATGGCTTTTTTTCGCCAGCCTTTATCGATGCCCAGTGACAGGAAATGATTCAAAAAATCATAGCGTCCTGAGATGCTATCAAACATTTCTTCAACCTGCTGTTTCTTGCCTATCTCCGAAGTTTGTATGGGTTTTACGGTACTCAATGGAATATTTAAATTACTTTTGTAAAAAATTCAGGTGCAAAGATAAGCACTTCAAAACAGAATATCAGTACCATGAAAAAAGCCGAATTTAAAGGTTCATACCCCGCCTATACCGCATTGCCCAAGCCCGGTTTCCCTGAGTTTGCCTTCATTGGCAGAAGTAATGTTGGTAAAAGTTCCCTCATCAATATGTTGTGCAACCGCAAGGACCTGGCCAAGACCTCCTCAAAACCGGGTAAAACACAACACATTGTGCAGTTTTTAGTGGATGACAGATGGTTTCTGGTGGATTTACCTGGCTATGGTTACGCGAAAATATCCAGGGATTTGCGCCATACATTTGGCGAAATGATACAGCAGTATTTGCAGGACAGAGAAACGATGAACTGTGTATTTGTTCTGATAGACAGCAGGCTGCCACCACAAAAAATAGATGTGGAATTCATAGAATGGTTGGGCGTTTCTGCTATCCCTTTCTGCATTGTATTCACCAAATCAGATAAATTAAAACCGAAGGAACTAGAGACCAATGTTCAAAATTTCAAGGACAAGCTGCTTGAAACATGGGAAGAGTTGCCGGATGTTTTCATTACATCGGCCGAAGAAAAAATTGGTCGCGATGAAGTATTGAATTTCATTGATGGCGTTTGTAAAACCATTAACGCAAGAGCCAAGGAATTTTAAATTTTCCTCAAAACAAAATACCCGTTATTTTTGCACCACTTTAAATAAGCATGCCCCAACCCGACTTTAACAATACAGCCATTGCCTTTGCACACAAATCAAACGCAGACTTAAAAAAGGCAAGATTGCTATTCAACAGTTTTAAATACCCCTTGCTGGTGAACTACGGACCACCATTGGCGGCATTTGCACTTAAACTTCATTTGCCAATCAAAGGCATTATCAAGAACACAATATTTGCTCAGTTTTGCGGTGGCGAAACCATCAGCGACTGTGCCAAAGCCATTGACAATCTCAACAAATCGCATATCGGTACCATACTCGATTACTCTGTAGAGGGCGAAGAAAAAGAAGAAGTGTTTGATGCCACCTGCAAAGAAATTGTTGATACTGTATTGAGAGCTGCGGGCAATACTGCTATTCCTTTCTCTGTATTCAAAGCTACGGGCATCGGCCGTTTCGAACTATTGGCTAAAGTGAATGCCAATGAAACCCTGACGACTGAAGAACAGGAAGAGTACCAACGTTTCTATAACCGCTTCGAAACCATTTGCAAATCTGCCTACGACAACAAAGTGCGCTTATTTGTAGATGCTGAAGAAACATGGATACAGGACACCATCGATAACCTGACTTACGAAATGATGGCCAAATACAATCAGGACACTGCCATTATTTACAACACCATACAGTGTTATCGCAAAGACCGTATTGCACACATCAATTCCATTATCAATACATTGAAGTGCCACATCGGTTTTAAAATTGTGAGAGGTGCTTATATGGAAAAAGAACGCGCAAGAGCCATTGACAAAGGCTATCCGAGTCCGATACAGGATACCAAAGCACTTACAGATATCGAATACAACGAAGCCATTACACTTTGCCTGAATCACATCGACAGAGTGGCCATTTGTGCAGGTACCCATAATGAAGACAGCAGTCATTTACTGGCTGATTTAATGGCAAAAAAAGGCATTGCCAACAATAACACTCAATTGTACTTTGCTCAGCTATTGGGCATGAGCGACCACATCAGTTACAATCTGGCCAATGCCGGGTACAACGTAGCCAAGTATGTGCCTTACGGACCTGTAAGAGCCGTGTTACCTTATCTGGGACGAAGAGCCAAAGAAAACAGTTCGGTAAAGGGTCAGGTGGGGCGTGAGCTTAAACTGATTACCGAAGAACTGAAAAGAAGAAGCAAACAATAATATTTTTTCAAGCCACGTTTTCCATTGCATTGTGTCTTTAGGGTATCGTTCCCATTTATGAGACCAATACAAGTACTGCAAATTTTACTCATTATCATTTCAGCATTGTTTTTCAGAACAGTGAAGGCTGCTGATATAACTGGCGGTAGTTTGAGGTATGAAGCCTTGGGTGGCCAGAAATACAAAGTGATAGGGACTATTATAAGGAATTGTGGAGGGGCCACACTTGATATCCCCACATTTTCAATTTATGCTGGTACGATTTCTTATAATCTCACAGCTACACGCACTTCCATTAAAGACATCAGCAACTATTGTATTACAAAGGGCAGCAGCCCCTGTTCATCTCAAAATACACAAAATGCAGATGGACAAGAGCAACATGTATTCGAAGTTGAAATAGATTTCAGTCAAGCCCCATATGACACCTTTTATAAAAAAGGGCAATGCGAAGTCATGTTCTCAATGGAAAGTAGTAAGCGGAGTCCGAAAACAACCACAATTTCTGCCAATACATTTTACTTAGATGCTATGCTGAATTTATGTGCATTGGGAAAAACAGGTGAAAATTCAAATACTGAAAGTAGTATACCTGTTTCATACTTAAATATGTGCCATCAAAATGCTTATAACTATAGTTTTGGTTTCAATGAAAAAGACATTGACTCTTTATACCACACCATAGAAACACCTAAAAAAGGGAAGACTAGTTATGAAACATTTAATTCTCCGTATAGCACTAGTTACCCTATGACACCGCATTGTTTACCTTCTGGCATTATTAATTGCACAGCATTAACTAACGCAAAACCCCCTAGAGGCTTGTATTTCGATAAGAACACCGGAGATTTCATTATAACACCAATGAACTCAAATGAAAGACCAATATTCAATATCAAAACATCTGAGTACAGATACATTAATGATACATTGATTTTAGTTGGTTACTCTACTAATGAGATTTTTATAAGTATAAATTCTTGTAGCGAAAACAATTCGCCTTTCATTCCTTCAAAAACCAGCTATTCAGTTTGTGAAGGAAATAAACTATGCTTTACAATTAGCACTAAAGATATCAGAACGATTAATGCACTAGTAGATGACACCACACAATTATCGTGGAATGCAGGTATCCCGTTTACCAAATGTACATTTGTTTTAAATGATTCAAATGCTAGAGAAAAAGAAGCTCAATTTTGTTGGCAGACTTCTAAAGGTGATGCCAAACCATATGAGTACCATTTTAAAGTGAATGTTACAGATGGTAAATGTGAGCAACCCTTAGGCTTTACAAAAACATTCACAATTAAAGTTCATCCCCTCGCTAAGCCTAAGATTACCTACAAAAAAATAGCTACCAATCAAATCATTCTTGAAGCTAACTCATTAGACAAAAATATTTTAAATTATGAATGGCAAATAAGAGATAGTAACAATTTGAATCTCCTTTTTAAAAGCTATCAGCAAAAAGACACTTTTACTTTTACTGATACAGGCCGCTATTTCATCAAGTTATTTGCTAACAATACAAGCAATTGTCCAACAACTATTTTTGATACCATCTATCTAAACAAGCAATATCAAAACACTATTAAAAACACCATCTACGAAGGCATCAGTGTATACCCCAACCCTACTAATGGCAATTTAACAATAGAAGTACCTATCTATCCTTTTTGGGACAATATATTGCTAACCGACATAACAGGGAAAGTGGTGTATAAAAGCACCTATAAACATCGCATCGATATCAGCCATCTGCCCAGTGGCATTTATATTTTATCACTGAGCGCCTTAGACAAACTGCATACCGTCAAAATCGTCAAGGAATAAGAAACATTATTTTTTTAAGGTCTACAACAAATAGAGAATTGCTTTGTTATTATACCATGAGCGTTCAATCTATACTCACCCTGGGCGATTTAAAAAAAAGCGGATGGCTGAGCCGTTCCGTTAAACAGGAAATGCGCGACAACCTGATTACCCACCTGCAACAAGGTCATACCATATTCTCCGAAATCAAAGGTTTTGAAAAAACGGTGATTCCGCAATTGCAAACAGCCATTCTTTCTAGACACAATTTTATATTGCTGGGTTTGCGCGGTCAGGCGAAAACCCGTATTGCGCGTCTCTGTGTTCAATTGCTCGATGAATGGATGCCCATTGTAAAAGACAGTGAAATATTGGATGATCCTTTTCATCCACTTTCGAAATACGCCAAAGATTTAATTGAAGCACATGGTGATAAAACGCCCATAGAATGGGTACACCGCGACCAGCGTTTTACAGAAAAACTGGCAACGCCCGATGTATCTGTCGCTGATTTAATTGGTGATGTAGATCCTATAAAAGCAGCCAATCAAAAACTGACCTATGCCGATGAAAGAGTTCTGCATTTTGGATTGGTTCCCCGCAGTAACCGCTGCATTTTTGTCATCAATGAATTGCCCGATTTACAACCGCGTATTCAAGTAGCACTGTTCAATATTTTGCAGGAAGGCGACATACAAATCAGAGGATTTAAATTGCGATTGCCCATTGATGTACAATTTATTTTTACTGCTAATCCTGAAGATTACACCAATCGTGGCAGCATTGTTACACCGTTGAAAGACCGTATCGGCAGCCAAATATTAACGCACTACCCTAAGACCATTGAATTGGGTAAATCTATTACCACACAGGAAGCCAATATCACCAAAGCGCAGCGCGATAGTATTCAAGTACCTGACATGCTATTAACGCTTATAGAGCAAATAGCATTTGAAGCGCGCGAAAGTGATTTAATTGATAAGAAAAGTGGTGTTTCTGCCCGCTTAACCATATCGGCCTTAGAGAATTTATACAGCAGTGCTGAAAGACGTTTACTCGTCAATAAAGATACAACAACTTCAGCCCGCATCAGCGATTTATTCAATATCATACAATCCATTACAGGTAAAGTAGAACTGGTGTATGAAGGTGAATTAGAAGGTGTGGCCAATGTTGCCAATACTCTAATAGGGAAAGCCATACGCCAACAAATGGCTAAAGATTTTCCGGATCCTGTTCGCTCAAAAAAATCTAAAAAAGGCAATCCTTACCAGACTATACTCGACTGGTTTGCCGAAGGCAATATGCTCGACCTGCAAAGTGATTTCAGCAACAAACAATATAGCGATGCATTAATGGCTGTTACAGGACTAAAAGACATGGCCAAATCACTGGCTCCTAAAGCAGATGAAACCTTGTTATTACTGACCATGGAATTCATCTTATTTGGACTGGTTGAATTTTCACAAATTTCGCGACACAATACCGAGAACGGATTGCAATTGAAAGACACCATGAATGGCATGTTCAATGTATTGCGCGACAGTGATGAAGAAGGCGGCTACTACGAAGAAGGTGGCACTAATTAACTTGGCAACAACATATTTCATTTAAATGAAATAGCCTTACTCAAATTTTCTTGCTGATTTTCAACCATTTACAATAAAAACAAAATGGTGTAACACATTTTAAAATGGATTTTCGTCTATTGAAAAAATTACAATCCTGAAATTTTATTCAAATATGAAAAAACTATACCTTATCAAAGTTTACATTTTTTTATCCATCTATTTTTGTGCGTCTGTTGTGCTGTTAAAAGGTCAAGGACCATCATTCAACTGGGTTAAAAAATATGGCAATAACACCTATTACGACAATGGCCGTTCTGTGGCTTTAGACCCTTCAGGCAATGTGTTAGCAACAGGCTATATGAACGATACATTTTATATTGCAAAATTGAATAGTTCGGGCAATACAATCTGGTACCATGAATTGATGGGGTTACCTACTGCAATAGAGTCTGATGCTTCAGGCAATATTTATGTAGCAGGTGGTTTTAAATCAACTGTCGACTTTGATCCGGGTGTCAATAAAGTTGAACTAACCTCAATTGGCGACATGGATAATTTTGTATTAAAACTCGATGCATCAGGCAACTTACTATGGGTAAAAAGTTTTGGAAGTACTTACTATGACCGCACTACAAATATGACTTTAGATAAATGGGGTAATATTCTGTTAACCGGCAACTTTGCCAACACTGTAGATTTTGATCCCGGTTCAGGCACCGCCAATAAAACAGAAGTTGGCTCTTACGACATCTTTATTTTAAAGCTGAATAATAACGGAGATTTTTCTTGGGTCGAAGCTTTTGGAGACTCATACTATGATGAATCATTTTCAATTACTGCCGACAATAATGGCAATGTCTTTTTAGCAAGTGCAGTGTTTGGAACAGTGGATTTTAATCCGGGCTCAGGCATAGATACTAAAACATCAGCAGGTAACTATGATATTTTTATAACCAAACTTGATTCAAGTGGTGTTTATGTCAAAACACTACAAATTGGTAGTACAGGTGTAGACAATATCAGTTCTATTACATGCGATGGTTCCGATAATTTATTTGCTTGTGGTACTTTTAGCAATACAGTTGATTTCGACCCGGGTAGTGGCACGGCCAATTTAACAGCCACCGGCATTAGCAATTTTTATATTTTAAAATTGAATACCGCAGGTCAATATGTTTGGGCTAAATCAATGGGTAATGGCAATGGTGCGGGAGGATTAATGAGTTTAACTCTTGACAACAAATCAGGTGTATATGTGATAGGCAATTTCAGTGATACAGTTGATTTCAATCCGGGCGCTGGTGTCAATAAACTCTATGTTTCCAAAGGCATTTATTACAAAAAAGACAGTTTAGATATTTGCATTTTCAAACTCGACAGTTCAGGTAATTATCAATGGGCAAGAGGAATAGGTGGCAGTGGGTATGATGCAGGTTATGATATTGCAGTAGACAATAGTGGCAATGTGTATACCACCGGTGCATTTTGGTCAACTGTTGATTTTGATCCAAACTCCGGAATTTACAATGTTACTTCATCCGGTAAATATGATGCTTTCATTCATAAAATGAGTGGTGGGTTAACCGACATCAAAAGCAAGTCGGCTCCACAGCAGTCATTCATTATTTACCCTAATCCCAATGATGGTTTGTTTGCAGTTGATCATCAAAGCACCAACCCTTATACAATAGAAATCTATAACACATTGGGGATGCTGCTTTATAGCAATACTGCCACAGGAAAAACAATGATTGACATTCAAAATTATTCCACAGGCATGTACATAGTAAAACTAGTGGAGGCAGGGCAACAAATGCAATCGTACATTTTACTAAAGCAGTAATTTTTGACTTATATTTTTTATAGTACCTTTGGTAGATGGATACCGAAACTTTAAAAAATATTCAGGCGCCACTAAAGGAACAATACAAGGCTCAACCTGAAACCGCCATTATTACGCTGAAAGCTCAGGGCAATATCGGTGAAGGCATTTCGTGCAAAATAGATACAGGCAAAGCATTGGTAGAAGCAGGCTTACATCCGGCTACCGGTGGCACGGGCATGCAGGCTTGTTCGGGTGATATGTTGCTGGAAGCATTGGTGGCATGCGCAGGCGTTACTTTGCAAGCTGTTTCAACATCCATTGGTATAGCCCTCAACGGTGGACATATTAAAGCTGAAGGCGATTTAGATTTTAGGGGTACTTTGGGTGTCTCAAAAGAAGTGCCTGTAGGTTTCCAATCCATCCGTCTTACTTTCGATTTAAACACTTCTGCTACTGAAGAAGAAATCGCTACACTTGCAAAATTGACAGAGCGGTATTGTGTCGTTTATCAAACGCTTGTAAAAGGGGTTAAAGTGGATACGGCTTTCAATGCTTTATCTTAACAGATCATTATCAAATAAAAAACGAATCACCTTTTTAGATGATTCGTTCCCGACCGACTGTTCAGTCAATATGGACTACAGACTTTTGATCCATTGCAGCACATAAGCAGCTACTTCTTCCCAACCCGGTTCACCACATATATAGTGACTGCGACCTTCAAACATTTTATAGTGTTTAACACTGTTTATATCTGAATATGCTTTGTAATTTTTCAGGTTCAAAGAGGCCGGCATGATGTGGTCTTTTTCACCGGCTATGAATAACAGTGGTTCATGTGTTTTTTTTACATCAATTTTAGCAAAACTTTTCAAAGTACCACGGGCTACATTTCTGCTTTCAGGCACAACATATTTGTCGTAAACAGCATCAGATTCTGTTCTGCTTAATGTATTGCCAAAAGTATAATGGAACCAGTCTTTTGTAGGTTCAAATGGTGTATTGCCTTTAAAGAAATTGATAACAGGAAAATTAGATTTCCAGAAACTCCATTCACCGCTGATAATACCAACAGGAGGTGCACCGTCTATCATTACACCCGCCACACCTTTACCGAGGTCCATTAGTTTTTGAACCGCCAGTCCGCCCAATGAATGGCCAACCAGTATTGGTTTTTCAGGCAGGGCGTCAATGAATTTAACGAGATTATTAATCAGGTCTTCGAAATTTGTTTTACCCAATGCAGGCGACATTTGTTGACGCAACTGTGAAGGATTGCCACTGTGATAAGGATTGGCAGGTGCATGGGTAGTGTACCCTTGTGCTTCGAAATAGGTTTTCCAATCGGTCCAGCTTTCAGGGTTAACAAATAATCCGTGAACGAATACGATTGTTTTGCTTGAGATTGTTGACTGTTTCATGATGTTTGATTTTTTTTTAAAATGTTTTGTTGCTATTTGATGACACAAAATTGGGGTCATAAAAGCGCAATAATTTTAACCCAAGTTAAAATCGCATCACTTGCCTGAAATTCTTTTTCTGATTCGGCTCAAAGACGGTCCTTGTATACCTAAATATGATGAAATATGATACAAGGGCACATTGTTAAAGATGCTAGGGTGCTGGCGTATCAGGTCGAGGTAGCGTTCCTCAGGCGACTTAAAGATAAACCCTTCTATCCTACTCATGGTGATATTAAATGCTTCTTGTGCCAATAGGCGACCGAAACTTTCCCAGCGGTGTGATTGCTTGTACAAACTCATTAGATCTTGAATACCGATATAAATAACCTTGGCGTCAGACAGTGCCTGAGTGTGATAATCGCAGGGAATCTGGTTGATGAAACTTTTAAATGTCACAACAAAACCATTGGCAGAATATAAAAACACATTCTTTTCATCAGCAGTTTTTTCATCGATGACATAAGAGCGAAAAGTACCACTCACAATAAAACCCAGGTATTGACAAACTGAACGGTGTTCATTGTAAAACTCTCCCTTAAGAAAAGTTCTTTCCTGCCAGTAAGGCAATGAAAGTTTAAAGTCTTCTTCGTTTATACCTGCAAACCCCTGAAGTGCTAATTGCAAATGATTGAGTTCTGTCATAATTATTACATTCAAAAGTAGGGAAATACATCTGATCAATTTAAAATCAAAAATCATTAAATCCAAAATTTAAATTCCTCCCGTTGGTATATTGTTAATCCAGACTCCCAATTAATAAATACTTTCGTGTGCATCAACCATGTTACAGGAAACCATTGAAAAATTGCATCAGCTCTCTGCCCATCAGGTAGGCAATAAAAATAACGGAGAGGATATTTTTGCCTCGCGCGCCCCTATTGATATCAGTGATGAGCGCCTGCAGGAGCTGCTGCTCAAATATTTTTTAACGCCTTTTAATTCTCAGGAGTTTTACCACTTCACCTTTACCAATATGGATTTCAAACTGAATCCATTGTACATCTACTGCACCCAGGTGTTTGAAGGCATCAGCGATTTTCATCTCAATACCATTAACATTGCCAAACATTTATACGAAGTATCCAATCACCCTTTGATTAAGTCGGGCGATTTGTTTGTGGCCCACTTCACCGATTTATTCATTGACGGTGAAACAGTGGATGCTATCGGTATTTTTAAATCTGAAAACCGCCAACCGTTTATCAAAATAGATCAACGCAAAAGTCAGTTTACACTCGAATACGAAGATGGCATTAATATCGAAAAGTTGGACAAGGGTTGCTTGATTTTAAAAACTGAAAAAGAAGCGGGTTATAAAGTTTGCATTGTAGACAAGGCCAACAAAGGCGGTGAGGCGCAATTCTGGCGCGATAGTTTTTTGATGTTGCGCACCCGCAACGATGATTACCATCAGACCAAAGACATCATGAACATCGCTAAAAACTACGTAACCCAACAATTGGTAGAAGATTTTGAAGTCAATAAAACCGATCAGATAGAAATACTGAACCGCTCCATTGAGTACTTTAAAAACAACGATAATTTCGAAAAGGACACATTTGAAAAAGAGGTCTTTCAACAACCTGAAATCATCAAATCATTTCAGAAATATGATGAAAGCTACCGCGAAGACAATGACATTCATTTGGCAGATAGCTTTGAGATTTCCAATCAGGCAGTAAAGAAACAAGCCCGGGTGTTTAAAAGTGTATTGAAACTCGACCGCAACTTCCACATCTACATTCACGGCAACAAGGAATTGATTGAACAAGGTGTTGATCCCGATGGAAGAAAGTTTTACAAGATCTATTACAACAACGAGGCCTAGATTTTACAGCAATATTTTAAATATCCAAATCCTAAAATTTCCAAATTTCTTTACCTTCGCATCCAAGTTATACAAACATGCCAGAGTTTATCATCGTTAATCCGCAAGTAGCGCCCTATGTAGCGCATATCCAATTGAACCGCCCTAAGGAACTCAATGCCCTCAATCTTGAATTGATGCTTGAGATAAAAGAGGCACTGATTCAGTTAGATGCTGACGACAATGTAAGAGCGATAGTGATTAGCGGCAATGAACGCGCTTTCGCAGCAGGTGCCGATATCAAACAAATGGCAGGCCGAACAGCTGTAGACATGTTGCGCATCGACCAGTTTACAACCTGGGACAGTATCCGCAAAACAAAAAAACCGTTAATTGCTGCAGTAAGTGGATTTGCACTGGGTGGCGGTTGCGAATTAGTCATGATTTGCGACATGGTAATAGCCAGTGAAACTGCTCAATTCGGTCAACCTGAAATCAATATCGGTGTAATGCCGGGTGCCGGTGGCACACAGCGTTTAACCCGTGCTGTAGGTAAAGTAAAAGCCATGGAAATGGTATTAACCGGTGGATTCATTTCTGCTGATGAAGCCAAACAATACGGTTTGGTTAACAAAGTAGTACCTGTAGAATTTTTCCTGACCGAAGCCATACAACTGGCCGGCAAAATTGCTGAAAAGTCGCCCATAGCTGTACAAATGGCCAAAGAAAGTGTGTTAAAAGCATTTGAAATGCCATTACAAGAAGCTTTGTTTTTTGAACGCAAAAATTTCTACATGCTATTTGCTACCGAAGATCAGAAAGAAGGAATGGCCGCTTTTGTCGAAAAAAGAAAAGCCGATTTCAAAGGCAAGTAAGCCTGGTGCTCGCCTCTGCAATGGTGTGGATATAAGCGCAGTTTTTATTCCTTATAATTTTATATATTCGCAGTTTTATGGCCTATCGCTGGACTGCATCCCCAAAACTCAATGACCGCAAGGTGGAAGCCCTTGCATCCAGCATCAATGTTTCTCCGAAAATTGCAACACTGCTCATACAACGAGGTGTTGAGACCTTTGACGAAGCCAAACAATTTTTCAGACCTCAGCTCACCGACCTCCACGACCCTTTCCTGATGAAGGACATGGACAAAGGCATCGAACGCATTCAATACGCCCTTCATCACAAAGAGCGCATCATGATTTATGGCGACTACGATGTGGATGGTACGACTGCTGTATCGACTGTGTTTTCTTTCTTCAGAAAACTGACCCCTAATATTGAATTCTATATCCCCGACCGCTATAAGGAAGGTTATGGCATATCCCGAATAGGCATTGATTACGCTGCTGAAACAGGCGTAAAATTGATTATTGCCCTCGACTGCGGTACACGCTCAGTTGAGTTGATACAATATGCCAAGGAAAAAGGCATCGACTTCATTGTTTGCGATCACCACTTACCGGGCGACCAATTGCCTCAGGCAGTTGCTTTACTGAATCCAAAGCGCAAAGACTGCGAATATCCCTACAAAGAATTGTCTGGTTGCGGTATCGGCTTTAAACTGATTCAGGCCTATGCACAAAACAATGACATGCCCTTTGAGGAAATCACCCGTTACCTCGACTTAGTAGCAGTAAGCACCTGTAGTGATATTGTAGATATGCGAGGTGAGAACAGGGTATTGGTGTATTATGGGTTAAAGAAAATAAACGATGACCCTTGCGTAGGTTTACAAGCCTTGTTGCAGAGCTATCAGTTAAAAGATAAATACGAAGTATCGGATATCGTATTCGGTATAGGCCCACGTATTAATGCGGCAGGTAGAATTGGCGATGCAAAATCATCTGTAAATTTATTAATAGAACAAGATTTTCATCAAGCCCTTAAATTTTCAAAAACGCTGAATGACAACAACAGCGACCGCAAGGACCTTGATACTGATATTACCAAAGAAGCATTGGCCATTCTTGAAAACAATCCAACCTATGCTAAGAAACACAGCACGGTATTGTTCAGTGAGAAATGGCATAAAGGAGTAATCGGAATTGTCGCATCGCGATTGATAGAAACCTATTACAAACCAACCATCATATTCAGTGAAGTGAATGGCATGTTGACCGGTTCAGCACGCAGTGTAAAAGATTTCGATGTGCATGAAGCCATTGGCGACTGTGGTGAATTGGTGGAGCAATACGGTGGGCATAAATATGCAGCCGGACTCACTATTAAGAAAGAAAACTTTGTGGAATTTGCAGCGCGTTTTGATGAAGTGGTAGCTTCTAAAACTGCCAATGATGAAAATCTGCTGACACCCGAAATAGCTTATGACTTAGAGTTAGACTTTGATGAAATAACCCCTAAGTTTTATAACCTCATACAACAACTGAAACCCCATGGTCCGGGCAATATGTCACCCGTGTTCCGCACCAATCATATCAAGGACAGTGGCAGCACCCGCGTGGTGAAAGAAAAGCACTTGAAACTAGGCGCAATACAAAAGGGCATAAAGTTTGATGGTATAGGTTTCGGAATGAGTGATATCTACGAAATTATCAGTAAAAACAAAGCTTTTGACGCCTGTTATTCCATTGAACTCAATGAATACCAAGGACAGCAAAGTTTACAACTGAAAGTGAAAGACATTCGTCCCGATTTAAATTAAATCTATGATTTTAAAATCCGACCATCTCGTTAAGCAATACAAACAAAAGAAAGTTGTTAATGATGTTTCTATCTATGTAGAACAAGGAGAGATTGTAGGACTACTGGGACCTAATGGAGCCGGAAAAACCACCTCATTTTACATGACAGTGGGTCTTGTTAAACCTGATGAAGGCAATATCTACTTAGATGACGAGAACATCACCAAACTGCCCATGTACAAAAGGGCACAAAAGGGTGTTGGCTACTTACCTCAGGAAGCATCGGTATACAGAGACTTAACAGTTGAAGACAATATCAAAGCCGTATTAGAGCTTACCAAATTAAGTAAAGTAGAACAAGCAGAAAAGCTGGAAAGTCTTTTAGAAGAATTCAGTTTGAACAGAGTGCGTACCAATTTAGGTAAAGTATTAAGCGGAGGCGAAAGAAGACGAACAGAGATAGCCAGAGCATTGGCCACCGACCCAAAATTCATATTACTGGATGAACCTTTTGCAGGAGTCGATCCTATTGCCGTTGAAGACATTCAACGCATTATCTATAAATTAAAAAGCAAGAACATCGGCATATTGATTACCGATCACAACGTGCAGGAAACACTGAGCATCACAGACAGAGCTTACCTCCTGTTTGAAGGAAAACTATTGAAACAAGGCACTGCTGAAGAACTGGCAGAAGATGAACTGGTAAGAAAAGTATATCTCGGTCGCAACTTTATTTTAAGACGCTCCGATGATTTGGCACAAGACAACCATTTGAAATAAATGAAGTATTTAATTTTCGGTTTGGGCAACATAGGCCCTGAATACAACAATACACGCCACAATATTGGTTTTGAAATATTGGATACTTTGGCCACCGAATTAAATGCGGTTTTTTCACTGAACAGATTAGGAATGATAGCAGAAGGTCGCATTAAAAACAAGGAAGTTGTTTTGATTAAACCTACCACATTCATGAACCTGAGCGGTAAAGCTGTGCAATACTACGCACAACAATATAAAACACCACTTGAAAATTGTATCGTTGTAACAGATGATTTGGCACTTGAAACAGGTACCATCAGAATACGATTAAAAGGCAGTCATGGCGGTCATAACGGATTGCGTAATATAGAAGAAGTGATGCTTACGCAAAACTATCCGAGATTGCGATTCGGCATTGGTAATAATTTTCATAAATCTAAACAAATCGATTTTGTATTGGGCAGATGGAATGAAAATGATCAAATATTGGTAAATGAAAAAATGACTAAAGCAGCAGAAGCAATAAAAATGTTTGTATTAGAAGGCGCAGGCAGAGCCATGACTTTTTACAATGGTTGATTACGATTACGAATTACCGTTTAAAGTAAGAGATTACGAACTCGATCTTCAGGGTATCGTCAACAATTCCGTGTATCAGAATTACCTGGAACACGCACGACATGAATACCTGAATGAGAAAGAAGTTAACTTCAATGAATTGCATCAAAACGGTTACGATGCCGTTGTTATACGCGCAGAAATTGATTACAAAAAACCAATGATGAGCGGTGATGAATTTGTTGTAAAAATTGGTGTTGAAAGAGAAGGTCGCTTGCGATTAATTTTCAATCAGCAAATTGTCAGAACCCGCGACAATCAAATAATCGTCAATGCCAGAATCATTGCAGCCTGCATCCATAAAGGACGACCTGTTGAGCCTGTATTTATCTTCGAAAAATTGGGCATCAAACCACTTGACTGATTTTCTTAATACCCGTATTTTTCTTTCCACCTGCGCTTCAGAAATTCGCGCAATTCTGTTTCCCTTGCATTGTTCCCCGGCTGATAAAAAGCAGTCCCTTTAATAGCATCTGGTAAAAATTCCTGAAGTATAAAATTACCTGAATGTGCGTGGGCATATTCGTAATCTTTGCCATAATTTAATTCTTTCATCAACTTAGTAGGCGCATTTCTCAAATGCAATGGCACAGGCAAAGCACCGGTTCTTGCAACTGTTGCCGATGCTTCCTCAATAGCCATATAAGCCGCATTGCTTTTAGCACTGCAAGCCAAATAGGTAGCGCATTGCGATAAGATGATGCGCCCTTCAGGCATACCAATGATTTGGACAGCTGTTAAAGTATTGGTGGCCATAATTAATGCTGTAGGGTTGGCATTGCCAATATCTTCTGATGCCAGTATCAGCATTCTTCGTGCTATGAATTCAGGATTCTCACCACCTGCCAACATGCGGGCCAGATAATATACTGCCGCATTGGGGTCGCTGCCCCGCATACTTTTTATAAACGCTGAAATAATATTATAGTGCTCCTCTCCTGCCTTGTCGTAAACTATTGTTTGCGTTTGCAAAGCGTGCTGCACATTGCTGTCTGTAATTTGCACAGGTGCAGTATTTTGTGATGCCACCATCTCTATGATGTTCAACAGTTTTCTACCGTCTCCACCACTGTATTGCAACAAGGCAGACTCTTCAGCAATACTCACTTGCTGCTCTTTTAAAAACTCATCATTTTGAATGGCATGATTGGCCATTTGCAACAACTCATCTTTACTGAGTTCTTTTAAAACATAAACCTGACAACGCGATAGCAATGCATTATTGACTTCAAAAGAAGGATTCTCTGTAGTGGCACCTATCAATAAAATATAACCGGCTTCTACTGCTCCCAGCAGCGCATCTTGCTGACTTTTATTAAAGCGATGTATCTCATCCAAAAACAACAATATTTTTCCTTTTTCTTTCGCATCAGCAATAATTTTTCTCACATCATTTACACCTGCACTAATGGCACTTAATTGTACATAAGGCAATTGCAACGCTTCACCAATAATTCTTGCGAGTGTAGTTTTGCCAACACCCGGAGGACCCCAGAACAAGATGCTGGGCATTTGTCCATTTTCAATCAGTTTGCGCAGCGGAGCTCCTTCTCCCACAAGATGTGATTGACCTATATAATCATTCAGTATACGGGGTCTTACCCGCTCTGCCAGTGGAATGTTTTGCATAAAAAATCAGTCAGGAAAATTACTGATTAAATTCTGCTTTTATAACTAATGACTATAAAAATTAATGTGATTAACGCAACAGGCTCACGGTACCTTCGTACTCGTATTTTTCTCCGTCATACGCTGTCACTTTCACGACCCATACATACACATCCTGCTGGCAATCGGTGTCCTTGAATTTGCCGTTCCAGGTTTCGTATTTATTATCGCTTTGCCATAGCAATTCACCCCAGCGATTGAATACTTCTATGTGGAAAGTTTTCTCACCATTGACAACGGCATTGAATACATTGTTTGTTTTAGGTCCGGTTCCTTCTGGACTAAAGGCTGTTGGCACAAATACTGTCACATCAGGTCCTATCACTCTTGGATGACTGATACTATCATAACAAGGCATCCAGGTGGCTTGTCTGATATCGTAATAATTGTATTCAGCACCCAGGAACACACGGTACTTCATGGTATCAGAAGGATAGATATGAATAGGGTTCACTTCATAACTTTCGTTGGTGGTATCGTTAGGATCAGTATTGCCAAAATTCCAATAATACTTTATCGGGCCAAAAGCTGCTTTTGTTTGATTGAAAAATTTAAATTTAGGGAAAGCAACTGTTGTAAACAAAGCCGGATCACTTGTAAAATCTACTACCGGAGTCGGCCATATTCTTACATAGTTGAGTGAGTCAATAGTAGCTGGACAAGCTTCAGCCTGTGTTGCACCCCATTGATTATAAACAGTCAGTTTTACGTTATAACCATTTCTATTAGCCGTATCATATTTAATACCTGTTGGATTGCCATTCGTGCTAAAGCTGGTCGACTGACCTTGTCCGAAATCCCATGAATATCTCAGATTAGTTGAATTGAAAGGCTTGCGTACATAAGATGTAAAATCAATTGTTGCAGGTTCGCAGGCATCGTACCCCAAAGGCAAATCAAACTGCGGTATAGGTTCAAATATCAATGTGACATTATCAGTTGCCGGAGGACATACACCTTCTTTATCGGTAGTTATCGTCATTATAACATTACCAGCCACTGTATCCTGAATACCGTATTTATAATCTGTTTTAAGAGCCTTAGGACTTACAATAGTGCCATCACCGTTACGGGTCCATGTTGTATAAGTTGCCCAGCTTTTGGTTGCTTCTGGTGAAAACACATCGTTCTCGCATTGTTGATATGGTTTTGCAGTGATGATTTTAACTTCCGGCTGACTTTGAATGTAAATGTTATGGGTATCTTTATCTGAACATTTAGTCAATGGGTCAGTGTAAGTAAATCTAACAGTGTATACACCTTCGTATTGTTTTGCTTTTGGACTCAAAGAAGGATCAAACTTATCGCCTGTAACAAACTGACCTGACCATGCACCATCCGGTGAATTAATGGCATAATTACTGACCAACTGAACAGGAGCACTGCTTGAACAAACTGTATCTTGATTCAATTTTAAATTAATTTTAGGCAATCCGTTCACATTTACAATGATACTGTCCATCACGATACAACCACTGGCAACATCTGTAAATTTCAACAAATACTGACCACCAGATTGAATGGTTGAAGGATCGAAATACTTCTGATTTTTTATGCTGTTATTAATCGCATTATTCACCAGATTGTTATTCATATCACGTGAGTTTCCATACTCTACACATTTCCAAGTACCTGAAGGAAAACGCTTGCCGCTGTTTTTTTCTAACACAAAACTATCAAGCACCAATAAAGGATAATTGATACATTGGCTAGGGATAGGATCAAATTGTATTTCAGGTAAGCGCACAACTGTTACTCTTGTCGTATCGCATCTCTGACAACTAGTGGTAGGATTTTTAAAACAGTATTCTAAAAAGTAATCGCCTGTTTTCTGATTTTCTCCTTCAAGTCCCGGATCCATATAATACTTGGTTGGTATCACACTGTTGTCTTCTTCTACCAAACTATTAGGATCTACACCTGAATTTTGGGGCACATCCAAACATCTCCAGCTTTGTATACCTCCCACTTTATTGAACGGAACTGTTACCAGTTTATCCAAATTTATTTTGCCTGCCCTTTGACAGAAAATACCATCAATTACTTTAACATCCGGATTTGGATTCAAACGTATTGGTTTGCATTCAGAAAAATAACACCCGTTTCCATCTTTATAATCGTAACAAATGGTATCTCTTAAACCTGTATTAGGCACTTGAGCATTGGAAATGAATTTGGGATAATCATAGATATAAGGCGCAATACCTACAGGGCCACCGGTTACCCAACTTGGGTTTTTAAATTTCTGGAAATAGCGCACAGCATGAGCGCCAGGCATTGCCAGTGCTATATTATTTTGTGTTAGGTTCACCGCTCCGTCTGTAAAACATCGTGGCGGAATACCTGCAAACTTGAAAGTCGGCAATGGATTTACTGTTATTACAAGAGTATCCCTGTCTTCGCAAAAAACTCCCCCTTGGGTTACTTTAAGGTACAAGTCGTATTTGCGTTCAGTAGTTTGTGTAATTTTAGTTTTGAATGAACTATCAGAAGCCATCTGTATACCGGTATTTAAATCGGTCCAAACAAACTGGCGACTATAACCCAAAGGTCTGCGTTGTGCCTTTACTTTCAGTGTATCCTGAATACAAATCTGACGATCCGGTTTTGCTATTGCCACTACAGTATCATTTACAAACAATTGCATGGTATCTGTTTTATAACAGCCCAGATGATCAATTACCTTAACAAAATATTTGCCTGCCACATTCACCGTTTTCAGTCTGGTGCTATCACCATCAGGTTGCCAGTAATAACGCATGGTGTCGTCATTTTGAGCATCGAGAATTACATTTTGATATGTGCATATACGTCTGTCCAGACCTATATTGACAACCGGCAGAGGTTGATATTTCACTTTAATGGTATCCTGATCTACACACTTATTTTTATCTGTAATTCGCAATAAAATACTGGTATTGAAAGTAGGCTTTATGCCAAATGTTGTCAGTGTATCTTTCGGATTATGAGTACCCAGTGGTGACTCCCAGCGAAATTTAAATGGTGCGTAACCGTATGCGATAATCGGCTTTAATCTCAAACTATCCCCTGCACAAGCAAAGGTATCTTTACCAAATGCCAGTTCAACAGCCAAAACAGGCGGCATAATAACCGTATCAGTATAAACAGATGGGCAATTGATGGGCATATTGGTGATGGTATGCGTGATGATGTATTTACCACCGCGTTTAAATTTAAAGCTGTCTTTTTTTGAAAAACTCATCTTGTAAATGATGCCAGAATTTGTACTGTCTCTGATGGTCCATTCGTAGGTATATGTTCCTTTAAAATTAACAGTATCCTTAGGGAAAGAGTTAAAACGCAGTTTACCACAGTCTAAAACATCGTATTGTCTTTTAGCCTGTGCTTTTTCTTTAACATTAATCAGGAAACCTTTTGCTGTGGTGGCGGGTCTCGGACAATTATCATCTTTTACAAGTGCTGTAAAACTATACGAATTTGTACGGGCGTCCCCTATTTTGGTTTGCCAGCAAAACTCCGCCTCTTTCTCTCGGGCCGTTGGATCTACAATTCTGAAACTGGCTCCGGGGATTCCATAATTCCAAGACAAGTAAGTCGTATCTGGATTAGTTTGATTGGGCGCCATATTATCAACTGTTTTGATGGTAAAGCAAATTTTATTGCCCTCGCAAACAGCAAATTTATTGACCGTATTGGTAATCTGTGGGGGATTATTTTCAGCGCACTTCACCACTATCATCATCATGTCACGTCTTGTTGTACCAACATGTTTCCAGTTTCCTGCGGAGTCTTTTCGAAACTCGTCAATTTGAATTACAACAGGGCCCGCCTCTTTACAATTGGCCGGTGTAAAAATGATATCACCTGTGAGGTTGTCAAAGAAAAAACCTCTAGGTGGTTTGGCATTTGGAAAAGGGCGACAATTCACATTACCTGGAGGCAAGCAATATGGAGTCATTGGGATATTTGCCGTAAATGATCCGTTTTTTAAAATATTGCTGCCTTTTGATTTCAAAGCATCAGCTAAAGTATATACCAGACTATCACCATCCACCTTATCACTCACTCCGTTGTTGAATGAAAATGGTTGATTGCAACAGATATATGAAATCGGAGGTGTGGTTAATTGAGGGCTATTGTTGCAGCCTTTACCGACATTACAAATATTCACCATACTTTCTGTATAGAAATTATCGTAAGGTTGTGTGGTAATCAATTCATCCCGGCAACATTGCGTTGCAGCAAAATATACCTCGCAGCAGCCATCTTTCTTAAAATTATCGTAGGGCGCTGTATTAAAGTCGATGATGCATTCAAAGGTATGTTCTTCAACACCCTCATTTGACATTTGATTAGAGGGATTACATGGATTCGAACCTCCTGAACAAGTAGGTGTAATGTCTTTGATTGAAGTTCTTGAGACACTAACATTGTAGGTATTCGCACCACATGAAACAGTAATATTCCCAAAATAAAGCGGGATTCCCTTACACTGTCGATAGATTTTTGTTAAAACTTTGTACTTTCCCGGTGAAATACAGACGTATTCTATATCGCTGCCCATCATATGATCCGCTTTTGAGGCAAAAGAGATACTCAACAAAAGGGAAAATAATAATAAGCGTTTCATACTAAAAAAATCTATCAAATATAAA